>CAIYYA010000262.1 GCA_903930255.1 uncultured beta proteobacterium
GTATGACAATGAGCGACTCTTCAGCGCGCACGCCCTGCATTTTCAGAACACTGGGAACGCGCCCGTCGAGCCGACTCGGGTCTGCCGCGTGGTATCGAATGCCATTTTTGTAAAGCAGTTGCTCAGTAGTCGCATCGTAACCCTCTGTGGGCGCACGAAAACCAACCACAGTGCTGATATTGGGCAGCACCGAAGCCAATTCAGCTTTCATGGTCTGAATGCGCTGCTCCTGTGTAAACGATGGCTGATCTTTAAAGCTGACATGAACATCGCCATGGTAGGCAATTTCAGCGTCGCGTGATAGTTGCTTGACCAGATCAGCAAACTGCACGCCCACCGAAGTCAGCACAAAAAAAGTGGGACGGTAATTAATGCTTTTCATCATGCTGGAAAAAGCCGACGCATTCTGAAAACCCTGTTCAGTGTCCATCTCGATCACTTGTGCCGCCAGCTTGCCATCAGGCCATGCCGCTCGCACAATGCTGGGCTGGCGCTGCAGCCACTTCAAGGTGTCGTCAATCAACTGATGCATGACAAAGGGACGCGATTCCCAGGTGGTTTCGGCAAATGCAAACAAGGCCGCCCGCCCCGTGCCTGGCAAGCCCTCGTTAAAAACAATGGCGCCCTCCTGATTGCGACCTTCCTCGGGAATACGTGCCCAGTTCATAAAACGTGCAGCGATTGATTCACCTGTAAAACGCAGCAGGTTTTCGGTGGTTTTGCCCATCCAGATGCGCGCGCCAGCTGGTTGTTGTGTCGAAAGTGGCGACTCGCCATTGAGCGTGAGTTGACGAGATTCAGATTCTGCCGGGATTTCACCCACCATCTTGGCACCCAAACTCTCCATCAGCTGCCAGCCAGCCCAATCGCCAGTGCCGCTGCGCGTGCCGCTGGCCCAGGTCGCCAGCACACTGCCGCCCTTTGACCTGAAATTCAAAATGGCATCGCGCTCAGCGTCATTCAGTGCCAAGGCTGAAGGCAGAATCAGCACACCACTGGTCTGCTTCTGCAAGAGCAGTGGATCCGCTATTTCCCGAACCTGCATCTTACGGTCAGTGAAGTAACTGCGCCACGGCGTTAACAAGGTGTCGTAGTTGCCACCTATTTTGGCGAAATAAGTTTTAGAGTTGGGTGAAGCATAAAGAAAGATGAGGTCGCTGGAAGCGCCAAAACTAAAACTGCCACCCTGCATCCCCAGAGCAGGGAGTTTCCAGCCAAGGATTTGCATCATCGACAGAAAAACCAGCACCGGCATCGAAATGCCCAAAATAATCATCACCGGCATGTAAGTGCCGATTCGACGAAAAATAGAACGTTGATTCAGGTCAACAGGTGCGGGTTCTTCGAGTCGAATTTTTCGCATGGCTTAGCCGTTAATCTGGTTTGAGATTGCCAACGTCAGCACCTACCGGAATATAGGGTGTTAAAAAGATCGGCTCCTGAAGCCCCCTGGCATCCATGGTTGCATCGCCACGCCCTTTCGTAGGTTTTCGCTTGTCACGCAATTTAAACGCCGCATAAGCCCCCACGCCCACGACCATCGTGCCGACGGTCGTGATCAAAATAACAGTTGCCAGAATTGAAATCAGATCCATGATTAAAGTTTACCCTCTCGCTCGAGTTTGCCCCAGGTCATCGTCGCACCGCGCCACTCTTCGATCGTAGCCAGCACCTTGGCGACATCGGTGATATTGATGTAAAAAAGACGAAACAACACAGAATAAAAAATAAGTGACGGGTCTTCCTCTTCGATCACCACGCAGTATGCAGCCGCTATCACGTCAAGCACGGCCAGCTGCAGCCACCAGTAAAACAACAAAGTGGCCAGACCAAACTGGAAGCTCACATAAATAAAAAACAGATTTCCCAGCACCGTCGAAAAAGGCCACATGATGCCTTCGAACAGCATATACCAGAGCATATAAAAATTAACACCTGATTTGCGCGGACTAAACAAGGCCTTGCTGTGTTTTTTGGTCGCCTGGAGAATGCCGCGCGTCCAGCGATAGCGTTGCTTGATCAGATCCAACAAACGACTCGGTGTTTCAACCCAGGCAATGGCAGCTGGTTCGTAAGAAATGGCCCAACCACGCATCAATATCTTGAGGGTTAGGTCACAATCTTCAGCGAAAGTGTCGTGGTCGTAGCCCCCCACTTGCAATAAAACCGATTTGCGAAAAAATCCAAGCGGCCCTGGAATGATATTCACAGAACGAATAAAACTTTGCGCTTTGCGCGCCATGGCCAAGCCTTCAACATACTCGAGCGCCTGAATATTCGTCCAGACGTTTTCACGGTTGATGACCTTGACACTCCCGGCCACTGCGCCAACAGACGGGTTGTCAAAATGAGGGATGCAAACCCGAATCGTATTGCTCGAGAGTTTGGCATCACCATCCATGTTCAACACAAACTCGCCCCGCGCCAGAGTCATGCCGGTATTCAGTGCCTCGGCTTTGCCCGCATTGCGTTTGGTGATGACGCGAATCGTCACATTTCGGCTGGTACGCGCAATTTCGAGGGCTTTCTCATAGGTATCGTCAGTAGAACCATCATCAATAACGATGATTTCATAATTCGGATAGTCCAACTCAGTCAGGGAGCGCAGCGCCGGTTGTATGACCACACCTTCGTTGTAGGCCGGCACCACAATCGACACCATGGGGAGTGAGCTTTCTTCAGAAAACCGAGGCGGCTCATACGCGCGTTTTTTGTAAATCGTTTCGATTTGCTCCATGAACGAGTACAGAATCAGCACCGCATAGCGCAGCACCAACAGCACCAAAAAAAGCAACAAATACGCCGAAATAGCCGAAAGAATCCAGCTCTCCATCAGCGCGCTAAATGAACCCTCTTGCTTTTGTACCGTTCGATAACTCAGTGCCAAGATGGTAATCATCCCCCCCGTGACGACAACCATCAACACATAGCGATAAATTTTGTTTAGCGCCAAAGTTTTTCCAGGCTCACGTTGGCAGACTGCGCACGATAGGCAGAGTTTTCGCGCCAGCTTGCCATCGACCACAAATTGACATTCAAAGCGATATCACTGGTCAGCCAATGCTTGCCGCCCGCAGAGACGCTCCAGCTATTACCCGCATCCCCATAAAGTGGTAAGCCTAGTTGCGCAGAGCCAAACAAATTCCATTCTGCAGCGCCCCATTCAGCCAAAATTCCGGCATAGGCTGTACCAGAGCCGTTCACGGGTGACCAGTAGGTTTTTGCTGAAGCACTCGCAGAGCGCCCCTCAATACCCGCAAAAGGTTTGAAATTGCTACCGAGTGGACGCCAAGCCGAGTTGAAATTCAGACTATGTGAAATGATCGAATTGCCATCAGAGACGCCGTAATAGTCGATGCGCCCCTGCACACTGCCCAACGCGAAGGACTGGGTGGCATTGGCACCCAAGTAGATAGCCGATAAATCATTGATCGACGCAATCGGATTAACCGACATTTTGCCCCAGTTAACCCGCCCCGCACCAACAGTGAGCTGCTCGTCAAAAAACTTAACTCGCCCAGTGGCATACAAGGACCGATTCAACTTGGTGGGCATATTCAACTCTAGACTGGGCTTCAGAGCCAAATCCAAACTTTGATAACGCAGGGTCACCTCTTGCTGATTGGCCATGGCAGTCGGCAGCCAATCTTTCATGCCGGCAATTTCCACCTCAAAAATATTCGCACCTGAATCGTCGCGCCAACGGTGATTGAGTGTAGCCATGGTGCGCTTAAGTTCTGATGAATCGCTTGAACCCATTACACCCCAAGTGGTGCGCGGACTGAGTTCACGGCTGGCCAAATCGAAACCTTCGAGTGCGTCTGCATTGGTTGGGTCATTAGCCAGCACCGTTTGATACAAAGGCAACGCCAGGTCATGACGGCCACGCCAGCTGTTGATGTTAGCCATGCCCACGTTGGCCGCATTGGCGAATTTACCTTTGCTCAACCCCTGATACGCGGGCACAGCTTGCTTCACACGTCCTGTCCATGCCAAACTATTGGCAATGATGAGTTGCAGCTCTTCATCTACGCTTTGCGTCGCCATCAAGGCCAATCCCTCAGTACCAGCGGCGTGGTAGTCACCGGCAGCATTCAAATCCACAATCTTTTGCAGCGCAGGCGCACGTTTGGGCGCATTTTCTTCGGGCGCTTTTTCTGCATTTCCAATGAATTTGAAAGGTTCGATCCAGCCCGAGCTATTGCCAATTGGAGCGCCCTTGATCTCAGAGCCAGGACTGACAGAAAACCCGGTCGTTTGCGCCAACAGGTAAGAGGGCAAACAAACCCCAAGCAAACCTATGTAATGGATGTATTTCATATTCATGCGATTTAATGAACGGCTCGCACAGCGCGCGTCGCACGCGGTGCATCTTTTTTACCCAATGTCGGAATGCTGGCCATGCCATCATATTCAAACACACTGTCGGATGCCTCTTGGGTCGGCAGTACGGGGGGTGCAACGACAACCTTCACTGGCGACTTGACAGCAGGTTTAGGCACAGACCTGGGAAATTGCGCCTCGATGGGAGCCTCGTAGCGGGGCACTGGGGCGATCAATGGAGCAGGTGCAGCCACAGCGACAGCTTCAGCTGGGGCGTTTTTGAATAAACCTCCAAGCGGCAAGGGTTTTTCGGTAGGGGTAACTGGTGCAGATTGTGCGGGGCTCGCAGCCACGCGAGGCAACGTTTCCGGGGCAAATTCTTGCGCTGGAGCGAGCTCTTTTGGGGGCGGTGGGCGCGACTGCGCCTGAGCTTGCGCCTGGGCTGCAGTAATCTCAGAAAAATCAGGCAGAGTTTCATGCTCAGAAGCACGCAACAAGGCCGCCATTTCGGCCTGCATTTCTTCGCGGTTAACAACGAATCGGACGTCTCCAAATACATCATCGACCGGCATTCTGAAAAGGCGCGCCAGCGTTGGCAACAAGACAGTCTGCGGGCAGGCACTTAAAAAAACAAAAAAGTTTTCAGTATCTGTAGAGAACAAATCACCGGGTCTGTTAATGCCGTTGTTGGTGACCAAATCGATCATAGGTATATTGGATTTTGGTCGACCAACCACCATGGCACAAGGAATGTCAAGGGTTTCAGAACGCTCCAAAACCACCTCGACTTCCCGCACAAATCGCTGCGCGATCAGGTAACCGCTGGCACGTGATGGCAAAACACTGCCCAGCGCTGCCTCAAAATTAATATCCACATCACGGGTGAAAACTTGCCCCTTTAATGACCCAAACAGCAAAGGCAGTCGGCTCACCGGCACATCGCGATTGATCACCAGATTCAAACCGAGTTTCAGGAGTAATGCTTCGTTTTGGTAGCGCAGGGAAGCATCTTTTTCTTGCACCACGATGCTCGCATAGCGGCCCAATGACTGCCTGAGTGTGTGCACTGTTTCAGCCAATTGACGCAATACTGAACCCTGCTGGAACATCAGTATGCAGGTTACCGTTCGCATATTACGAGTTGCGTGCAGCATACCAACCAAGGTATCAACACGTTGCCACTTGCCCTTCATTTGCTTGGCCAGGCTTCCTCAATTAGGATCCATATAGAAAAACTGGGCATCACTGTCATTGATGACCTCTGGTTTTTCAAAGCCACTCCCGGCACCCTCGACCACAACCGAATTGCTGCTTGCCTCATACAAACCGTTTTGAACCGCTTTGAGAAGATAACCACGCCCGGCAATGGTTCCTTCGGGGGATTGCCAATAATCAAAAGTCAGCTCCAAACCGCTTCGATTAGCCCCTAAACGGACAATGCCTGTCAGGCTGTCCATGAGCGCATTGATCGTGCTCGTTTGCGACTCATTGGTGCGGGTCAAAACCATCAACACCACCACTTGATGTTCTTTGGCCCATCTTCTGAGCACATCAACCTGATCGAGCGCCAACACCACATCATGCAAACTAAGCAGATCATCCGCTTGGTCGAAAATAACATAGCCTCTATCTGGGAATTCGTAATGATCGAGTTCTTCGACAAATGCTTCGGCGCCATGGCGAAACATTTTTTTTGTAAATTCTTCCTGCATGACGTACATCTGCAGCAAGCGTTTTTGAATCGCTTGATTGACGTTCAAATTATCAAACGATTCCAATCGTTGAACAAAAACTTCTGGATTTTGCGGCACCACAATTCTGCACTGAGTACCGCTACCAAGACCGTGAGCCAAAGTCGATGCCAAAATTGGAAAACGCGCAGAGGCTGTTTCAGCGATCATCAGATAAAGCCCACCAGGCATCAGCTGATCCGTCAGGCTGGGCAAGCCTGGGACACCTAATCTGACAATTTTTGCTTCAGCACCTTGCTCATCCATTGATTCAACTTTCTCTTTTTAACATTTTATGATAATTGAAATTGTGCAGGCCTGCGCATATTTTGTTAAAGTGCAAAAACAAATTAACGCCATACTAACGGCTCAAACCAACATGATCTCTTTGGCAAGTCACTTTTTTCAACTCGGATGGTTATCCGTCTTGGCTTTATCGCTATTGCTTCAAGCATGTGGTTCACCACGAACCTTAGTCGCCAAAAGTGAGGTTAGTTCCGGAGCGACACCAATAGCTGGCTCAAAAATCGCTACTTTGATGCCACCAGGCAAATCCACTGAATTTTTTATTCCGAAAGATTTCTTTAAATCAAACAACAAAACCACAAAGAACACGGGACCACCTGTCACTCTAAACACCCCAATTGTTGGAACCGGAAACACACCAACAGTTAAATCGATGATTTGGTTGTATGCATCACCCACAGCCAAAGCGCATGCCGAGTCCGCGGGCATTGACTTTAAGGTGCAGGTGCGAATTTGGGAAACATTCCTTCGCAAGTATCACATCCCTTACAAAACGATCACATCCGTTGACGCCTTGGAAAGCAGTGCCCCAGGCGTCATCGTGCTACCTTCACTGGTTGCGTTAACTGAAAGAGAGAAACTTGCCGTTGCAAAATTTCGAGCACAAGGAGGCGGCGTTTTGGCGACATGGCTAACAGGAGTCCGTGACGGTAACGGTGCATGGCAAGGCTTTTCATTCATGGAAAACGTACTTGATGCCCGTGTAGTGGGAGACACAGCCAATGAAGAAGATGCCAATTTTTTGATGACTTACGGGGATGGCCCGATCACCTTCAACTTACCTGCAGGACAACGAATTTGGTTCGAAAGGGTAAAAGACATTTACCCTCTTCGCATGACCGGCCAGCAATCGGCTGCGAACATTCTGGATTGGTCACGAAACTCGGTACTTGACCAGGCCATTAACACCATTGTGATCGGTGAAAAACCCCAAACAAACGGAGTTATGTCACGTAGTGTTGTGCTGGGCTATCCAGAGCGCTTGTGGATGTCGACTTCACCTGCTGAAATGGAGGCAATTGCACACAATGCCTTGTTATGGTTACTCAGGCAACCCTCAGTGCACTTGGGCGCATGGCCGTACCCATTCACCAACGCAGTTTCAGTCGCAATTGATGCACCCGAAGTTGTTGATGAAGTGGACATTAAGTTTTCCAAACGGATCGAATTGTTAGGCGCCCGTGCCACCTACTATTTGGTAACGGAGAATTTGCTCAAATCAGCAGAGTCTCTGAAGAAACTACAAACGCAAGGGCACGAGCTAGCCTTCATGGCGGATCATTTTGAGGGATTCAAAGGTCAACCCGAAGACAAGCAGCGCAAGCGATTGCTTGATATGCAGCAACAAATGAAAGCATCGGGCCTTCAAACTGGTTCAGATCATGGGTTTGCTGCGCCGATGGATGCCGCAGATAAAACCACTGTCGCCGTGCTCAACCAACTTGGCATGGGGCACTATTTGGCACTCAATGACGCCACAGATGCTCGAATTCCAGTAACCCAGCCACGCCCATCGAGTGCTATTACTGATGAACCCAGCATGGTGATGCTGCCCAGAACACTCAGCAGCCCAGAAGCCCTTATGAACGAAGGTGATCCTGAAGACGGATTGAGACAGTTTTTGGGAGAACTTGAAATTTCTTTGGCCATGGGAGGCCTTTCGCTGATCCGAACACCCAACCAAAGCTTGCTGTCCGAAGAAGAATGGCAGCCAATTTTCGATCGATTAAAAGGGAATAGCAAAAATGGTTGGTTTGCACTCACCAGTCAAGTCGCCCAGTGGTGGCGCGAGCGCTCGCGGGTAAGTGTCAGCATGGATATAACGTCTGGCACGCCCAGACTCACGGTCAACCTCACAGGCACCAAGCCGCTCAGTCGATCGGCCTCAGCCATGGTCAACTTGCCAGCAGCGCACAGCAGTTTGCGTTTGTTTGCTGATGGGCATCCACACAAACTTACAACGATAACTGCGATTGACCCTTGGCGCGTTGCAGTTTCCTTGGAAAATCTGCCCCCCGGAACTTACCGATGGTTGATGCAATTTGATCCGCTTATTGCGACTGCCGTGAAATAGTACCTACACATTAAAGGAGCTTTCAATGTTGTTACAACGCTTACTTGCTACCCTCTCAATGGTTATGGTGCTTGCGTACAGCTCTGCCGATCTCATGGCACAAACCAATGGACGCTTGTACGACCCTGAACCACCAGCCGATTCCGCTTATATTCGAATCGTACTTGCCGGTGACATGCTAAAGGTCGCGGTCAGTATCGATGGCAAACTCCGAATCCCGTCAGTCTCGACAAATCAAGCAAGTGACTACCTTGTAATTCCTGCAGGAAGACATCTGATTGAATTGCAAACACCTGGAAAACTCAACAAGTTAGTGTCAATGCCGCTAGAAGTGATTCAGGGACGAGCCATCACCTTGGTATTCACATCAAGCCAAATGACTGAACCACCTATCGTCCTGGAAGATAAAACAGGCTCCAATAAATTGAAAGCGATGCTCAGCGTCTATCAATTGGCATCCAAGCAAAAAGCACTTGATGTAACGACCAGCGATGGCAAAACCAAAGTCTTTAGTAATTTGGAATACGGTAAATCTGCTGCTCTGGCAGTCAACCCCATTTCTACCGAGTTGCAAATTCAGTACCATAACGAAGCCGCAATTCTAGGAAAGACATCCATCAGCATGTCACAAGGGAATTCGTACAGCATTGTTTTGTTCGCGGAAAAAACCGGGAAAGTTAAATCAGTGGTCGTACAAAACAAGGTTGAACGCTACACCGGAAAATGATCTCCATTCCATAGTACCTATCTAAATATATCTATTTACCATGAACCACAAATTCCTCAATAAAGCATTCAAGGCCACCTTGCTCAGCTATGTTGTCTTGATTACCAACGTGGCTGTATCGCAAACATCGACTTCATCGGTCGTGGTTGGCAAAGACGACTGGTTATTTACACGCTACGAATTCGCTACTCCCGATGACGCACAAGACACCCAGGCCACAATTTCTCTGTTGACAAGCATTAGTAAGCTCTTTGAACAGAAAGGCATCGCATTAGTCATGACCATGGTTCCATCAAAAATTAAGATTCACTCAGAATTCTTACCTGATGGAACTTCTGTGGATGCTTACACCGCTGGCAAATATGAGAGTGCCGTGAAAGTATTACAAACTTCGGGCGTAAATTTTGTCAATTTGAATCAACCCTTTCTTGCCAGCCAGCACCGCCGAGGTGATACGACCATATTTTTGCATCAAGACACACATTGGTCTCACACAGGCGCGTTGCTTGCTGCTGAAACCATCAAGGCACAAATAGATAAAACCCCAGCATTAAAAGCAACACTTGAATCCATACCTGAAGAAAAATACACCCTTACTTGGGCCACCAATAAGGTTTCCACTCGTGCCCGAGATCTGGTCAAACTCATGCCAAAAGACTCCCCTGCTTACCCAACCGAAAAAGTTTTGCCCTTTAAGGTTGGTCGAGTCAATGAGTCAAAAGCAGGCTTGCTGGGTGGCTCCGATACGACCTTGATCACCGTGATAGGAAGTAGTTACGCAAACAAAAATACGGGTTACCCTGATGGATTGCGCTATACCTTGCAGCGAAACCTTCTGGATATATCAATACCGGTTGATCAGGGCCCTTGGGTCGGCATGGAAGCCTACTTGCGCGATGACGCCTTCAAAACAAATAAACCAAAACTGATAATTTGGGAAATCCCAGAACGCGAGCTACGCTCACCACCAAACTACAAGTACAGGGATGCTCGATACGTGATCGAAAATAACGCCTGGCTTAGCAAAGTTACCGAACTACTTCGTTAATAACTTAAATACGGCATGTTGCGTTATTTTGTATCAATTTTGGCTTTTTTTATTGTATCTTCTACCGTAATAGAGGCAAACGCAGGATCAGAATACCCGGTTTACCTTTATCTAAGTCCGCACACTGAGACCTATTTAAAAACAATTGGCGCTTCGTATGAAGACACTTTGGTGCGCTGGAGACAATACCTTAAAAAAAAATACCGACGAAATTTCAAAGAAATTGGACGAACTGAGTTATTAGGCAAACTTGAGTCAGGAGTGCTGGTTCTAGCCTCCGCACAAGCCCTCGACATCGATGAAAAAAATGCAATTAGTCGCTTTGCATCCACAGGGGGTAGCCTCCTTGCGACCTGGGCGACTGGTCTGCGTGACGCGCATGGCATCGCCAGAGGTTACGGATTCATCGAAAACATGTTTAATGCACGTATTCTTGGACAGTTCAGTTCGGAGGGTGGCTTATTTTTGATGCCTTTTGGTGATGGACCACTGACCTGGGGCTTGCCGGCCGGCCGACGAATGGCCATTGGGAGCGCTCCCAAAGAGGTGCTGCGCATGCATTCTGATCATCTTGCAGCTGTCTACATGAATTGGATACGCGCTAAAGATGAAGTTGGTCCAAACGGGGCGATTGCATTTCACGAATCAGCGTTATACCGAGGGGTGTATTTCTCCTTTCCTGAAACTGTTTGGGGCTATCACCCGCAAGCAGACATGAACCTTTTGCTTGATGGGACGCTAGATTGGCTTCGCCGTGAACCTAGAGTTTTCAAGTCTGCCTGGCCTGATGGCAAAATTGCTGCACATTTGATTGAAATGGACACCGAATTTGAATTTTTTTCAGCGCCAACCTTAGCAAATCACCTCGAAAGCATTGGAGCAAAGGGCACGTTTTATTGCCTCACGTCTGAAGCCATTCGTTATCCTGAAATTGTCAAAAATCTATTTGCCCGAGGTCATGAAATAGCCTACCACGCAGATATTCATACGGGGTTTAAATCACTCGCGGCAAACACTCAGGAAAAACGCATTCAAACCATGAGAGAACAAATGCGCAGTATTCTTGGTGATGATGTTCATGCAGCAACTGGATTCAGAGCACCGACGGAAAGCTACGATGCGACGACCGAGGCCTTACTACGCAAATATGGAATACTGCATCATGCTGCTGATCCCAGCGCGAGTCAGGACAGATTGCCATTTTTTTCGCTAGCAGAATCAAATCTGGATGCCAATCGCGCGCTTGTCGTGCTGCCACGTACTCAACTTGATGATGTGAATTTCAAGCGACTTATTTATGGCACTGAACGCATAGAATCGAACTTGGCACATGACCTTGACATGATCGTCATGAGTGGTGCTTTTGGGCTACTCTCTGTGCACTCACAAAATTATGTAGAAGATGGACTGATGCGACCGATTCTGGCGCGCTATATGGGCAAGGTTGCAACCTACAAGGATGTCTTATGGGTGGCTCGTGGCGATGAAATTTCAGCTTGGTGGCGTAATCGTGAAAAAGTCAGCATCACTCACACATCGCAAACTGATCAACTTAACTTTGTGATGACAGTCGAAGGAACTTCCAGTGTGAAGGGATTGACCGTATTTGTGACGCACCCAATCATGAACGCTGTGCCAATTATTGCAGCCAAAGAGAACACTTCGATCAAGTTTCTGATCAAACCAATAGATACCCAGAGATCTGCCCTGATATTTGATGAACTTAATTCCGGAAAATACGCTTTTTCTGTGAAATTTAAGCCTTCACGTTAAAGCTCATGCTATTCAAAAAATAATGAAAAATACCACTCAATTGAAACGAAGTCGACGCACATTTATTGCCAAATTGGCGCTATTTTTGACTTTTAGTTCTGTCGTTACAGCTTTTGCTGCAGATTCATTGGAGCAATACCCGGGTATTATTGGCAAAGATGAATGGCTTTTTTACCGAAACGAGTTAACAAGCTCAGAAGACGCACCAGGCGCAAAGAACTCACTCTCGCTGATTCAACAATTTAATCAGGTATTGCAAAAAAAGGGTGTTCAACTATTAATTGTGATGGTGCCCATAAAAATGCGCATCCACGAGGAGCACTTGCCTGACGACATCAAAATCAATGATTACATGCGCAGCAATTATGAGCGCATGCTAGCAACTCTTCGTTCGTCTGGCGTCACCTCAGTCGATTTAAATACAGCCTTCCTTAAAAGTCCGCACCGAACCAGTGATACCCCGTTGTTCTTTCGATTAGACACGCATTGGGCAAAAACTGGCGCGATGCTCGCAGCAGAAACTATCGGTGCAGAAATTCTCTCTAATCCTGTCCTCAAGAACACGATCAGTCAAATTCCTACTCAATCCTACACACTCACTACCGGCAAAGCCAAGGGCGCCACAAGGAGCAGAGATATCCTTCAGTTGCTTCCTCCAGATTCACCAGCCAGAAAATACCCTTACGAGAGATATTTTTCTATGTCAGTTAGTCGTACTGACGTGAATAATTCTGATTTATTGGGAAAGCAGGAATCTCCTGATATTGGCTTGGTAGGTAGCAGTTACACCATTGATTGGACTGGCTTTGCCGATGGCTTGAGATATTCATTACAAAAAAATATCTTTAGCATTGGTGTCAGCGCCACCCAGGGATCCTGGGTGGGCATGGAAACCTATTTGCGTGACGATGCATTTCAAACCAATCCTCCCAAATTATTGCTTTGGGAAATCCCCGAGCGCGATATGTACGCACCGCCTGATTACAAATATCGAGAAGCGCGCTATATTTTGTCCAACGCTGAATGGCTAAAGCGAGTGACGGATTTGGTCAACAAAGCCCCTACTCCCTGATTGCAAAGGATCAGTGGACTGCCAGCTGTTGGGTCTTGAGCCAGGTTGATTCCTGCGTCAGGGGCAAAGTCATAAACCGCTCCGGCACCTCCCAAACGATCACTTGCGGTGGCTCGGTCTTGAAAGCTTCATCTTTCAAATAATCTCCAGTCGCCTGCAAAAAGCCCCCCCCGTCTTTAGCGGCATTGAGAACCTGACTCGACAAGGCTTGTTGCAGGTGGCCATGGAAATTGCCCCTCAGCGAATACGATGTGCCGGTCAAAACCACCGCTACGGCGCTTCCACCAAACAGGCTATTTTGTGACGTTGAGCTGATGGCATCGATTTTTTGTATTGCCTCTTGATCCGGCAAAGGCCGTAACCAATTTGGCACCTGCTCAAGCCCCATAAGCCGAATCAGGTCGCCGGCACGCTCACTGGCAGTGGTTGCCTGCACAATTCTGTAAGCCGTGTCGCCCAACGGCACCTGCATTTCACGTAATCGTTTGGCTAACGCCAGCGCAGCCACCTTGGCACCCACCTGATTCCAATGCGTATCCGTTCGGTAATACACCTCTTGGGTTTTCGCTGCGTCTTGCAAGACAGTTAATAAATCAAGCACCGCAACACCGTGGCTTTGCAGGCCGGCAATGGCCGCCTGGTAACGCATCGCGTTATATTCTGGGTAATGCCCTGTGGGCAAATACTGCTCATAAATCCGGGCTTTGTCGGGCACTACAGCCAGCAATAGTTGAACCCCTTTGCCTTGCAAGGCGTGCGCAGTTTGCCCTAGCAAACTCAACCTAGCCGCCATGTTGCGCTGTGCCTGCGCATCGTATTGCAACTCTTCTGTCAAAAACAACCAATCAGAGCGACCAACACGAACCTGCTCATTAGCACCTTGCAACAAGCTAAAACGCAGCGCGTTGGCACTCGCAATCAGAGAACTGCGTGCAGGCATTTTTTGGTCGATTTGTTTTTCTATAGCACCGGTTGTTCTTCCTTCCCGAAAATCAGATGCGGCTTGCGGAATCACCATATCCGACCATTGACCGATTGCTGAAGCAAACTGCCATAAACCGGCAAGCATGACACCGACAAGAACACCTGCTGCCCAATGTGGCAAGCGTGTTTGCAACTGCACCGGGGCTTCTTGTTGAGTTGAATTCATGATGCGATCAAAATTGAAAGTACAAAAATGGAGTAAACGATTGCGCCGATAAGGTAGCTACAGCCCACAAAAACAGCGGCAATATGGCATACCGCAGCGGTCCACCAGCATGCCGCTTCAGCCACGGCATGGCATACACAAGTACTATGCCCAATAGCCCGATTGACAAACGCTCAGGTGTGATATGCCAACTCATTGGGGCACTCAACGCCCAACCTTGCAGCCCCCCCATCCCCGCGAACATACGTCCTGCAGCCTCTATGTCTAGGGCACGAAACATGACCCAGCCAATGATGACCAGCAGCATGGTTTTCATAACACGCAACCAGTCGGGCAGACGCGATGGCCCATAACGTTGCTCCAAAAACCGCTCCAAAGCCAAAATGGCGCCATGCCAGGCGCCCCACAAGACAAATGTCCAATTGGCTCCGTGCCACAAACCACCCAGCAGCATGGTTAAAAAAAGGTTGATGTAGGTTCGCAACACGCCTTTACGGTTACCCCCGAGCGAGACATACAAATATTCGCGCAACCAATTTGAAAGCGACATATGCCAACGCTTCCAAAACTCAGTGATCGAGCGCGAGGTGTAGGGATCGTTGAAGTTTTCCGGAAATACAAAACCGATCATCAGCGCCAGCCCAATGGCCATGTCGGTATAGCCACTGAAATCAAAAAAGAGCTGGATCGTGTAAGCTCCCGCTCCCAACCAGGCATCGACCAGCGTCGGCGCTGGCAACGCAAAGGCCGCATCAGCCAACGGCGCCACGGTGTCGGCAATGAGCACTTTTTTACAAAACCCAACCATGAAGATCAAACTTCCACGCGAAAACCGTGTCATCGAATGCACGCGGCTTCTAAACTGCTCAGCGAGCAAGTGGTAGCGCAACACGGGTCCCGCCACCAAGTGGGGAAACAGCGCAATAAAGGCGGCAAAGTCGATCAAGTTACGCGCGGGCGGTGCTTCCTTGCGGTAAATATCCACCAAATAGCTGATCGCGTGAAAGATGTAAAACGACAAACCTATCGGCAAAATGACGTGGGCAAACTCTATTGGCTCAAATCCTGCCGATTTAAGCGCAGCGTTGAAGCTTGCCACACCGAAATTGGCATATTTGAAGTATGCCAAGGCGAGCAAATTCAATGTAACGCCGGCTGTCAGCCACCTGAACCGCTTAGCTTCAATGGACGTATGATCGATCGCAAGAGCAATCACATAACTCATCAAAGTCACCGCCACCAGCAGTCCCAAAAAATCGGGACGCCACCAAGCATAGAAAAAATAACTGAAAAGCAAGATCAGAAAAGACTTGGCACGCCAAGGTGTCAGGTAGTAGCTGAGCAAAAAAATCGGCAGAAACGCAAAGAGAAAAATATTGGAACTAAAAACCATGCGGATTTCTCGACTAATAAAGTGACAACACAGGATGTTCTATACGTTACTGAAACTGTTTGAACAATGCATCAAGATTTTTCGGGCCTCGACGCTGCAAATAATAGTCCAGCAACTCGTTTTTGTCGTAACCCAATACAAAGAACGCAACACCACCGAGTTTTTCTTGCGTCAATAAATCAAATTTGCGGCCCAGCGACCACCAATCTTCAAACCAAGCTTCCACCCATTGCCCTTGATCGTTCTTGAATTTATAAAACGAAGAACCTGTAGAGGGATCATGCTGGGCGCCATATTGCGCGACACGTTCCTTTACGCTGATTCGAATATCTGGCATCTGCTCTTGCGTCAAGGCAGCAAAGGTGGAAATATTTCCAGCTTTGAGCGTCTTACTGCGCAGTTTGGCATCTGTCACAGGCCATTCATAGCCATAAAACGGAAAAGTCAACACCAACTGCTCACTGCGCACGCCCAATGCCAACCCATCCACGACGGCTGACTTCCATGTCAAAGCGTCTGATCCTTGCAATGGCGCTATTGGCCCCGCATTGGGACTGCTTTTGTAATGCGTATCGTAGCTTTGCAGCACAACGTCATTCATCAGTTTGAGCGTTTCAGCATCGTACAAAGGACTCTCCGATTTGACAGGTACAAAAACAGACAAATGCCTCGCTGGTTGCAATTGCTTGAGCTTTTCTGACAATCGTCTGAGAGCTTGGCGATAACGACCAATGGCAACAGCGTTGGCACCACTGTAAATTTCGAAATCAAACTGAAGACCGCTCACTGAGCTGGAAGTTGCCAGCTCTAGACAATTCAGCTCAAAGTGGCGCACCGCATCATCGGACGAGAACAGCGTATTAAAAACACCCACATCAAAAAGTGTCAGGGTCAAATCAATCGGTAAATTGTTTTTTTGGGCCGATTTTTGTAATTCAACCCATTCTTCTGGCCAGCCGTGGCGCTCAACAATCGCACCCGTAACATCGACCTTGAGTTCAAAAAAAAACAAACGATCCAACTGAGCCAATGGAGCGCTGCGCCAGCTCTCAGGCAGCCACCAAGCCTGATAAGCAAAAGCTTTGAGAGGCTGACTACCGGACGGCAGTTGCCAAAGTGCCAGCAACAACAAAAACAACCCGCGGCTTAGCAGCAACCTCATGGATCGGTACTATTCAGCAACCAGTCAGCGACATATTGAATGTCCAAACTCGCTTTGCAGCCTGGCTCATAATGAAGCACTGGGCGCTCATAAGCCAGTGCTTGCGCTACCCGCGCATCTCGGTGAATGGCCACCGGAACCAATTGGCTGGCATAGTTGGCATAGAGAGCGGTTCTAACCTGATGGCCGAGCTTGCCGTTGACTGGCATTTGATTAATCAACAGATACATGCCAAAAAAATCAGCACGGTCAACGGTGTACTCCTGAACCAGTGCCGATATTTTCCCAATGGTGGCAAAAGAAGCGGCGTCCGCCAGAATGACAACCAAAGCACGATTCGCAGCGACCAGCGCCTGATGCAAATAGACCGAAGGACCCGGTGGGGTGTCCAGCACCACATAGTCAAACGCATCCGCACTCAAACTCTGAATACCATCACTCACCCAGCGCGGATTTGCTTTGAGTTGGGATTCAAAGTCCTCAAGCTCGGGTTCAGTGACTCGACCAAAGGGGATGAAGCTAACACCATAAGGGCTGTCAAAAATCGAGCTAGCCGCAATCCCCTCACGCACCAAACCTGCAATTTCATCAGGATCCATTCCCAAATGAAAACGTTGGGCGTTCTGTGGATCCAAATCGATCAGCAGGACTTTTTTCTTACGCTGCGACAAAGCCGATGCCACATTGGCTGCTAATGTGGTTTTGCCAACGCCACCTTTACCCGAGATGAACGCAATAATGTGCATAGGTATTTTTTGCTGCGTGAAGAAAGTATCTAAGATTTTGCTTTGGATTTTGCACGACGCGCGATCAAATTGCGCAGTGGTCGATAAGCAGCAACCCCCAGCAAAATACAAACTAAAACGGCGATGATGCCAACCCACATGGGATGATCTGCAAAAAGCCACTGCAAACGGCTCAATAAAGACAGCGAGCCAACATAATAGGTGGCACTCACCTTCACATGGCTGAGTTCTTTTTCTTGAAAGACTGCCAGGTCTCCCTTGATCGTGCCGACACGTTCAACATCAGTCAGCGCATCGGTGACCTTTTGCAAATCAAAGGCCTTGTCAGCATGCACAAGAACCACGCTACGACCTGCTTTGAGGGGCGACTCAAAGGCCATGAGAGTCGCCAAATCCCCCCCCCCCATCAGATTCAACTCACCTTTCGGTTGTGGCACGAAATGCACGTCTTTTTGTTCCCATCGATAGGGCGGCAACCAAGTCGCATCGGGCTCACGCACTCGACGCTCACCATTGACTTGCACCAAAGGCAAACGATCAGCCCATTTACTCATCAACGCCTGGCTATTGGCCGAGCCAATCACCAGCAGGTCTTTATCTGCCACTGAATCGATTTCAGCAGCCATCAGCAGCGTGTGACGCAGCCCTGGGTAGCCGGTAGATTCCGCCATGCGCCCCATCAGCGCCAGATAAACACTGATTTCGCTCGCGTTGGGTCGATCCGGCATGATCACAGCCGTTTCGGACAAGTCAGCTAAGCGGGTATAGGGAAACCCGATATTGGCAAAATAGGCGAGGTTTGGCAGTGCTGTGTAATGCGGAAAAATACTAAAGTCAAGCGTCGATTCAGGGTCAATTGCGCCTTGCAGGTTTTCAGGCGGCATGTTTTGGCATTCGCCATGTTTCAAAATATCGAAAAAATAACTCAGCTGCAATTGATCACGACCCGCCAACGCATAGGGCGGCAAAAACAATAAATCACTGCGTTTGGACATGTAATCACTGCCCACCAGATTCAGACGGTTACTGTCCTCCCCATTTTTCAGAGGCATATTCAACGGCAACGCATGAATGAAGTCATTGTTCAAGCTGATATTCAGGCTGGAGCTCTTGTGCTCAGGCAAGCGTGTGTATCGGTACTTCAGGTTAAGCGGAACACCGGGTGTGCGCCAAGTGAAAAGGTCGGGAGCCAAGCGGTAGTTCAAGCGCACCACCTCGGGATACCAACCTTGCACACGCAACTCTTCTGGACGAGTCAATTCACCAAAACGAACCGGCCGATCCAACGGCACCCAGGCAGGTGCATCGTAAGGTTTACGTGGCGAAATTTCTATTTCTTTGGAGACCGTGACCGATGCGCCAGCCAAGCTCTTGCTAACCATGGCAATAGCCCGAGCCGAACGCAACAACTCAGCCTCATTGGATCCGGTCACAACCAACAGCTTTGCCAAAGGATTGACGGGGTGGGTTATCACACTCAAAGTAGGTCCAGGTGCACTTTCAACACCCGTGATTTTTTCTCCAGCACCGACAAAAACGACTGCATTTCCATCTGGCAACGTATTCATCAGCGCCGGGAATTGCGCGCCCCGAGCGCCAGCTTGCATGGCAAACCAAGCAGCCACAAAACCGGCTGCCTTGAGCGTGCCAGGTGCCGGATTTGCAGAAAAAACAAACGGTAGCTTGAGTTGTGCATCATCCCGCTTATCAAAGAACGGGGCTGGCAAAAATTTCAAGTCATTGGTGACTATTTTGGGCGCCAGCGTTAACTCTAGTCGACCCAAATCACTCAGAGTCAACCACAGTGACGAGTGAAAAGGATCTTCACATTGGCGCGTGTAATGTGCGATCAGGTTGAAGCGCAAATAGTTCACGTCACTGAACTGGCGTGGATCCAGATCAATATCACGATTGTTCCCCAGGTTTTTCCCCAACGGCAACGCCTCTACCGTGGCCACACGTTCATTCAGCAAAATCCTCAAATGACTCAACTCCGGTATCAATGCCGGGGAATAGTCATACTGCAGTTTTAGCTTGGCCGCCACCACCATTTCATCAGAGCGAACCGAAAAAGACAAGGTTCTGGAGCCATCCGCGCCTTTGACATTCACCGACGACCATGCCCCTAATTGTTTAAAACTCAGTGAAACAACACGTTGCGCATTCGATTTAACCAACGACACTCCGGTCACAGCACTCGCAGCAGCGACCGAATTCACCTCGACAACCTCTTCCACTGCCTGAGTTTTCTTGGATTTTTTGGCTTTCGCCTGAGCTGAAAAACTCGCAAAGACCACACCAAAGGCAATAACCAATGTAAAAAAGCCAATAACAATTCGCAATTTGCCCCAGGTGTTAACAATTGACTTCATGTTTTTTTCTTCCACTTCGTATTCATTTGTGCAACTGCCAGCTTAATCGAACGTTTCGTTATGCTAAACCACAGCACACCAAGGCCACGCCCCAATCCTTCTATCGCCTTCATTAAACCATTCGGAAATATTTGATCAACCCGTTCTGCTGGTAACCATGCCGGCCAGTTGGATCCACGAGCCAATGCCGCCTGGGTAAACGCCTCGTATTGTGACTTGCTGGCTGGTTCTATGCACAAATCGACGCCAGACAGACCGACAGAAAGCACTTGTGCATCAAAAACAAATTCGTTGTAAGACTGGAAAATCGATAGTTGAATGGATTGATTGGGCTCCAACTGGGCACCAGGTGGCAAACTTAAATGCAAGTTGACTGCCGGAAAATTGGATGTCTTACAACTTAAGGTTCGATTATTTTGCAGGCGAATCATGGCTGGCATTACTCTCAATGCCCGTTTATGTCGGGCAATTTCTTGGGTCTCACGAATCACTGCGTAGCGAGCAGCCATAACCATCACCACCAGAGCAGACCAGCCCAGATAAAAACCCAATGACTGCAGCTGTTCACCATTGGCGTGCAGCATCGTCCACCCCCCCCATAGCCACGCACAAGCATGCAGCCCTGCCAAACCACGCCATGCAACGGACTCCAAGGCAGGCGACTTCGATACCGTCTGTTTCAGTTCAGCGTTGCGCGCCTGTTTACGCTCGCGAAACTGCGTCAAAACCACAAAGATACTGGTCAGAACAAATATGTAGAGTGCTAGTAACAACTCCTGAAGTTCAATCAATAAAGGTAGGCGTTTTTTGGATTCCAGCCGGTTTGCCAAGAGCCAGGATTGTCCCCAATGGGGTACTAAATAGACTAATATGACCGGCACCGGCGACTGCACAGGTGCAATATTGGCCAGCAAATACAGTAAAGGCAACGTCAACAGCGCCAATGGCAACAAAGGGCGATAAAACGCCAGCACCGGGTTGGCAGCTTCCAATGCCATACGCCACCGCACAGCAGCGCCTGGATAGGGATTAAGCAGCCCCCTGATTTGCTGGTTGTGCTTCACCACACAAATGTGACCCCAGCCGCTTTCCCTCAATCGGTTGGCCAGATGCTGGTCAACAGGATCAATTGGCACGCCACCACACGACACCAGTACCGAGCGTTTTGCCACCAAAAACTCTGATTGTGTTCCCGATTCGCAGAACTCAAGTCGCAATGATTCTGTCAAAGCAGGGAGTAAAAAATGCTGCGCGGTGCTAACCAAGCCAAGCGCAGCTTCAGCCTGGAGCCAGCCTGCACTCAGACGTAAAAATTCATGCGCAGGCACATGCCCGGCCTGCAAAACAGCAATCAACTCCTCTTTGGAGTCCAATAATGCCCGGTTAATCAACCCTGCATTGCCGAGCAAAACTTCAGAATAAGTTAAATAGCTGGCTCGAAGTTCAGTGCAAATGCGCCGCAAATCAGCGCGATCAGTGGCATCCAAAACATAGATATTCAACCGATCTTGCTGCAATTTCAAACCAGTGATGGCACTGATGCTGCGCTCAACATCCACTCTCGAAAATCCGCTAGCCAAAATAAACACGCCCAAACGCGGCTGCACAGCTAAACCTTCTGCGGAATCGACCCGGCTCAACCAAGCAGGCCAAAGTCGCTGCAAGGCATTGCAAACAAAGATAAAAACCCCGTAAAACTCCAGCAGAAGCAAGCCTAAGCGCACAAAATAATCAACACTGTAGGCAGGAGCCAGTGAGTCCAGCAAACGCCAATCCAGGTAGCGAGCGGTACTGATGATGGCCATGCCTGCCAGCATCAAACTGACAGCCTTGCCCTGAAATCGTCGAATCCAGAATGAAGCAGCAAAGAGCATCACTGAAAAAATAGTTTGCTCTGTCAGCGTAAATCGCACCGTCATCAAAAGTAAGGTTAGCCCAACAAATCCGGCGAGTGCCAGCAGACCTACACCTGGCAAACGCCCTGCCAGTGATTGCTGCCAGCGCTGATTCCAGTCGCTAATATTGCTGCTTTCGTACGGACAAACCAGATTTTTTGAATCGGCCTTGCCCCAACGCTCGCGCCAAAGCGACAGAAGTTGAAGCGGTGTCATTGATTGATCGTGTCAATAACCCAGCTTGCCAGACGCGCCAAGTCAACGCTGGCTTGGCCATGGGGCTCGTAGTCGAGCACCGGTTGCTGGAACGCTAACGCCTCACCCACAGCCTCGTCAGCATGAATCTCGATCGGGCAAATACGGTTTCGCAGTTGCTGGCGAAGATACGCTGCAGTATCCCGATTGAGCGACTCACTGCGGTCAACTTGATTGAGTAAATAAAACACTTTGCATCCAGCTTGGGTGTTATTAGTCTCAGCCAGCCAGGACTCCATTGCAGGAATGGTTGCATAGGAACCCGCATCGGCCAGCAACACCACTAGAACTAAATCAGCACAGGCGAACACCTGTTTCAGATAAACCGAAGGACCTGGCGGAGAGTCCACGATGACGATCGCGTCATTACTCAAACCCGCACGCGCGATCTGTTCGCCAACCCAGTTTGGATGCAGTGCCAACAATGCCTCATAAGCCTCGCGATCAGCCTCAGAAACCGAGCCAAAAGGCAAACAAGCCACATGGGCTGGGCTTTGCAACAATCCTTCACGCCAATCTGCTGAGCGTAAAGACTGCTCGCAGGCTCCGCCCGAATCATCGTCCGCCAAACCAAAATGCCAATGAAGTGCATTTTGCGGATCTAAATCAACCACACTTACCCGGTCTGGACCCAATTTTGCGACCATTGCAGCCGCCAAATTAGCTGAAGTCGAGGTTTTTCCAACCCCTCCCTTCATAGACACAACGCCCACAATACTCATCGCCTCGCCAGTCGTCCTAGGAACGATGATTTCTTGACCGAGGAAGTTTGAGACTCCGGTTTTTTAGGCGCCTGCAAACGACCAAAAAGACTTTTTAATGATTCTGTAGAACGTTGCGCCTCTTGCACCACAGTCGCTTTCGCCATAGAAATTTTGGCTGCTGGCGCAACGGGTGCACTGCTGAGCACCTGTGCAGACACCGAGGCAGAGGCCGGTGCAGCGCTTAATTTAGGTGCCACTTTCGCAAGCGTCAATTTGGCAGGCGGCTCAGCGGGTTCGCTTGGTGGCGTGGACCGAGTTTGCAGCATAGGCACGGCTTGAGCTATTGGTTCTGGTGGCAACCGTGGCGCAATAGGCAGACGCACAGGAGGCGGCAAATCTGGCGCCACTTGAGTGGGAGCCTTTGGGCTAGGTCGACTAATTGGCGCAGGCTCCAAAGGCGCTTTGGCAAGCAGAATCGGAGCGGCTTCAGCCTGTGGGTTCGGCTCTACCAACACCGGTGCTGCACTGCGTGCCGAAGATTTGGATTGAGCACGTGAACCAGCGCGTGAACTCGGTTTACGGCCAACCATTTTGCTTAAGCCCTGAGCCAACTGCTCGTTCAGCCCAGGCATCGACAAGGCTGGCGCACGCTGAGAGCCGGCAGTCGTCTTGGAGCTTGCGCGATTTGTCTTCTCTTCCTCTGTCAAGGAGGGCGCCGCAGAGGGCTTAACGGGGGCAATTGCCCGAAAAAGAGGCCAGCGCTGCTCAGCATCTTTGCCGGCAGCTGTGGCCACACTCGCTAAAGGTGCTTCGTTAGGGCGCAGTGATTTGAAAATGGGCGAGAGCTTGTCTGCTTGGGATGCCATGCACGGTCTCCTGAGATTTTTATTGCACCACCATCAAGCGCCTTGCGGCCCGAACTGAAGCGATACCAGCATGTCGGCACAAGCTTCATCCAACGCATGAACCTTCATCGACTCTCCAGCACCGAGCACCACAAAGATGCTCTGATAAAAACCCTCTAGCAATCCCACCGTCCAGAGCAGATGCTCGTCGCCAAACGCCTCCGCAAGCGGTAGCGCCTGGTGCTCAATCTGAATATGGCCTTTCGACTCTGAAAAGCTGACCCAACCCCAGTTCAGTTGAGCCCAAAACTCATTCAGTGCTTCTTCAAGTTCTGACAAAGTCTGCACAGACTCAAAGCGCTCTTGAACATCCTTCGCAAAACGTTCACCCACTTTGAAAAAAAGTTGCCTCAGCGCTGCACTGTCCGCACTGGCGGTCAGTTCCAGAGCCAACGCGCGCAACACAGGTAACCATTGAAGCGAAACCTGTTGTCCCCGAAAATAATTTTCAAAACCGGCATTTGACATAAACAACTTTCAAGCACAATAACATTAACACAAATTAATAGCAGACTATAGTTGATTTTATTAGCTTTAGTGGACATTCGTTGCATCAAATCAACAATACTTTGACGGCCTTTGCTGAGCATATGGCAAGCCAATTACTTAATTTTCTAACTGCCGCTTATGATTCTTCACCCATGACGCCAACCCCTAGCCCTACGCCTCCAAAAGCCAGTCAATGGTTTTTCACTTTACGGGTCTACCGCGAACCTGCTGCATTGCGCATGCTACTACTGGGTTTTTCAGCGGGTTTGCCACTTTTGTTGGTGCTGGGCACCTTGAGTTTTTGGTTGCGCGAAGCAGGCATAGACCGCACCACGATTGGCTACTTAAGTTGGGTTGGCCTTGCCTACGCCTTCAAATGGGTCTGGGCGCCCTTGGTTGACAGACTACCCATTCCCTGGATGACCCGCGCCTTAGGCCGACGACGCAGTTGGCTATTATTGTCACAACTGACCGTCATGCTGGGGCTGGTGGTGATGTCTTTCAACGACCCACAGCTGGCATTGACTCCCGTCGTCTGGGGAGCACTACTGGTCGCCTTCGGTTCGGCGACACAAGACATTGCACTAGATGCCTTTCGCATTGAGTCTGCTGGTGCGCAAAAACAGGCCGCACTGGCCGCTACGTACCAGACAGGCTACCGCTTGGCCATGATCTGGGCTGGTGCAGGTGTACTGTGGATTGCTGCACGGGCGCAATCCAGTGCGACTGCAGGCTATGAGCACAATGCCTGGCAAAGTGCCTATTGGGTGATGGCTCTGAGCATGCTGCTGGGGATGCTAACTGTTTGGTTTTCTGCTGAACCGCAGCAACCGGTGCTGGCACCGGCAAAAAACCCACTGCAATGGCTCAGAGGTGCACTGATCGAGCCTTTTGCAGATTTTTTAAACCGCTATCGTTGGCAGGCCGTGCTTATTCTGGCGCTTATAGCGATCTATCGCATCAGTGATGTTGTCATGGGCATCATGGCCAACCCTTTTTATGTGGACATGGGCTACAGCAAGGACGAAATTGCAGCCGTCACCAAAATTTACGGCGTCATCATGACGTTGGTTGGTGCTTTTGTAGGGGGGGCACTGGCCATGCGTCTGGGTGTCATGCGTGTGCTGATGCTCGGAGCCGTGCTGAGTTCGGCCAGTAATCTGCTGTTTGCGCTGCTGAGCGCACGCGGGCACGACCTGAATGGTTTGATTTTTGTTATTTCTGCCGACAATCTGGCCAGTGGCATTGCATCGGCCAGTTTTATTGCCTACTTGTCGAGCCTGACCAACGTCAACTATTCGGCGACCCAATACGCCCTGTTTAGCTCCATGATGCTACTGCTTCCCAAGTTTTTAGCCGGCTACTCTGGCCGCTATGTTGACAGCTTTGGTTACGCTGATTTTTTTGTGGCAACCGCCCTGCTCGGTCTGCCTGTGCTGCTGCTGGTGGCCCTGGTTTCACGCATAAAATCAACTTCTAGCGCATGATGAATAAGCTTAGACAGCTATATATTGTATAGCGTTAATAGCAGCCACTATTTACCTAACTTTACGCAGCCTTCATGCCCTTGATGTGCGCCATAACTAGACTTGTTACATGAACCAACAATTGCTGATGATCGAAGACGATACGCGTTTGGCCGCCATGGTCAGCGCTTATTTGGGGCAGTCAGGCTACAACGTCACCCACGCAGGTGACGCAATCAGCGGTCTGCAAGCTTTGCAAACCAAGGAAGTTGATCTGATTATTCTGGACTTGATGTTGCCTGACCTAGACGGACTTGAGGTATGCCGGCGCGTCCGTGCATTGCCTGGTGCATTGGCACAAACGCCAATTTTGATGCTCACAGCCAAAGGTGATCCGATGGATCGCATCATCGGACTTGAAATGGGTGCCGACGACTACCTGCCAAAACCCTTTGAACCACGCGAACTATTGGCGCGCATTCGTGCTGTATTGCGACGCAAAAATGAACCGGCATCCCAATTCCACAAACACCTGCGCTTTGGCTCGCTCGAGATTGATCTGGACTCGCGCAGCGTCAGCGTTTCAGCACAGCCGTGTGATCTCACCTCTTACCAATTTGATCTGTTGGTGGCACTGGCTGAGAGAGCGGGCCGAGTGCTATCACGCGACCAAATCATGGAAGCCGTGCGCGGTCGTGAGCTCGATGCCTTTGACCGATCGATCGACGTGCACATGGGGCGCATCCGCGCAGCCATTGAAATGGATGCCAAAGCGCCTAAACGCATTCTCACCGTGCGTGGTGTTGGTTATGTGTTTGCCAGACAGCAGGACTAAGGGTGTTTAACAAACTTTACGTTCGCATCTGGCTCGCCGTGGTGCTAACCGTTGCGATCCTCACGTTACTGGTAGGTTGGGTTTGGCGTCTGGCAGCTGAACCGCCTTTGCGCGATGTGGTGATTCGTGACCCCACTGGTCAGATCATCGGCAAAGGTCGTACACGCTTGGGCGCTGGTGAAGAAATGGCTGGACAGCGTCGTCCAGACGGAGCCGCACCAAGACGTCGGTTTCGCCAAGAAAGTGTTGCTAGTGATGCAACAAGCAGCACCGAAGCGAGTCCAGCACCCGGCGGCAGCGCCACTGAATTCGTTGTCCACATGCACGATGGCCAGATGATGCACATGAACTTGATGCGAGCACCGGCCTCAGTTTGGAGTCGCCCGCCCTTCGGGTTCGCCTGGATGCTGGTTTGGGTCGGCATCGCCGTGGCGCTGGCGACCTATCCGATTGTGCGCAAATTGACACGCCGGCTTGAACATTTACAAGACGGCGTGCAGCAATGGGGCGCAGGGGATTTGTCTTTACGCATCCCGGAAACTGGACAAGACGAAGTGGCTTTTCTGGCCAAGCGCTTTAACCAGGCGGCGCAGCGCATACAAACCTTGGTGCAATCACATGAAGCACTGCTGGCATCGCAAAAATCGCTTTTGGCAAATGCTTCGCATGAACTTCGCTCGCCACTGGCACGTATTCGCATGGGCTTGGAACTCATGGGAGCACCGTCCTCGCCCGAATTCAAAACTGAAATTGCGCGCAACATCAGCGAACTCGACCAGCTCATTGACGAGATTTTGCTGGCCAGCCGACTCGATGCACGTGAAGCTGACCTCGGCAGCATTGAGTCAGTTGACCTAATAGGGTTAGCCGCTGAGGAATGTGCACGTGTTGGTGCGGAACTGCTGCTGCAACCAAATTCCAGTGCTAGCCCCTGCACCGAACTGGCGGTGCCAGGGGTGAGCAAACTGCTACGCCGGGCAGTGCGCAATTTACTGGAAAACGCCCGCCGCTACGCACCACAAGAAATTACGCTCAGCCTGAGCCAAAACGCCAAGCATGCGGTGATTCGGATTTGTGATCGAGGCCCCGGTGTGCCAGAGAACTTGCGCGAGCGCATTTTTGAGCCTTTTTATCGCCTTCCCGGAGCCACCGAGCGCGACGGCGGTGTCGGTCTGGGTCTGGCGCTGGTGAAATCGATCGCGCAACGCCACTCAGGTCAGGTTCTATGCGAAAACCGACCGGGTGGTGGCGCCTGTTTTGTGCTTGAACTACCACTGTCAATTTAAAACTTTTCCAGCGCCAATAAGCCAGTCGCGGTGTTTGAAATCGGAATATGGTAGTTGCTGTGCACCTTGCGAACGCCTGAACTTTCGCCCACGGTGAGCGCCGCGCGCATGGCCAGCCAAGCCAGCAACTCAACGCCTTGCGTGCCGGTTTTTTCGACCAATTCGTGGATGCTGTATTGCGTGGCCCACTCGGGGTTGCTCAGCAAGCTTTCCATGAATTGCAGGTCAAACGTCTTGTTGATAAAGCCAGCGCGCTCGCCATCCAACTGGTGACTCAGGCCGCCTGAGGCTACAAAAGCGACCTTTTTGCTACTGTCCCAAGCCGCAACTGCCTCACCCACCGCTTTGCCAAGTGCATACACACGACTGGCTTTGGGCAACGGAAACTGCACCGTGTTGATGCACACCGGCACCACCGTCACTGGGTAATTGCCCTCCGGGTAAAACAGCTTGAGCGGCAACGAGCAGGCATGATCAACCAGCATTTCCTGGCAGGTGGTCACGTCAAACTCTTTGTCAATCAGGTGGTTAATGATTTGCCACGACAGGTCCAACTCACCGCGCAGAGGCTCCAGCGATGGAATGCCCCAGCCTTCGTCCGAATTGACGTATTGCGGCGCAGCACCCACTGCAAACGTGGGCATTTTGTCGAGGAAAAAATTCAGTCCGTGGTCGTTGTAAAACATCACCATCACGTCTGGCTTGACCTGACCAAGCCACTCACGAATGGGCGGGAAGCCGTCAAAAAACGGCTTCCAATAGGGTTCTTGTTGCGCGCCTCTGTGGATTGCGCCGCCGATTGCTGGAATGTGTGAGGTGCCCAGGCCACCGATGATTTTTGCCATGTTTAACTTTCTAATGCTTTTTTAAGAATTACAGCCCAGCTGCCACCAGCTTGGCCTTGAACTCGTCTTTGCTCATGCCAGTTTGCTGTGCACCAATGTCTTGCATATCCAGACCAAAAATGCCAGCGAACTTGGCCAGGTAATAAGCGTTGCCGCCCGCTGCAATGAGCTGCAGCACGTTTTTGGCGCGAATAGCAGCGGCCTGTGGTTCGGTCAGACTGTATTTGCGCATATAGGCTTCTTCGTCTTGCAAAAACGCCGCACGGTTATCTGCCGTGTTAAACGAAAAGCACATTTTGTTCAGCGCATAACCTTTTTTGGCTTGTTCGCCGTCAAACGGTGTTGTGCCCGGGATGGGGGGCAAGGAATTGCTAGAGGCCAAGTTTGTTCTCCTGTTTTTAAATGGACAGGGGCGAGTATTTGACAAATATTAAATAAAATAAACGCATGTATTCAGATGTTATGCATGAGCAAATTTGATGAATCAGCACCATGAACAAGTTCAATTACGCCGACCTTGACGGCCATTTGCTGCAACTGCTGGTGGCCGTGGTCGAAGTTGGCTCAATCACCGGTGCAGCCCAGCGTCTGGGCGTGACGCAGTCTGCGGTGAGCCACCTGCTCGACAAATTGCGCGCCATCACCGGCGACGCACTGTTTGTTAAATCAGGGCGCGGCATTGTGGCGACAGCACATGCCGAACAGCTTGCAGCGAAAGCGCGAGAATTGCTCACAGGCATGGAGAATTTTGCTCTAGCCGGTGAGTTTGCTCCGGCACGCTGGCGCACCACCTTCACCATTGCAGCCAACGATTTTCAGCGCGATGTGCTGCTACCTCCACTGATGCACCACCTGCGCGAACAAGCACCGGGCGTGCTGCTGCGCGTGATTGCATCGAACATTCCCAGCCTGGACATGCTGCGCCGGGAGCACTGCCAATTGGTCATCAGCCCACGTCCACCCGAAGGCAGTGACGTGATGCAAAAGCGCCTGTTTGAAGATGAGCCCCGTGTTTTTTTTGACTCAACCCAGCGCCAGGCGCCACAAACCCAGGCAGACTATCTGGCGGCTGAGCACATCACTGTGGTGTATGAACCCAGCCGCTCGCTCGACCTAGACCAATGGCTGTTGCAGCGTGGCATACAGCGCAACTTTCGCGTCATGGTGCCCGGTTTTGCTGGCTTGCCAGCATTCATTCGAGGCAGCCAATTGCTCGCAACAGTGCCAAGCTTGCTGCAAAACCATCTGCTCAAGGATCTGGCAAGTGCGCCGGTTCCCGTGCCCTGCCCGAAGATGCCGATGTATATGATTTGGCACAGACGCTATCATGATGATAGTGCTCACCGCTGGCTGCGTGAGCAGTTGAGCCAAATTTCTTGCACAATTCGGGCTTAACCTGAAGGGTGTCGACTGGTCGTTCATCTGTCAGTAAGTGCGGACATTTGCATGACATTCAAACCGTGCATGTCTATTTTTCCAGCTGCTCAGAAGCGACTTTGGCCACAACTCAAACCCGCCTGCGTTCGCATATCAAGGTTTCATTTTTTGGCCAAATCGGCTTTGCCCGAGTTGGTCAGCCAGAAATGACCGAAGACGAGGTGATGCTGGTTACAAGAACCTCGCTACTAAACAACTCAATGGCAGTCTTGGCCACCTTATTGGTGTCATAGTAGGCGTAGCCACCGACCCCAAGGGCACCAATCACCGGTGCATACCTAGCCACGGTTTTGCCAATGGCGCGCTGACCCACTTTGATGCTAATTTTTGCAACCAAACTCTGCATCATGCGTAAACTAACCGGCCGCACCAAGAACCGCTCACCTGAACGCATGATGACATCGCGCAGTAATTGCGAGGCCGTGTGCTTGAAAAGGCAATACACCATTTGTTCTTTTGTCAGCGTCGCCGTTTTTCCATAGGTGGCAGCGATGTCTGACACCATTTGAGCCTGCACCCGCCATACGCCTACGGTGTCGGGCAAGAGGCTTAGGATTCCCAGGGGTCCGGGGATAAGGGCTGCACTACCGGAAATACCGGCACTGGTTCTGGCAGCGGTTCGAGCCAACAAGCGTGCCCGGACATCTGGTGTACTGCTTTCGTGTTCACTGGATTTCGGAACGGTCGATATCAATTTGAGAATGACCTCAGTCACACGACTACTCAATCCGGTGTGCATAGCGCTAATTTCATTCATATCAGAACGATGAACCCGGCATTTCCAAAAAGGCATGCTCCTGCGAAGTGGACGTTCGCCCCAGAATGGGATTGCGATGGGGAAATCGTCCGAATCGCTCAATGATGACCTTGTGGCGAATTTCGTAAGCCAATGCCCCTTCCATGCCTGGCTGTGAGTAAAGCCGCTCAGCCTGGTCATGAATCAGCTTCGATTCGCTGTGCATGTAGGGCATGTAGGCGAAGATGCGTTGTTCGACTGACAACTCCATATCTCGCCTAGTTGCGACCATTTCTTGTGCAAGCGTAAGCGCCTGAGGGTCGTGCACGTAAGATTTGGGAGTGTCACGGAACATGTTTCGCGAAAACTGGTCTAGCACAATGATTTCCGCCAACCGCCCCAGTGCTGTAGCTCTCCAGCCGACCAACTCGCCGCACGCTGCGGCTAGATGTATGTCACCAAAGCGTTCACGCATGGCAGCATCCAGCTTCTCATCCTTGGCGAAACGTTGCCTGTCGTTGAGTTCTTGAAACCAAAAATTGATGATGTCCTGGGGTTGCATTGGAATACCTCGTCTAGTGAGCCAAATCAAGTTTGATTTTGACCTAAATGGAAGCACTTGTTCGTTGAATAGGATCCATGGACGGTAAAACCCAACGGGTACCCTGCTGCTCCATGCCGGCGGCGATTTGAGCATCCGGTATGCCGCTGCTCAAAAGTAACAAGGCAAGTTCATGGTCATGCCCCAAGGTTTTTGCGATTTTGCGCATGGCTGGCATGGATAAACCCAAACGCCCTTAAGGATTGATGCCAAACCGTTCCATGCCAGAAAGCTGGTCTGGGCGAGCATGCTGCTCAAGTAATTTGAAGGCAAAGTCAAGTTGACTCATGATGGCACGACTTTACCGTGATGACCCAGCGCAGAATAATATCCGTCACGACTCAACTGGTGAAACTCAACCACCAGCAAAAGGGCAATATTTTGTGACCAAACGCTGAATTCGGTACCGTGAGAAAATAACCCCAAGTTGGACATTACAAATAAACTGCTTATGTGGTTTCTTTCCCAAGATGCAATTCCAACAATCGAAAACGACCAAGCTCGTGTCATTCAGCGGTGCCCAAATTTTGCGCTGCTTTACATCCTTAGCGCCAGTTGAAATCTAGCTCTTTACCGGGCTTGAAGCTTAACGCTTTGTTACCAAAAATACATATTTCCGTCACGGTGATACGGTACGCTTGAACTTTCCACATAACAACCAAAACCATGATGTCTACAGCTACCTACCGTCTTGAGAGTTCTTACCCCATGTTCGGGCCACTGTTGCCTATTGCGGGTGCCAAATTACTGACCATTGTTGACCGCGCCATGGCAACCGTCATGGCCGCAAAAAGCATGACTAAACCATGTGGGCATGAAATACGAGTCGTTCATGTTCCCACCGGAGAAGTTATCTTTCGCAAAAC
>CAIYYA010000263.1 GCA_903930255.1 uncultured beta proteobacterium
AGAAGCAGGCGAGGGGGGTGCTCAAAAGCCTGAAACTGTAATCAATACAAATACATTGAAGTACCAAGAGCTTCAAGAATCAGAAAGTTCAAGAGTTCAAGTTATACGAGCAGAAATACAGGCTCTCGATGAAGAAAGCCTCGGGGCGTTGCTTACTGATCTCAAAGCCGAATATGTTGAGAAAGGTATGCCACCGGCTGTAATGAAGCGACTTGACGAAGGGAACTGGCAATCATCGCTCATCATGGGTGGGTTGATTCGCTTTTATTGGAAACGAACGCGTAGAACGGATTGGTCGGAAGTGATCAAGGATGACAAACTCCCTCTTGTTGACCGATTAGAGCAAGGCGGATTGTTTTAATGGCTTTAGAAAATGTCAGATATTTTCAACAGCTCGCTGAAAATTCACCGGGGGACATTTATGGATAGTGTTGATCATGTGTCATTGCGTGTGCCACCTCATTCGATAGAAGCAGAATCTAGTGTCCTGGGCAGTTTATTGCTCAATAACGAATCTCTCGACCACGTTATTGATTTGCTCACAGATGCTGACTTTTATCGCTATGAGCATCGCCAGATTTTTTGTGCAATTACCAAGCTGGTAAACAACGGTAAACCGGCCGATGTCATCACTGTGCACGATCATTTGCAAAGTTTGGGCGAAGGGGAGGGCGTTGGAGGACTCCGCTACCTGAACGCTTTAGCTCAATTTGTTCTGGGGGCCTCCAACATTCGGCGCTATGCCGAAATTGTCCGTGACAAATCGATCTTGCGAAAACTCACCTCAGCAGTCGACAAAATTGGAGCCTCGGTTTATGAGCCCAACGGTAAGTCGGTTGTTGATCTTCTCGCTGATGCTGAGCGTGATGTTCTCTCAATCAGCTCAAACGTCAGCCAGGTCGAAATTCGATCGCTCGACGAAAACACCGATAGATTCATCGATCACCTGCAGCACCTTGCAGACAATCCAGATCAACGTCCTGGTGTCAAGACAGGGTACATCGATTTGGATCATTCCACCGGAGGCCTTCAGGCGGGTGAGTTAGTAGTGATAGCCGGACGCCCATCAATGGGTAAGACAGCGCTCGCGATGAACATCGCGGAACACGCCGCTTTTCAACAACAGCTTCCAGTGATTGTCTACTCCTTGGAAATGAGCGAAGAGCAGTTAACCCAGCGCATCGTCGGTTCTGTTGGTCGGATAAACCAAAGCAAACTGCGAGACGGAAAGCTCAAGGATGAAGACTGGTCGAGGGTTCTTGAGACTGTTGAACTCATGCGTGGCAAAACTATAGATATTCAAGACCGTGGCATCGAAACCATCGGGTCGATTCGATCTATCGCCAGACGCGCCGCTAGGCGCCATAAAAAACTCGGTCTCATTGTGGTTGACTACCTCCAATTGATGAGCAGTGGCTCCGACAGGGAGGAAAATCGAAACACCGAAATCACACAAATATCACGAGGACTGAAATTACTCGCAAAGGAATTGCAATGCCCGGTAATCGCTTTGTCACAGCTCAACCGCGGTGTTGAAAATCGCAGTGACAAGCGACCGATGATGTCAGATTTGCGCGAGTCCGGTGCGATTGAGCAAGATGCAGATGTGATCATGTTTATTTATCGCGATGACTACTACACGAAGGAAGCATCCAAAGAGCCGGGCGTGGCCGAAATCATCATTGCAAAACAACGCAACGGGCCAACCGGGACAGTAAGACTTTGTTGGAGACCAGAATACACACGTTTTGACAATTTGGCGTATTAAAAAACGCAATGTGGTCTAAACTTTCGCAATTTTTTGACCATGTCATCCAGCAATTAAGTCTCAAGCTTGGACATTTCATCTGGGTCAATCAGCCGCTTTCATGAAGAGCGGTAGAACATCGGCTAGCGCCGTAACAGTTCAGTTTGCAATTGAGCTTGCATCGTTTTGTCCCGACATGTTCAGCAATGAAATGGATGTTTTCAGAATTCTTCTGCCCAACGTGCCCAAAATCCTGGCTCATCATGTGCTGCATTTTTCATGGCCAGTTTGAACGGGCAATAGCAGAAGTATGCTTCGGGGTAACGCATGCTGCCGTCTGGTAACTCAAGAAACGTCTGTAAAGACTGAAAAACTGGTAGGTTTTTGTCGAATGGCACATCAATATAGATTTGCCCTCTGTAGCCCCCCATCTGACCAACATTAGCAAATGTGCCGCAACACTGCCAGCCGATGCCTTGTGCATCGAGCCAGTCAATGATGTGCTGACGCACGGGCCGTGTTCTCCAATCCCAATCAAAGGTATCAACGCAATCTTCATCGTCCGAGTTGTCCGACACCGGCGAATGAAACTCCACGTACAAAACATCACGCTTCTTCTGACGCGCAATGGCATCAATATGTTCAATCAGCATGGGCATGGCAACTCCAGTTAGTGCTTATTGCGCTGGGCAGCTTTGTTCCAAAACGGAAGTCGTATCCATCCTCGGCGCAATCGCAGCCAGCCGGTTCATCAGTTGCAGACGCGCCTCAAATGCATTCAATCGATTGGCGTAGGGCTCCAGCAAACTTTGCTCGGTAGTGTCTTCAATACCCAACCACGAGGCGAACCTGCTCGTTGACACTTCACCGCAATCAACCAGTTCCTGCGTAATGCGCATGAAGACCGAACTGTTCTCATTAAGTAGCTCCGTGGCGCGGGCATATTGGTCAACCAGAACTGCTTCAATACAGGGGTTGGTCAAGGCGATGTCTGTATTCACCCTGATGGCCACCCAAATTCCCCCACTTGTGGCCACCTCAAATTCCCCCACCCTGAGCGCGGCGTGAAAGCTGGTTAAACCCGGCTATTTCACCGCCTTGGTCAGTGCCAGGCAGGACGTTACCTTCACCCCCTCACTTTTGAGGGAAACCGGATTGAACGTCTTGAAACCACATCTACAAACAACGATAGCCACGCTGCTGGCATCCAACACCAGCCACCGCCAGATCGAACGTGTCACTGGAATTGACCGAAAGACCATACGCACCTATGCCAAACGCATAGAGGCGCTCAAGGCAAATTCCCCCGGGGTGGCCACCGGCACACCAGATGGCACACCCGATCAAATTCCCCCACCCTGGCCACCGGCTGTAGCCAAATCAACGACCTCAGCCTGCGAGCCCCACCGGGAATTTGTCCAGGCTCAATTGCGCTTCAAACGCAACTACATGGCCATCTACCAGGATCTGGTCGACAGCCATGGATTTACCGGCGCCTACAACAGCGTCAAACGTTTTGCCGGTGGGCTTTGCAAGAGCGAGCCAGAACAGTTTGATCGTCTGGAATTCGCCCCCGGCGAAGAAGCCCAGGTTGACTACGGTGAGGGCGCACTCACCCGTGTTCCCGGCTCTGAGCGCTATCGCAAGCCACGCCTGTTTGTCATGACCTTGCGCTACTCCCGGCGCAGCTTTCGCCGCGTCGTGTGGAAGTCCAGTCAGGAAACCTGGGCACGTCTGCATGAAGAAGCCTGGCGCTACTTCGGTGGAGCCTGTCGATACGTGGTGCTGGACAACCTCAAGGAGGGTGTCATCAAACCCGACCTGTACGAACCCCAGCTCAACGCCGTCTACGCAGCCACCCTGAAACACTACGGCGTGGTTGGTGACCCGGCCCGCGTGCGTGACCCCAATCGCAAAGGCACGGTTGAGCACGCCATTGGCCACACCCAGGCCACAGCCCTGAAGGGGCGCAGGTTTGAGACGATTGAGGAGCAAAACGCCCACCTCGAACACTGGGAAACCAAGTGGGCCGCTCAGCGCATTCACGGCAGTGAGCGCCGCCAGGTGGAGGCCATGTTTCAGGAGGAGAAACCCCATTTGTTGCCCCTGCCGCTGCTTGGCATGCAGTATTTCACCGAGGGCCAGTACACCGTCAACGACGACTCGTGCGTGCGGGTTGACCACAGCAGTTACGCCGCCCGTCCGGCGGCCATTGGTAGCCGGGTGCTGGTACGCCTTTTTGCCCGTCGCCTGGAAGTGCGTGACCTCAAGACACAAGCCCTGCTACGCACCCATGACCGTGCCGAACGCCACGGCACAGTGGTGCTGCCCATGAACGAGCGCGTCTTCAATCCATCGCGCGAGACACAGCGAATTCTGGGTCAGGCCAAGGCCATCGGGGTTGCCACCCACAAGCTGTGCGAAACCCTGTTTGAGCGTGAAGGTCGTGTTGGTCAGCGAAAGCTCTGGGGAATTGTCGGCTTGGTACGGCACTACCCACGCCGATTGATCAACAGTGCCTGCGAAATGGCGATGACACAAGGCGTGTACAGCTATGGCCACGTCAAGACATTGACCGAACAGCTGATGGAGGAGGCCCTGGCCGTGCTGGAGGCGCCCAACCCAGGCGAGATGTCCCTGACCCAGAGCCATGCGCTGATTCGCGCTGGCAATGACTACGCCGATTTGTTCACCTTGGGCGCCCAGCAAAGTGCCACTCTGACCTCGACTGCGGCACCGATCCAACCACAACACCAAGCAGAGGCAGCACTATGACGATGAGTAAACATGAGATTGAACGCGCCCTCATTGAGCTGCGTCTGTCGGGCATGGCCGCCACACTGGACACCCGTGTCCTGCAGGCACAGGCCAGCGAACAACCCTTCCTTGAAACTTTTTGCATGCTGCTGCAAGACGAACTTGACCGCAGGCGCTCGCGTTTGACAGAACGGCGTTTCAAGCAGTGCGGGCTTGATGAGAGGCTCACACTGGCAGACTTTGATTGGCACTTCAATCCGAAGGTGCCACGCCAAGCGTGTTTTGAGTTGCACACCCTCAAATTCATCAAGGAGGGCATCAATGGGTTGCTCATTGGCAAACCCGGCACTGGTAAGAGCCACATTGCCAAAGCTGTTGCCTACCAGGCTACCTTGCAGGGCTATGACGTGCGCTACGTGGAGGCCGACAGCGTGTTTGCGCATTACTGCCTGGCCAGTCCGGTTGAGCAGGCCAAACTGCTTAAGGGCATGCTGGAGCCAGATTTGCTGGTGCTGGATGATCTGTTTCTTGCGCGCCGGATTTCGGACGGTGCCGCAGAGTTGCTGCAGACGGTGGTGCACCGGCGTTACAAGCTGCGCCGCGCCATCGTGGTGACTTCCAACAGGATCGTTGAGGATTGGGGCAAATACCTGGGCGACAACACGATGAGTACGACCATTCTGGATCGCCTGATGCACCGCTCGGCTCTGTTGGCTTTTGAGGGCAAGAGTTACCGACTGAAGGAGGCTGCCTCGCGCATTACCAGTACCAGCGCCGCGTGAGCAACCCGCCCGCTGTGGACAACTGTCCTGTCCACAGGACGAGCCTGTGGACAGCCGGTGCTGCGCACCGGTGCGACAGTTGCCCACAGCTCCCCGGCGTTTGCCTTTGGCCTGACGCGCTCTCGCTTGCCAAACAGCCGTTTATAAAAAATCCAAAAAAAAGTCAGGGAGAAATTGCCAAGAAAGGAGCCCAGAAGCAGTCAGACCAAAAGACTGATAATTTAGCCGTCCTGCCTGGGGGAATTTGACTGGCCATAGGTGGGGGAATTTGAAGTGGCCATCAGGG
>CAIYYA010000264.1 GCA_903930255.1 uncultured beta proteobacterium
CGGCTACAACGAGCAGGTGCTGTGCTTCACCAACAACATCCCGCAACGCGACGGCGGCACCCACCTGACGGGTCTACGCGCAGCCATGACGCGCGTCATCAACAAATACATCGACGACACCGAAATGGCCAAAAAAGCCAAGGTTGAGGTCAGTGGTGACGACATGCGTGAAGGCCTGTGCTGTGTGCTTTCTGTCAAAGTGCCTGAGCCCAAGTTCAGCAGCCAAACCAAAGACAAGTTGGTCAGCTCTGAGGTGCGCGGCCCGGTTGAAGACATTGTGAGCAAGCTCTTGTATGACTATTTGCAAGAACGTCCAGCCGATGCCAAGATCATTGTCGGCAAAATCATCGAAGCAGCGCGGGCGCGTGAGGCCGCACGAAAAGCACGCGATCTGACTCGGCGCAAAGGCGTCCTCGATGGCATGGGTTTGCCCGGCAAACTGGCCGATTGTCAAGAAAAAGACCCTGCCATGTGCGAGATTTACATCGTCGAGGGTGATTCCGCCGGTGGTTCAGCCAAACAAGGGCGTGACCGCAAATTCCAGGCGATCCTGCCATTGCGTGGCAAAATTCTGAATGTTGAAAAAGCCCGTTACGAAAAGTTATTGACCAGCAACGAAATTCTGACGCTCATCACTGCCCTGGGAACTGGAATCGGCAAGGCTGGTGGCAGTACCGGCAACGACGATTTTGACGTGGCAAAACTGCGCTATCACCGCATCATCATCATGACCGATGCCGACGTGGACGGTGCCCACATCCGCACCTTGCTGCTGACTTTCTTCTACCGCCAAATGCCCGAACTGGTCGAGCGTGGCCACATTTACATCGCCCAGCCACCGCTCTACAAAGTCAAGGCTGGCAAGGAAGAGCTTTACCTGCAAGGGGCCAGCGATCTCGACAACTTTTTGCTGCGTGTAGCACTGGTGCATGCTTCGGTGCAAACCGGTGGCGACAACAGCACACTGCTGAGTGGTGATGCTCTCAGCGATTTGGCGCGCAAACACCAGAAAGCTCAAGGGGTGATTGCCAGACTGCGCAACTTCATGGATGCCGAGGCGCTGCGCTCGGTAGCCGATGGTGTTGCACTGAATTTGGACTCTGTTGCCGAAGCGCAAACATCGGCTACCGCCTTGCAAGCCAAACTGCCCGATGCCGAAGTGGCCGGCGAGTTCGATGTGCGCACCGACAAGCCTATCTTGCGCATCAGTCGGCGTTTGCACGGCAACATCAAGAGCAGCGTGATAACACAAGACTTTGTTCATGGAGCCGATTACTCCGCTTTGAGCGAAGCCGCTAAAACATTCAAGGACTTACTTGGCGAAGGTGCCAAGGTCATGCGTGGCGAAGGTGAGCGACAAAAAGAGCAAAAAGTAGCCGACTTCCGCGAAGCCATGGCCTGGTTACTTGCTCAAGCCGAGCACGCTACCAGCCGTCAGCGCTACAAAGGTTTGGGTGAAATGAACCCCGAACAGTTGTGGGAAACCACCATGGATCCAACTGTGCGCACTTTGCTTCGCGTGCAAATTGATGATGCCATTGAGGCAGACCGCGTTTTCACCATGCTCATGGGCGACGAAGTGGAACCACGTCGTGCGTTTATTGAGACCAACGCTTTGCAAGCGGGCAATATCGACATCTAATTGATTTTTTGTTTTAACTTCTGGAGAAACCTATGACGATCAAGATTGGCATCAACGGCTTTGGCCGTATCGGGCGCAATGTGCTGCGCTCAGCACTGCAGAGTTTCAGCGACATTGAGGTCGTTGGCATCAACGATCTGCTCGAACCCAGCTATCTGGCCTACATGTTGCAATACGACTCGGTGCACGGCCGTTTCAAGGGTGAAGTGTCGGTAGATGGCAATACCCTGATCGTGAATGGCAAAAATATCCGCCTGACGCAAGAAAAAGATCCAACCAACCTGAAGTGGAACGAAATCGGTGCCGACATCGTGATCGAGTCCACTGGAATTTTCCTGGACAAGGCCGGTGGCGAAAAGCACTTGGCTGCAGGCGCTAAAAAAGTCATCTTCTCAGCCCCTAGCAAAGATGACACCCCGATGTTTGTCTTTGGCGTGAACGATAAAACATACGCTGGGCAAGCCATCATCTCCAACGCATCGTGCACAACCAACTGCCTGGCTCCTCTGGCCAAGGTGATTCATGACAAATTTGGCATCAAGCGCGGCTTGATGACGACTGTGCATGCAGCAACTGCCACCCAAAAAACAGTGGATGGCCCAAGTAACAAAGACTGGCGCGGTGGTCGTGGCATTCTGGAAAACATTATTCCTTCTAGCACGGGTGCAGCCAAGGCCGTGGGTGTGGTGATTCCTGAACTTAACAAAAAACTCACTGGCATGTCGTTCCGCGTACCAACAAGCGATGTATCGGTGGTCGATCTGACCGTCGAACTCAACACCAGCGCCACCATGGCCGAAATCTGTGCCGAGATCAAAGCGCAGTCCGAAGGAGCCATGAAGGGGGTATTGGGCTACACCGACCATAAAGTTGTAGCCACCGACTTCCGGGGTGAAACACGCACTTCAGTGTTCGATGCTGATGCCAGCATTGCACTAGATGGCACATTCGTCAAACTGGTAAGCTGGTACGACAACGAGTGGGGTTACTCCAACAAGTGTCTGGAAATGGTGCGCGTGGTTGCTAAGTAATTCAGGCGTTTGCACGGGGCATCAAGTGGTTTTGCTGGTTGATGGCTTGTGTTTTGCCTATCCCTAAGCTGGGCTACCGAACAATCCAACAGCCTTCGCGGCGAGCGCGCCACGCCCACAAAGCAGCCGGCTGTTGGGCTTTGTTGGCGCTGCGCCCTCGCTGCCAATGGCTAATTGCGCACCAGTGTGGAGCCCGAACGTTTAACCGCATCACCCACCGCGAAACCCGGGTCTTGAGCAAAGTCGAAGCTGGTGCTTTGGCCTGTGGTGTATTGAACACCGACAGTCCATGACTTGCTGGTGCCCATATTCTCCTGAATTTTTTTGCCAGCATAGGCGCCACCGGCCGCACCGGCAATCGTTGCCAGGTCTTTGCCGAAGCCCCCGCCCACTTGGCGACCCAACACCGCACCAGCGACGCCACCGGCGATCATTCCAACGGCGTTACTCTCCCCGGCTTTTTCGGAAACACTGACGCTAGTGACATGGCCACAGTCGGTGCACAGGGCGGCCTGGGATGGGTTCTTGGTTGAATACACGCCTGCTTGTTGGGCTTTAAGTGCTTTGTCGTAAACGCTTTGTGCATCTCTGCGGCATTGCAGACGGGCTTCGGCTGAAGCTTCGTCGGCGCAGAGTTTTTTGTCGGCCTCAAAACGTGCTTTGATGGCTTGCGGGCTGTCGCTGCTGCCCGGACTGCTTGACCAGTTAGTTTGAGCCCAAGTTGACGTGGCTAAAGTGCACAGGAGTAGGCTTTGTGCCAACAAAAAGCTGGCTTTGCTGAAATGGGAACGGGTTGACATGCGGAGCTCCTTTGAAATGCGTTGTGCATGCAAGGATAACGCGATTGATGCCACTTTGACAACACGGTTGCAAAAGTACCGTTGATGCCGCTTCTGGCAAGTTATTTTTGCTTGACGCCTTAGACTGGCGCAACCTCATCGGCCCAGACATTGAAACGCAGCAAGGTGTTGGGGCCAAACGTGCTTGCCAGGGCGACATCGCAGGCATCGCGGCCCCGGGCCATGAGGACACGACCAATTTTTGGCTTGTTGTTACGCGCATCAAAGGTGTACCAACGGTCGCCCAGGTAGGCTTCAAACCATCCCGCAAAATCCATCGGACCTGGGATGGGTGGGATGCGAATGTCACCCAAGTAACCCGTGCAGTATCGCGCCGGAATATTCATGCACCGACACAGCGCAATGGCCAGATGGGCATAGTCCCGGCAGACACCACATTTTTCGTTATAGGCCTCCCAGGCCGTGCGCGTGCGACGGGCAAATGGGTAGCCAAACGTGATGTGATGGTGCACAAAATCGCAGATTGCTTGCACACGTGCCCAGCCCGTTGGACCATTGCCAAACAATTGCCAGGCCGTTTCTGAAAGCAGATCGGTTTCGCAGTACCGGCTGCCCAGTAAATAAACCAAAGTTGATTCAGGCAAGCTCTCAACCGGTATTTGCTGCACCCATGGCGCCACCAGATCGGGCACACCGTCGTCGTTCAGCAGGGCATCGGCACGCAAAACCAATCGCCCCTGGGGTGCCACGATACGGCTGCACCAGTTGCCAAACAGGTCATGGTAGGCAGTGATGGGCAGCGCGGGGTTGGTGAACAAAATATCCGGGCGAATCAGATCGGCCGCGCGTGAATGGTGAATATTCAGAGCCAAAATCATCGGTGTGGGTGCCGGGCACTCGTACTCGATCTCAAAGCCAACTCGAATTTGAAGCGGTTCACTGAAAGGGCGGTTTTGTTGTTTCATGTTCGTTTCCATTTCATTCGATGATAGGGCGAACCGTCCCCTGAGGTCTGTTCGATGGCAGTCAAACCATTTCAATTGAATCGGCTGAAACTGAGTGATCACTCTTGCAAGGCCTTGGACTGTAGTTTCTTGTAAGTCTTTTTGGCCTGTAGCGCACGTGGAATAAGCGTAAAGCGCTTCATATTTTATAGCATCTAGAGCTTCAGGCAGAAGGTTTTATGGAATTGACCTCATGATCAGAATTCAGGAATGCACGCAAGACTGCGCTGCGTAAACCTGGTACTGGCGAATAGCTTATTCCATTTCCATAGCAATACGACATGTTGTTGCTTCGCCTTGCCCTCCCACAGGCATCGATAAATGGCTTGGGACACGCGTTAGCACTGTCTGCGGCTTCGCGCCTAATGTCGAATAGATCTGAAAACGCAATTACGTGGCCTCGGTTGGCGTGTGACTCAATCGCTGTCCTCTGAGTCACCGCGCAGCGCCATCGGGTCGGCGCTAATGGGCCGGTAAATCTCCACTCGCTGACCAGCCTCCAGCCGAGCCTCCAGCGACACGGCCTTGCCAAAAACCCCAACCTTCTGAGAATTCAGATCCAGTGCAGGAAAAGTGCGCAAAATGCCGCTCGCTTGAATGGCATCCCGCACGGTAGCTTGTTCCGGCACTTCAACCTCTAACCAGCTCTGGCGGTTAGGCAGCGCGTAGGTGACACTGACTTTCATGATGCGGCACCCGCGGTCAGGGTTGCATCCGCCGCTCCAATCTGAGGTCGAGGCGCTGGCTTACGAGCATCCATAGCTCTTTTGGCGGCAATCATCAGCCCTAGCACGATGAAGCCACCGGCAGGCAAGATCATCACCAAGGCACCGTCACCTGGATACAGCCGCATCTCCAGTACCGCCATAGCGGGGCCCAATAGGTTGGCCGCCCCTGAGAACAGCGTGCCGCTGCCACCAATTTCACGCACAGCACCCATTAGAGTTAGCGCCAAGGTAAAACCCAGACCCATAGCCAAACCGTCCAAAGCGGACAAAGCCACGCTGTTTTTGCAGGCAAACGATTCAGCGCGACCCAAAATCAGGCAATTCACCACAATCAGCGGGATAAACAGGCCCAGCACCTTGTGGAGTTCGTGCAACCAGGCATTCATCGCCAGATCCACTATCGTCACCAAGGTGGCAATGATCAGTACAAATGCCGGAATACGCACCTCGTCGGTGATCAAACCGCGCAAAAAGGCCACCAACACATTGGAGGCGATCAACACTGCCAAGGTGGCCACGCCCATTCCTAATCCCTGGGTTGCAGCCGATGTGACAGCCAAGGTGGGACACAGCGACAACATCTGACTGAACACCACGTTGTTGCGCCACACCCCATCGACCATGATGTCTTGGGTTTGACTCATTTAGCGACCTCCTCCAGTAGGGTTTTACGGTGAACCGCGAACAGTCGCAGTCCGTCTCGAATCCCGTTGACCACCGCGCGCGGTGTGATGGTGGCTCCGGCAAACTGATCAAATGGGCCACCGTCCTTTTTGACCGCCCACTGTGCATCGGGCGGGTTACCCAGCGACAAACCGGTGAAGCGAGTGATCCAGTCATTCCGATTGACTTCAATCTTGTCGCCAAGGCCGGGCGTTTCGGTGTGTTTCAACACCCGCACGCCCAGCAGTTTGCCGTTTTCATCAATCCCCAGCAACAAGCGAATCTCACCGCTGTAGCCCTTGCGAGAGGTCTCAAACGCCACTCCGGTGACATGTTTCGCCTTGCTGGCTCGATAGACCCGCAATGGCACGCCATCGATTTGTAACTGAACCGTGTCGGCGGCAGGGTTGTTATCGTAAATACTGATCGGTATGACCTGTTCCAGGGAGTGGCGCAGGTCTTCTAGCGCGCTTTGCTCAATCGGATACTTGGTCAAACCATAGACAACCGTCAGCATCAGGGTAGCCGCCAATGAGAAACCACCCAGCACCAAGGCGTGTTTGCCGCCGGCGAGCGTCATGAACTCGGTCAGCCGGACTGACCAAGATACAACAGGGGTCGAAGCGCATGTTTGATCGGTCGATTTCATATGTGAATCCTCGGTTGTGCTTTCGCCTCCAGAGACTTGCCACGCCAATTGCGTCCAAACACCCGGGGGCGCAGACTTCGGTCAATCAGCGGCACCATCGCATTCATCAGCACCACCGCAAAGGCCAAGCCTTCGGGGTAACCACCCAAAGCACGAATTACCCAGGTCAGAGCCCCTATACCGGCACCAAACAACAACTGCCCGCTGCGTGACACCGGCGATGTCACGTAGTCGGTGGCGATAAAAAAAGCACCCAGGATGGCGGCCCCGGACAGCAAATGGATAGGCATAGAGGCGAAACGCGCCGGGTCAAGCGCATGGGAGAACGCTGCCAAAGCACCCAGGGTTCCCAGCATGGCTAGCGGGATATGCCAAGAGATGATGCGCAAGGCCACCAGCAAAAGGCCGCCCACTAACAACAGAGCGGCAGAGGTTTCCCCCATAGAGCCAGACTCATTGCCGATGGCTAACTGTTGTGAGGTAGGCAGGTTCTCAGCGGTTTTCACAACTGATACGCCACGTGACAATTCGGTCTTCAGGGCACCCAGCGCAGTGGCTGCACTCATGTGTTCGGGTATCGGTGTGCGGCCGCTCACGATTGCCAGCGCATGGCTAAAGGAGGGGGCCGTGTCGCTGCCAAAGGGGGCTGGAGCCACCCACATTGTCAACTGCACCGGGAAAGAAATCAGTAGCACGATACGCGCCACCATGGCGGGGTTGAACATGTTTTGGCCTAATCCACCAAACAGGTGTTTGCCCAAAACAATGGCGCTCAAACTGCCCAGTACCCCAATCCACCAGGGTGCCCAGGGTGGCAGGCTCATGGCCAGCAACCAGCCTGTTAGCAAAGCTGACCCATCAAAAAGTCTGCTGCGCACGGGTTGCCCGAGTAGCACCAGCATCACCGCCTCTGCCGCTAGAGCACTTGCCAAGGTGATGACAAACAACATGACTGCTGGCCAGCCATACAACCACAGACCATAGAACGTGCCTGGCATCAAGGCCAGAATCACCCACACCATGGTGCGAGTAACGGTGTTGACCGTGTGCGTGAAGGGTCCGGCACGGTTGGCCAGTGTGCTCATGTTGACTCCTCAAACAAGTGGCTGACTGACTCTGTTGCCTTAGTTGCTGCGGCAGCAGCTTTGGCTGCCTTGCGTGCAGCAGCGGCCGCTTTTTTGATTTCGGCCTCGCGCGCAGAGCGCTCGTTGCGCGCCTGTATCAAAGAGCGAATGCGGTCTTGCCGACGCGCATCACGATCCAGTGCACTGAGCTTGCCATTGGCAAAGCTGAAGTAATGCGCCAGCGGAATGTGCGACGGACAAATAAAGGAACATGAGCCGCAGGCAATGCAGTCTTGGCTGCCAATGGCTTTGGCACCCTGCAGGTCGCCCCGCTTGATCAGTTGCGCCATTTCCACCGGAACCAGACCAGCCGGGCAGGCAGTGACGCACTTGCCACATCGGATGCACGGGGATTCTGGCCCTTCGTTGATTTCAGCAGCTGTGAGCGCCAATACACCACAAGAGCCCTTGACCACCGGTGCGTGCACCGAGGGTAACGGGGAGCCCATCATGGGGCCGCCGCCGATCAGCAATATCGGCACTGGGTGCAATCCGCCGCAAAAAGTCAGCAGGTCTTCTACCGAGGTGCCCAGCGCTACCTCTACATTGGCGGGCTCACGCACACCGTAACCGGATACCGTCACCACTCGGCTGATCAGTGGCTCGCCGCGCCGAATGGCACTGCTGACCGCGCGCGCAGTCGCCACGTTGTGCACGACCGCACCCACCTCGGCGGTTCGTTTGTTGGCTGGGGTTTCGCGCCCCGTCACGGCCAGTAACAAATGCTGAGCCGACCCCATGGGGAAGCGGGTAGGAACCGTCACCACGCGAATGCTACTGTCAACTTTGGCTGCCTTGCGCATGATCTTCACCGCTTTGGGCTTGTTGGCCTCAATCGCGATGATCACTTGTTCAGCGGCAATGGCGTAGGCCATGATGCGCACCCCGTCAACGATCTCGTTGGCCGACTCGCGCATCAACCGGTCGTCACAAGTGATGTAGGGCTCACATTCGGCACCGTTGATCACCAGGGTGTCGATGCTGTGTTTGTAGCGCATGTCGAGCTTGACCGCTGACGGGAACGCTGCCCCACCCAAACCCACAATGCCGGCGGCCGCCACGCGCTCGCTCAGCTCTTTGGGCGTTGCGGGCAAGGGGAAGTCCGCTGTGATGGGCTGAACCAGTTCGGCCCAGCGATCTTCACCATCGGCATCAATCACCACGGTAGGTTGAGTCAACCCTGACGGATGGGGTGCCATGCGCTCTTCAATGGCCATCACGGTACCCGACGTAGAGGCATGCACATTGGCCGAGATACCACGGCCGGCACGCCCAATCAATTGACCCTTGCCGACCCATTGACCCACCTCAACAACGGGCTCGGCTGGACTGCCCACGTGTTGCTGCAATGGGATACAGACCCGCTTGGGCGTGGGCATCCGCACGATCGGGCTTTCGCTGCTGAGTTCTTTGCGGTAACTCAGCTTAACCCCACCTCGAACTGAAAAAAGCATCATGGCCGGGGTTCCTTTCAAGTCGCCACTGGCGGTCGCTTGGTGACAGGCTTGGGCCAGTGCCAGGTGGCCAGTGTGGGCATCACCGGTATCATCACAATGGCATCAGTAGGGCATTCATCTTGGCACAGGCCACAGGCAAAACAGACCTCGGGCAACACAGTGTGCATTTGCTTTGAAGCCCCCACGATGGCATCAGAGCTGCATTTGCGGATGCAGCGGGTGCAACCAATGCAACGCGCTTCATCCACCCAGGCCACGGTCGGCAACGCGGCATCCGCTCCATCCACCGCCAACCGCACGCCAATCAGTTCGGCCACACGCTGCGCGGTGGAGACACCGCCGGGTGGGCAACAGTTGGGTGCAGCACGGCCATCGACCATGGCGGCTGCAGCCTGCTTACAGCCGGCAAAACCGCATTGAGCACAGTTCGAACCAGGCAACAAAGCTGCGACAGCTTCAGCGCGGTCATCGACGGGTGCAGACAGGTAGCGTGCAGCGACACCCAGCACCACGCCCAGCCCTGTGCCCAACAAACCAATGGCCCCTACCGCCTGCGCAGCTTGCGTCACCATGTGTGCATCGATCATCTTAAGCCCCCAGTCCGGCAAAGCCCATGAACGCCAGCGACAAAACACCAGCGGTGATGAAGCCGATGGGTGCCCCCTCAAAGGCTTTGGGCACCTCGGCCACGGCCAATCGCTCGCGCAGGCCGGCAAAAATCACCAGCACCAGTGCAAAACCCGCTGCGGTGCCAAAACCACGCAACAGACTGTTCACAAACCCATATCCACCTTGGATCGTTAACAGAGCGACCCCTAACACGGCACAGTTGGTGGTGATCAACGGCAAATAGACCCCGAGCGCCTCATAGAGTGGCGGTGAGATACGGCGAATCACCATCTCGGTGAACTGCACCACGGCGGCAATCACCAAAATGAAGGTCATGGTGCGCAGAAACGACAGCTCCAGCGGCGCCAGCACCCAGGTCTCGGCCACCCAGACAAACCCGGTGGAAAGCGTCAGCACAAAGGTGGTGGCCAGGCCCATCCCCATGGCGGTATCGATGCGTGACGACGTTCCCATAAAAGGGCACAGTCCCAAAAACTTGGCCAGTACCACATTGTTGACAATGGCGGTGCTGAGCAGCACGAGTAAAAAATTTTCCATTACAGGCTCCGTTTCTCAACCACGTCGATGGCGATACCAGGCAATGCGGTCGTGTTGGGCGCGGCACAGGAAGCGTAAGCATGGTTGACAGCCCGACCCAGCAGCACCGGCACCAACGCATCACGCCAGCGCTTGGCCAGCACCCGCGCCGAAGCCAAGCCCGCCAGCAATCCGACCAGCGCAGCAGCGATGGCGACACCATCACCCGCGTCTTGCAGGGCAACGGCAGATAGCAGCATCGTGACCAATGGCAGCGCATAAGCAGTGACAGAGGCGCGCGTCAGTGCTTCGCGATCAAGACCAATGTGCACGGTGTCGCCCAAAGCCAAAAGTGCCTGCCCAGCGCCCAGTGAACGCGGAGCACGCCAGCTCGCCGCAGCTTTGGCGGTGCTACCACCACCGCAAGCGCTGCGCGTGGCGCAACTGCCACACGCAGCAGCTTGTTGGGCCACCAGCCAGACCTGGTCACGATCGACCGCCACCACACGAGCCAGCCCCTCAATCAAGTTGCTATCGATTTGCTGCAGCGAGTTCATGACAGCGCACTGACCAAACCAGCGTTGTCAATACAAATGGCCCGACAACCCGGATGACTGCGTAACAGCGTCAGGCGTGCCGACACATCACTGCTTGGAATGAGTGCCAGCGTGGTTGACAAGGCATTGGCCTGGGTGGCGGTGGATGCCACCACGGTAACGCTCTCGAAAGCCGGTGCCGTGCGACCGGTATGCGGGTTGATCAGGTGGGTGTACAGGCCGTCGGTGTCTAACATCGTTCCATAACCACCCGAGGTGGCCACCGCCTGATCAAACACCGACAGGGTGTGCAGTGAACGTTTGGGATCACGTGGGTCTGCCAGACCAATTTGCCAAGCCGAACCATCGGGTTTGGCCGCCATCGCGCGCAGTTCACCCATGTCCACTAACACTTGGCTGAACCCGTGGGCGCGCAGCACTTCGCAACAGCGGTCGGTGATGAAGCCCTGGCCAATGCTGTTGAGCGTTAGGCCCATGCCTGCACGTGCCAGCGTGACCTGCGAGCCGACCTGCTGCACGTCGCGCCAATTGACCATAGTCCTTGCAAATTCAATTTTTTCCGCAGCCGGTGGCTGAGTCTTACCCCGCACCACAAAGTGCTCAAAGTACAAGGCCCAGAGCGGTTGAATGCTGGGATCAAACAAGCCGCCGGACAGCGCCGCCATGTCCAGCGAGGTGCGCAATAGCTGAACAAATTCTGCGGGGGCATTGTCCACGCGGCCATGGCGATTGAGCCTGGACAGCCATGAGTCTGCACGAAACAGGCTGAACATGTCTTCCAGCCGGGATACCTCAGCAAGTGTTGCGGTTAATGCAGCTTGTGCACGCGCAACATCCCCGCCATGATGGAGCACCAGAGAGGCCGGCGCGCCCATGGCCATACCCTGCCAGTGCAGCGGGGTCGCCTCAGCGCTTTGCTGGACGCGCCATGCCGCCAATGGCAGAACAGCCGCCATGATCATCAGCCGACGACGGCCCACGGTACGGGGCTTGGGGGTAGAAGAGTTACGCATGACAGATTCATCCTTTCGCGTTTTCAACTCTTTTTGCAAAGAACATGCCAAGCTTTTGAGTCCAAATCGCGGGTGGATTTGTCGGATTTGGCGTGAAGTTTGTGCGGGCTTGTCGGCTATTTGACAAGGGCAGTCACGTTCACTTCAAGCCAGCGCCCGGCGTGGCAACGACGATTTGAGACTGTCCAGCGCGACATGCTGACGCCCCCCCACATCTTGAAACACCTTGAACACTTTTTCCTGCGCCGGGGTCGATGTGACGAAGTCGCCATAAGCTTTGAGCAACTGTTCGCGGTACTGTGTGAACAGACCGACTTCGTCAGCCTGCGCCAACAAGTTCTCCTGGCGGATGTACTGAAAAAAGCGCTTCAAAATATGCAGACGACTGACGTTGACAACATGCTGATCAAAGGGCACACCAAAGTAGTGAAGAAAATCCTCAGCAGAGGACAAGGCTTTAAGTTGCTGAAGAAAGGTTTCCATCGTGGCTGACTCCGGGGTTGCTGGTTAAAGTGCTGGGCACTGAGGTCGGTGCGATTCCAATAAAAAGAGCCGCAATTCATCGGGGGTGGCTTCTTGTTTGACGCGCATGGCATGGTCACGGATGCGCGCCAAAATTCGCGCGGTCAAGGCGTCGTCGTCAAGCACAATGCCCAAGCAGCCATAGGCCTGGCGCACAGCTTGCGAGCCGGAATGCTTGCCCAGCACGGTGTGGCGCTGGCGACCGAGTTCAGAGGGGTCAAAACTCTCATAAGTCGAGGCATTTTTGAGCAGGCCATCGATGTGAATGCCCGATTCGTGGGTAAACACAGCCTCACCCACAATGCTTTTGTTAAATGCCACCTGACGGCCTGAAGCGCGTGAAACCAGTCGAGAAATCGATACCAGCGCCTGCGTGTCCACCCCAGTCTCGGCGTGGTGCAAATGGCGCACACCCATCACCACCTCTTCGAGTGCGGCGTTACCAGCACGCTCGCCCAGACCATTCACCGTGGTGTTGGCGTGGGTAGCACCGCCGCGCAGGGCCGCCAGCGTGTTGGCCGTGGCCAGCCCTAGATCGTTGTGACTATGAATTTCGATCTCGATGTCGACGGCCTCGCGCAAGCGGGCAATCGCCTCATACGTGGTGAACGGATCAAGCACACCCAGCGTGTCGGCAAAGCGAATCCGGCTGGCACCACAAGCCTGAGCCTGCCTGGCCACCCGTGCTAAAAAATCGGCATTGGCGCGGGAGGCATCTTCGGCACCCAAGGATATCTTTCGGCCACTGGCCACGGCCTTCTCAATCACCCGGCTGATCTGCAGCAGAACCCATTCGCGTGACTGACGCAGCTTGTACTGCAAATGAATATCTGACACCGGGATGGAAAGGTGCACGATGTCAGCCTGGCAGCGCAAGGCACTGGCCAGATCAGCATCGGTGAGCCGCCCCCAGACCATCAGCGCAGCAGGAAGGCTGAGCTCGGCAATGGTGTTGATACAGTCAATTTCTTCATCACTCATGGCCGGAATACCGATTTCCATCTCCGGCACGCCAGCCGCCGAGAGCGCACAGGCAATCGCGCATTTCTCATCGACCGTAAAAGCCACCCCGGCGGTCTGTTCGCCGTCGCGCAAGGTGGTGTCATTGATGATGAGGTTCAGAGGCATGGTGTGGCATCCTTTGCCTACCTTTATAGCAAGGTGCGTGCCACCTCTGGTTGGCGCTTTTGCTGACCTGTTTTGCGACGTGCTGGTTCAATTTGTCGGGTCTTGCCCTGTTGGTGCGTTGAACACTCAACGATGCGCGTGTCGGAAATGTGCTGTTTCAGACAGCGAGGCTTTAGCGGTGGTGGGTGGACCTGTGGCTAAACCAGACTGTAGCGCCTATCAATCATGCACAGCCAGCTATCAAAATCTAAGCAAATTATTGAAGAAAAACAGCCGACTGCTCAATCCTTTTTTTGTTTGCGTCTTCACTGTCATTTTGGTTGCCGCCAATTTCAAATTTGACGTTCGGCTTCGTTCCGCTTTGGTGCAGGACGAATGGCATAAAGGCTGATGGCAGTCACTGGATTTTCTGATCTGCCTGCCGGATTGCCAACATTGGGTGAGATGGCTTCCCAGTGGCTTGCATGGGTAGCACAATAATGCTACATTGACACCATACTTTGAAAGCAAACAATGCAGACCACTACCATCCGCCTCGATGACACAATGAAGGATCGCATCGCAGCTGCGGCAGACCGTGCTGGAAAATCAGCTCACGCCTTCATTCTCGATGCCATCTCACAAACTGTTGAGCAGGTTGAAATCGACACTGAGTTCAATGAAATCGCAGATGATCGGTGGAAGGGGATACTGGCTTGCGGGAAGACGGTATCTTGGGAAGACGCGAAAGCGTATCTGACAGCCAAGTCACGGGGGGAAAGCCAGAGCAGGCCGTTGGCTCGCAGTGCGAACCATTGACTACTGCCGTGACTCGCATTGAGATTGCGCCTGAGGTGTTCGACGACTTCGACCGCTTCTTTGACTACATTGCACAGTTTGATGTCGGCTCCGCGCCTGAACGTATTGGGGAAATTTTGGATGCTGTGCAAATTTTGGCTACCAGCCCCATGATTGGTCGTCCAGTTAAAGGTGGCAAACGCGAGTTGATCATCGGGAGAACTTCCCGTGGCTACGTTGCGTTGTACAGATACGTGGCACCACTCGATACAGCCTTTGTGCTGGCAATTCGAAGCCAGCGCGAATCTGGGTACAAAAATAATAGTTGAATTTGCGGGCCAAAAGCAGGTGCTTGCTTTTTGGTGGCTCATTGGTATCAACTGACTTTGGCGCACATCTTAGGACTGATCAAACCCCTGCTAAGGTCATGAGCACGCTACCTAATGTCATGTACAGCTTGTGACAGACTGTGAATTGGCATCCAGAAAGCTGCCTGTCGCGAATGCCTCCCCCGGGTCTTCTGGAGCCATTCAGCATCTAGACCCCAGTGACTCCTGATGCTGCAGACCCGCCACCCACCATGAACCCGAATTTTGTCTTGCTGGTCGCATTGTCACCGCGCCGCCGATCCAGCCATGCACCTGCGCCAGGCGGGCTTCAGACCAGGCTGTCCATGGTGCGGCCAGTCAGCGCTGCGAGGTTGAAGGCTTTTATCCGCCAACGCTCAGTGATAGTCATCCTCAAGCTGATGGCGAACTGCAGAGACGACCACGTTTTCGTTGTCAATAATCTCAAATAAAGCCACATAACCGGACCGTCCAAAAGGGATGATCAACTCACGAAGAAATGGGCTTGTGCCGATTTTTCGGCATGTGAAGGGCGATTGACGCAGGGTAGCCATGCCATTTTTGATGGCTTCCAGTGCCCGATCAGCCACATCGAGGTCAGCACCCTGTCGCAGTAATTCGCGTTGGAGCACAAAATCAAACAGTCGCTCCAAATCATTAGCGGCCTCAACAGTTAACCTGACCCGAAAACTCACACAGAATTCGCTGAGATGGATGCCCGAGCATCGGTCAGTTTGCGCTCAAGTCGAGCAAGCAGGACATCGGCCTCTACATATGAATCAGTCAACTGGGCATTTTCCAGAGAAGCCAAGCCGCGTCGGATGAACTCTTGCTGATTGCGTCTGCGCTGCACACTATCGCGCACGGAGGTTTCCAGAAACTCGGATAAGGTTTCACCATGACCGAGCAGCGATTGGATTTCGGCCCTGAACTCAGGAAGAACCCGCACGGGTGGAAGTGTGGCAGTTTTCATGGTTGAAATTGTATTGCAATAACGATGCAGCCATGCGCCTGCGCCAGGCAGGCTTCAGGCCAGGCTGTCCATGCTGCGGCCAGCCAGCGCCGCAAGAATCGAGGCGTTCATCCGTTTGGCAGCAAAGTCGTCCGTGGCCGATGAGAGCGCTGCTGTGGCGGCACGCAGCTCGGGCAGTGCGGCCCCGGTTTCGAGCATGTCGCCCACTTTGAACATGGCCTGACGAATCGCGTTTTGCTCTGGGGGCAACAGCAGGGTCGCATCCTGACTGAGGGCACTGGCCGTGGCATCGAGTAAGCGGCGTGCATCGACCTGGGCTTCGCGTAGCGAGCGCAACACCATATCTTCTTTGGACGACCCAATCGCATCAGCCAGCATGGTGGAGATTTGCGTATCTGCCAGGCCATAGGTGGGTTTCACCTCGATATGCGCCTCAATGCCGCTAAGCTGTTCGCGCGCAGTCACCGACAGCAGCCCATCCGCATCAATCTGAAAACTCACCCGTATGTGCACCGAGCCTGCCACAGCCGGTGGAATGCCGCGCAAAACAAAACGCGCCAGTGAGCGACAGTCTGCCACTGACTCACGCTCGCCCTGCACAACATGCAGCGACATGGCTGTTTGCCCGTCTTTGAAGGTGGTGAACTCCTGGGCGCGGGCAGTGGGCAGGGTGGAGTTGCGTGGGATGATTTTTTCAACCAAACCGCCCATGGTCTCTATTCCCAGTGACAGCGGGCACACATCCAGCAGCAACCAGTTATCTGCGCCTCCGTTACCCACCAGCACATTGGCCTGCAAGGCCGCACCGATGGCAACCACCTGGTCAGGGTCAATATCAACCAGCGGCGCTTGGTCAAAAAATGCACGCACCGCCTCGCGTGCAATGGGCATGCGAGTTGAGCCACCCACCAGCACCACACCCGTGATGTCGTCAATGGTCAATTGTGAGTCGCGCAGAGCCCGTTTGGTCGCGTGCATGGTTCGACCGATCAGCCCGGCACTGATCTCAGCAAAAAGCTGCCGCGACAAAATGGCTTGCTGCTTCCTACCATCAACGTCCGTCAGCAGTAGCTCAGCCTGGTCGAGCTGAGACAGCGTTTCTTTGGCTGAGCGAGATGCCGCCAGCAGACGGCGCTGCGCACCCGGGGGCAAAGCTGCCAAGCCCTGGATGCCGTGCTGTCTGCAAAACCACTCGGCAATGGCGTGGTCAAAATCATCGCCACCCAAACTGGAGTCGCCTCCCGTGGCAAGCACTTCAAAAACGCCTTGCGTCAGCCTGAGAATGGAAATATCAAAGGTGCCACCGCCCAGGTCATAAATGGCAAAGGTGCCCTCAGCGCACTTGTCCAAGCCATAGGCAATGGCCGCCGCCGTGGGCTCATTGAGCAGGCGCAAAACGGTAAGGCCAGCCAGCTTTGCTGCATCTTTGGTAGCTTGACGTTGTGCATCATCAAAGTAAGCAGGCACAGTGATCACTACCCCTGCCAGCGGTCCGCCCAAAGAGACTTCAGCGCGCTCGCGCAAAGCAGTCAAAATTTCTGCCGACACCTGCACCGGTGAACGTTCACCCGAAACCGTGTTGATGCCCACCATACCGGGCGCATCTGTAAAGCGGTATGGAAGACCTGCTGCACCCTTTAGATCGGCTAGGCTGCGCCCCATAAAACGCTTGACAGAGACAATCGTATTCTGCGGATCGTCGGCCTGGGCTTGCTGCGCCTCGTGTCCCACCACAATACCGTTACCGGGCAAATAACGCACCACGGAGGGCAGTAGCAGAGCACCGTCATCGTCAGGCAAGGCACGCGCCACAGCACTTTGAACCGTCGCAATCAAAGAGTTGGTGGTTCCCAGGTCGATACCAGCGGCTAACCGGTGCTGGTGCGGTGCAGCACTTTGACCCGGCTCGCTGATTTGCAATAGTGCCATTTAATAGGGGCTCTGTGTTTACACCGCAAAACTCTCGCCACATCCGCAATTGGCTTTGGCGTTAGGGTTATTGAACTTAAAGCCTTCGTTCAGACCCTCGCGCACAAAATCAAGTTCGGTGCCCGCCAACATGCCCAAACTGCGCGGGTCAACGATCACCTTGACACCATGGGTTTCGAAGCATTCGTCGTCATGGTTTGTTGCATCGACAAACTCGAGCGCGTAGGCAAAGCCATTACAACCGCTGGTTTTCACAGCCAGGCGCAGGCCAATGCCGCTACCACGTTTATGCAAAGATTTTTCAATGTGGCGGGCCGCAGCGGGGGTCAATAAAACACTCATGGCATCACCTCTTACATTGAAAATGAACTGCCGCAGCCACAGGTGGTCTGTGCATTGGGGTTGTGAATGACAAAGCGTGAGCCCTCCAGGCCCTCTTCAAAGTCCACCTTGGCGCCCAGCACATACTGCAGACTCATGGCATCTACCACCAACGCGACACCTTCGGTAAGGATCTGCGTATCGTCCTCGGCCACCTGGTCATCAAAGGCAAATCCATATTGAAAACCAGAGCAGCCACCGCCCGTCACATAAAGGCGCAGCTTGAGTTCAGGGTTGCCCTCTTCCGATATCAATTCAGCCACTTTGGCCGCCGCCGCCGGGGTGAACTCAAGTTGGCCGGGCATCATGCCAAACGCGTTGGCTTGGTCAGTGATCAATTCTGCTTGCATGTTGATTCCTTGGTTGGGGATGAAATGGTCTGATGTGCATTGAATTAGCGAGTGCTGGAAGCACAAGCAATTTGCTCAGACACTAGCGTGCCAGCGCCCGCCGGGTGACGCGACCGGAAATCGGCCACAGCAGCCTTGATGGCATCCTCAGCCAGAATCGAGCAATGAATCTTGACCGGTGGCAGCGCCAGTTCTTCGGAAATGTCAGCATTCTTGATCGCCAGGGCTTCGTCCAATGTGCGCCCACGCACCCATTCGGTGACCAACGAGCTTGACGCAATGGCCGAGCCGCAGCCATAGGTTTTGAACTTGGCATCTTCAATCACACCCTGTGCGTTGACCCTGATTTGCAAGCGCATCACATCACCGCAGGCGGGTGCGCCCACCATGCCGGTGCCCACACTGTCGTCACCCGCTTCAAAAGCGCCCACGTTGCGTGGGTTTTCGTAGTGGTCAACCACTTTTTCGCTGTATGCCATAAAAATTCTCCGTAAATGGATGGAAAAGTTCGACTGAGAGCACTCAGGGTCAGTGGGCAGCCCATTGAATCGTGCTCAGATCAACCCCTGCCTGCACCATGTCCCACAGCGGGCTCATGGCGCGCAGACGATTCACCACCTGCGTTACCTGTTCAATCGTGTAATCGATGTCTTGTTCGGTGCTGAAACGCCCCAACGAAAAGCGCACCGAGCTATGCGCCAGCTCGTCACTGCGCCCCATGGCGCGAAGCACATAGCTGGGCTCCAAAGAAGCCGAGGTGCAGGCTGAACCCGACGACACTGCTACACCCTTGATACCCATCAGCAGCGATTCACCCTCAACATAATTGAAGCTGACATTCAGGTATTGCGCAGCACGCTGATGCGCATCCCCATTGAGCACCACGGCATCGAGCTGTTTAAAACCTGTCCAAAGCCTTTCACGCAGGGCGCGCACGCGTGCGTTGTCTGCCGTCATTTCCTGGCGCGCCAAGTCAAAAGCATCACCCATGCCGACAATTTGGTGTGTTGGCAGCGTGCCTGAGCGCATGCCACGCTCGTGCCCACCGCCGTGCATCTGCGCCTCCAGTCGCACACGGGGTTTGCGCCGCACATACAAAGCGCCAATCCCCTTGGGGCCATAAATTTTGTGAGCGGATAAAGACATCAAATCAATCGGCAGCGTGACCAAATCAATGGCCACTTTGCCAGCTGCTTGAGCCGCATCCACATGGAACAGCACACCTTTGGTGCGGCAGATGGCACCGATTGCGGCAACATCCTGAATCACACCGGTTTCGTTGTTAACCATCATGACCGAGGCCAACAATGTATCGGGGCGCAATGCCGCCTCAAACACACCCAAATCAAGCAAACCCGTGGGCAGCACCGGCAGCACAGTTACTTCAAACCCTTCGCGCTCGAGCTCGCGCATGCTGTCGAGCACGGCTTTGTGTTCAGTGGCAACGGTAACCAAATGTTGGCCTTTGGTGCGGTAAAAATGCGCCGACCCTTTGATGGCCAAGTTATTGGACTCTGTGGCGCCAGAAGTCCATGCCAATTCACGCGGGTCGGCGTTGATGAGCGCCGCCACCTGCTTGCGGGCCAATTCAACCGCTTCATCGGCGGCCCAGCCAAAAGCGTGCGAACGGCTGGCAGGGTTGCCAAACAGCTCTGTCAAATACGGCATCATCTTGCCCGCGACCCGGGGATCCACCGGTGTCGTGGCTGCGTAATCAAGGTAAACGGGGGCTGCAGCACTGCGGGCGACTTGGTCGCATTCGGAATCCGGCATGTCAGGCTCCTGGTAATTAAGTAGAACACTGCCCTTTTTGCAATTTCAGTGCCATGCCTATTCGTGCTAATAGCGGCACATTGAGCGCACTTTTTGTTGCTTTTGTTGGTGAAGTTCAGTCTTTGATTTGTGCCACTTGTCCCGTTTGTCGCAAACTGGAAAGGCCGCGCTTGTGAAGACAATGCCATCAAAATGGTTATTGGTGCGTTTCTTGCTTTACGTTGTTGGGTGACCGTTGGAATGGCACCGTGTCCCCTCAACCGGAGATCAACATGGTGAATACTCAAGCAATTGAATCGCGGCGTGAACTTAATGCCATTTACGAAGTCAGCAAAACGCTGGCAAGCTCACTCGACATTGCCAAAACGTTTCGGGAAACCCTGAATTTTTTGCTGCACGCGTTTGACTGGCGGCGCGCCTTTGTGGTGCTGGGCGAGCCGCATGGGCGTTTGCGCGGGCTGTGTGCCGTGGGTTTGACGCGTGAAGAACAGCAGCGCTTGCAATTTGAGTCGGGTGAAGGCATTGTGGGCCGTGTCTATGCTAACGGCATTCAAATCGTAGTGCCGGACGTACGCACCGAGCCCCTGTTTCTGAATCGTACCGGCGCGGCTGACCAAACCCCCGACATTGCCGTGGCCATGCTGACCACCCCCATCAGCGCCGACCGTCGCACCGTTGGCGTGCTGGTCATCGACTGCAACAACCCAGATGAAGCACGCAGTTTTTCCAATGACCTGCAGTTGCTCAAGATGGTGGCTACCCTGATGGGGCAAGCATTTTTATTGCATCGCAGCGTTAGTGCTGCCAATACCCATCTACAAGACGAGGTGCGACGCATGAGCAAGGCGCTCAAACCCAGTCAACACATTGACCAAGTGGTTGGCATGTCTGCCCCGATGCAAGAAGTGTTTGACCAGGTTCACCAAGTGGCGCCGGCGCGCACCACTGTGCTGTTACGTGGCGAAAGCGGCACTGGCAAAGAGGTGATAGCCCGGGCCATTCACAACCTGTCGCCGCGGAAAAAAGAGGCTTTTGTGCGCGTTAATTGCGCGGCGCTAACCGAATCCCTGCTTGAGAGTGAACTATTCGGCCATGAGAAAGGCTCATTTACCGGAGCTCAAGGTCAGCGCAAAGGTCGTTTTGAGATGTCGCATGGTGGCACGCTGTTCCTGGATGAAATTGGCGATATTTCTGCCTCCTTTCAGGCCAAGCTATTACGCGTGTTGCAAGAGCGAGAATTTGAGCGGGTGGGTGGTAGCGCTGTGGTGAAAGTCGATGTACGCCTCATTCTGGCGACCAATCGCAATCTGGAGCGCATGGTGCAGGCAGGCGAATTTCGCGCAGACCTGTACTACCGTATCAATGTGGTCAGCATTCAGTTGCCCCCGCTGCGAGAGCGCCGCGACGACATTCCTGCTATGGCCAAGCACTTTCTCGATCGATTCAACAAAGAAAATGCGCGCTCTACCCAGTTTAGCCCTGCGGCCATGCGGGTGCTCACCAGTTGTTACTGGCCCGGCAACGTGCGCGAGCTGGAAAACTGCGTCGAGCGTACCGCCACCATGGCGCATGACGACATCATCACCAACCTGGCTTTTCCGTGCCAGGGCAACCGCTGCTTGACGCAAGTGTTGCATCACATTGAACGTGTCGATGCTGTGAGTCCTTCGCGTCTGTCTGGGATTCCCATCACCGAAGTACCCATGGCAGCGCCGCCCGTGGCTGCTGTTCCGGCATCCCTGGCTCCCAGCGACGATGCCAGCGTTGCCGTAGATGTGAGCGCTCAGGCAGAACCGGTTGCTGACAGTGAAGACAAGCCAGAGGGTGAGCGCGAGCGCCTGATCTGGGCTATGGAACGCTGCGGCTGGGTGCAAGCCAAAGCAGCCCGCCTGCTGAAAATTTCGCCACGGCAAATGGGCTACGCCTTGCAAAAAAATGGGATTGAGGTCAGGAAGTTTTAAACCAGCTTTGCAGCGCCAGCCCGCCCGTGCCCAAAACCAGTGGTCGACAACTTGGATTCAATTTGCAAAAGGCATCGAGCCCGCGCACATTGCCCTGGTTCACACCGCTTTTGACCTCGAAGGCGAACAACTCACCCTGCTGCCGCAGCACAAAATCCACCTCGCTGGTGCCATCGCGCCAATAGTGAATGCAGGGCTGCGTGCTGCTGTGTGTCAGGTTGCGCGCCAGCAACTCCGCGCCCACAGCGCTCTCGGTCAAGCGCCCCCATAGCTCTGGGGTCGCGCGCAATTGCGCTAGTGTCAATCCGTCGAAAAGTGCGTTGGCACCCAGCAATGCGGTGTTAAACACTTGCAGCTTCGGGCTGGAACCCCGCTGGCGCACCGTTTGCCCGGAAAATTTTTGCAAACCACACACCATGCCCGCCCCTTCAAGCAGCTCCAGGTAGTGCGCCAGCGTGGTGGTGTTACCGGCGTCACTGAGTTGGCCCAGCATTTTTTGGTAGCTCAACTCCTGCGCGCTGTAACGGCAGGCCAGGTCAAACAGGCGGCGTAACAAAGCCGGTTTTTGCACAGGGGCCATCAGCAAAACATCTTTACTGATGGTGGTCTCTATCAGCGCATCGCGCACATAAGCCGCCCAACGCGCGGGCTCACTGATCAAGCTGGCGGCACCGGGGTAACCACCGTAGTAAATAAACTCATCGAGCGTGAAGCCAAAGGCTGCCTGCATTTCGGCAAACGTCCAGTGACCCAGGCGTGTCATCTCAAAGCGTCCGGCCATGCTCTCGGTCAAACCGCGGGCAATCAGCAAAGGGGCAGACCCCAACACCACCACCCGCACGTCACACCCGGTACGGGTGTCTTCGTCCCATAAGTGCTTGATCTCTTCAGTCCAATTGGGCAGCTTTTGCACTTCATCGAGCACTAGCACGCAGCCTTGTGCTTGGGTACTGAGGGCGCGGGCCACCTCCCATTGCGTGCGCAGCCAACTGCTGCCTACCAACCCAGGGTTGTCGGCACTCACACTGTGCTGGGCAATGGCAGGGCCAGGCTGCGCCGTCAAGGCAGCCATTGCCTGGCGCACCAAGGTGGTTTTACCCACCTGGCGCGGCCCCGCCACCACCTGCAAAAAGCGCCGAGGCTCTTGCAGGCGTGCCAACAAACTACTCAAAAGGGGGCGTTGAATTTCGGCTGTCATAAATTACTCAATGGTTTGACTAATTTTACTCAATTGATTGAGTAATTTCAATTTCATCAACACTCAATGGCATTCATCGCTTGTCCGTGCTGGGTTGTTTACTACTCAATTAATAGTACTTAACCCACCATTAGCATGCCGACAGCCCGGGCTATGATGCCACTCATGCCCGACACCCCCACCAACCCAGTCGCAGTCGAAAACATTGGCGCCGCCGCTTTCATCGCGCGTTGGCGCGGCGTCACCGCCAGCGAGCTGCCCACCGCGCAGAGCTTTGTTATCGACCTGTGCGCCCTGCTGGGCGTGGACAAACCGCACCCCACACCTGACCAAAGCTACATGTTCGAACGCCCGGTGACCTTCCGCCATGGTGACGGCTCCGGCAGCGTCGGGCGCATTGACTGCTACCGCCAGGGCGCGTTTTGCCTAGAGTCCAAAAAGCTCAAGGGCGCTGGCTACACCAAAGGTTTTGATGACGGCCTGCTGCGCGCGCCCTGCCCGCTGCCGAAGGTCGCCCGCCGTTTGTGCTGGTGTACCCGACAGTGCAGATTTCGTCATGTTTTGGTGGGCACGAGCAGCGGCGTTGGTTGGTGCGGGTTTGGCGCAGCGCATGGGGTTGATCACCACCAACAGCTTGCGTCATTCCGCTTTCAGATCAATACGACATAGGCGCGAAGCCGCAGACAGTGCTAACGCGTGTCCCAAGCCATCTATCGATGCCTGTGGGAGGGCAAGGCGAAGCAACAACATGTCGGATTGATATGGAAATGGAATCAGACCTTTAACCGGCGTGTCGTTCAGTCTGCGCTGGAGGGGACTTTGCGCTTGACTGGTTCTGTTTCGAGTAGTTTTGTTTCGGACGAACCTGTGAATGTGCCAGCAGCAAACCCGGCCAGATGCGAACTGGTGTTTGCCATTCCCGACCACCCGTGGGTGGATAGCACCGACGGTGCCGCCGTACGGATTGCCATGACGGTTGTTCAACGGGCAGCGCTAGCAAAAATGGGGTCGGATCCCGATTTTGCTCAGCAAAACTCGGGCTCTGACCCCATTTTTGCGGATTCCGGTGCAGGGCGACTCCTGACTGTGGCCGACGAACAACCGGGGTCAGAAGGCGAAGTCCTCGTCACGCTGGCTGAGCGGCGTGGGCAGTTTCCTGCAACGTACCAGTGGCTTTTGGAACGGGTGAAGCCTGAGCGCAACCAGAACAACCGCTCGAGCTAGCGTGATAACTGGTGGATTTTTGGTGAGCCCCGCAAAGTACTCAGACGCCAACTCGCTGGCCTGCCCCCCTTGGGGCTACACCTGCGCCGAGCGTAAAGCCCGCCAAAAACCTGACGCTAACCGGTCTGTACAACGTGCTGCAAGCCCTGCGCGAAGGCCGGGCGCTTACAGCCAAAGAGAAGCAAATCTACAGCGCCGGTCTGGTGGGCGTGCTGGGAACCTTGCATGACGGGTTGGACGCCGCTGTGCTGGCTGCCTTTGGCTGGGATGATTTGTCTGGCGCTATCAAAGACGAGCTGCTGCAACGTCTGGTCACCCTGAACCAGCGCCGCGCCGCCGAGGAAGCTGCGGGCAAAGTGCGTTGGTTACGCCCGGCGTTTCAAAATTCGCTCTCTAAAACAGAGCTGTCTGCGCAAGTACAGCAAGCGCTAGAGGTCGATTTGGCAGTTAACCCAGCGACCCCTGCTGCTGCAGCTCAACACCTCGGGTATCGCCACCTGGGTTAAAGCCTGAAATCGCACACCTACAACACTGACATTGCAGCGGGCATCGCAAGCGACATCCTGACGCGGTTTTATCCTGCCTTTGCCGCCATGGCAAACACCTTTGCAGCTCCGTTAACCGTTCAGTCCGATCCCGACACATGAAGTACGGGCTGCCAGATCAAACGGTCAATCAAATCTGCGCCTTGCTGGCGCAATACCCTGCGGTTGAGCGCGCAGTGTTGTACGGATCACGTGCTAAAGGAAATTACAAACCTGGCTCTGACATTGACCTGACCTTACACGGGTCAGACCTCACGCCCAGGTTGTGCGCCACTATTGCCGAACTCAAGCACCCCGAGCTTGAAGCCCATATTCAGCGGATTGGGGTGATCTTCTTTGAGAGAAAGTCACTGTCATCTTTGTCGCATCACTGACAGTACCCAGCAAAACGGAACGACAAGTCAACTGACTGCTGTGCCACATCCGACAAAACAAGGTTAAAAAAGGTGATTTTCAGGTGGCACGAATTTAGCTAATAACCCTGTGTGCGGCCATGGTCGGTCGCGAAAAGGGGTTTCATGCAGACAAGTGTTAACACCGGTTCCATGCCAGCCAAGACGTATGTCAGCCTCGGCCAGATCAAATCACGAGGCGCCAAGCTGGAGCTACCGGAAGTAGGTGGTGGCTGTGGCACACAGGGCGTAGCAGGCAAAGCCAGTTGTGGCTCATCCGACGGCCCGGCCGACATGCCCCAAGCGATTTGGGACAAGGTCAAAAACCACCCTTGCTATTCCGAAGAAGCACACCATCATTTCGCACGCATGCATGTGGCTGTAGCACCGGCCTGCAACATCCAGTGCAACTACTGCAACCGCAAATACGACTGCTCCAACGAATCGCGCCCCGGTGTGGTGTCGCAAAAACTCACGCCAGAGCAGGCGGTCAGAAAAGTAGTCGCAGTGGCCAGCGAAATTCCGCAGATGACGGTGCTGGGCATTGCCGGACCCGGCGACGCTTTGGCCAACCCGAAGAAGACCTTTGACACCTTTCGCATGCTGCAAGCGCAGGCCCCTGACCTCAAGCTCTGCATCTCGACCAATGGCCTGGCGCTGCCCGATCTGGTCGATGAAATATGCAGCTACAACGTGGACCATGTCACCATCACCATCAACATGGTGAACCCGGCCGTCGGCGAAAAAATTTACCCCTGGATTTTCTACAACCATCGGCGCATCCGGGGACTAGAGGCTTCCCAAATACTGCATGAGCGCCAGATGCTGGGGTTGGAAATGCTCACCGCACGCGGGGTGCTAACCAAAGTCAACTCGGTGCTGATTCCCGGCATCAACGACCAACACCTGATCGAGGTGAACCGCGAAGTCAAAAAACGCGGCGCCTTTTTGCACAACATCATGCCGCTCATCTCTGAGCCTGAGCACGGAACGGTATTTGGCCTGACTGGCCAGCGCGGCCCCAGCGCCGCCGAACTCAAAGCCGTGCAAGATGCCTGTATGGGCGGTGCCAACCTGATGCGCCACTGCCGCCAGTGCCGTGCCGACGCCGTCGGATTGTTAGGCGAAGACCGCAGCGAAGAGTTTTCCCAGGACAAACTCGACAACATGTTGGTGGTTTATGACCTGGAAAAACGTCGCGCTTACCAAGACCAGGTGGCGCTCGAGAGACAAGCACAACAAACGGCCAAACAGCAAGCACAGCAAGCATCAGCTGCTATCAAAATTGCGGATGACCTGAAGGTCATGGTGGCTGTGGCGACCAAAGGTGGTGGTCGGGTTAACGAACATTTTGGCCACGTCACCGAGTTTCAGGTGTTTGAAGTCTCGGCCGAGCGTGCTCTGTTTGTAGGGCATCGCCGGGTGGACCACTATTGCCAGGGTGGCTATGGCGACGATGACCAACTGCCCTCGGTGGTGCGCGCCATCAACGACTGCCATGCCGTGCTGGTGGCCAAGATTGGCGCCTGCCCGCGCGATGAACTGAGTGCCGCCGGGGTCGAGCCAGTGGATCGCTATTTTGGCGAATTTATCGAAAAAGCCGCACTTGACTGGTTTAACGACTACCGCGCGCGCATTGCCAGTGGTGCGGTGATTCACCAAAGCCGAGGCGACGCGTTGATTCGCCAAGGTGCTTACACCAGCGCCCTGGCAGCCTGAAATTCTTTAACCCTCAACCCTTACGGAGTATCACCATGGCTCACCAAATCAATACCGCTACCTGCACCAGTTGCGACGCCTGCCAACCCGAGTGCCCGAACGTCGCCATTCGTGTCAAAGGGGGTGTTTACATCATCAACGACAAAAAGTGCAATGACTGCGAAGGTCACTTTGACGAACCGCAGTGCGTCTCGGTCTGCCCAGTCGATGACTGCATCACCGAAGTCTGATTTTCTTCACAGAAAGCCATCCTTATCATGCTGCCCAACGTCACCATCACACCCGCTGCGGCGAAGTTCATCAACCGGGTCGTGCGCTTTTCTGGTCTGGCCAAAGGCGCCGGTTTGCGCCTGGCCGTGACCCCTGGCGGCTGCTCGGGCTACTCGTCTGTGTTCAGCGCTGAATCTGCCCCGCAAGAAGGAGAACAGCTACTTGAAACAGGCGGAGTTCGCCTGTTTTTGGGCGCAGAAAGCCGCTTGATGCTCAACGGCATCACGGTTGACTTTGTTGAAACTGCCACCGAGTCTGGCTTGAGCTTTGTCAACCCCAACAAAGAGGCTTGCGCTTGCAGCAGTGCCGATGCCGCCCCCAAACCCAGCGTGACCCGGATTGGCATCGATGCCATCGGTCGCGGTCGCCCGGCATGGGTGTAGCCCATGGCTGACATCAACCGCGACGATGACGAGATTGAGCTGGCCTCTCCCCCCCGCTTTACCTATGGTGAGCGGGTCGTATCACGCTCGGTGGTGCGCAACGATGGCACCTACAACGGCCATGACATTGGTGCCGTGCTGGTCAACAAGGGCGAGATTGGCTATGTGATTCACATCAACACTTTTTTGCAGCAGTTTTATATCTACGCGGTGGACTTTGTGGAGTCGGGGCACCGTGTCGGCATGCGCGCCAAAGAGCTTTGCACCCTGGACAACTTGCCCGACGAGGTGCTGGAGCAGTTGGGTGACAAAGCTGTGGCGCTTCGTACATTGGGATCGGCCAAGCCATGACGACTATCGAAATTCGCGAACCCGCCTATGCATGGGGCCAGCGCGTCATTGCGCTGGATGATTTGATCAACGACGGCAGCTTCCCAGATCGCCCGCTTGATGCACTGTTGGCAGCGCGCGGTTCAGTCGGTGAGATTGTCAAAATCGGCCATGCACAAGACCTGAATGAACCCGTCTATCTGGTGCAGTTTGACGGCGCTGTGATCGGTTGCCTTGAAATCGAACTGGTCCCAGCACCGTTGGGCTTGCTGCCAGAGAACGAGGACGCAGCGTGAACCCGGCGGACCCGGCGATTGTGGTGAATGCCAGCACCCAAGTGGCAAACCTGACCCAGCATCGCCTGGCGCGGGCTCTGCGCAAACGTGTGCGTTACCGCTATGTCAAGCCACGCGTGTTGCGCGAAGGGCGTGGATTTCGAATTCAAAGCCCGTGCTGCTCGCGCAAGGTGGACCCGGCTGGCGGCATGATTGACATCGCGTTGCTGGTGCCCCACGAAGGAAACAGTTGGTGCCTGTGCTCACGCGATCATGCCAGCAGCACCTGGGTGCCGCAGCTTCAAGACCAGCCGCTGGATGTGTTGCTGGAATTGTTGTGCAGCGACCCCCAACGCCAATTTTGGTACTGATCCATTTTCCCAACCAGGAGCTCCCATGAAACTCATGATCCGCAAAGACAGCAAAGGCACCTTGACCGGCTATGTGCCGAAAAAAGACCTTGAGGAACCCATTGTTGCCATGGTCAATCCCGCCATGTGGGGCGGGCTGGTGACTCTGGCCAATGGCTGGCAGTTTGATTTGCCGGCCATGCCAGCCGATACGCCGCTGCCCATCACCGTGGAAGCCCGGCGCTTGCCACTGGCGCAAGATGCAGAAGACTGATCATGGCCATCAGCACCGAATATCTGACTGCTGCAGGTGAAATCGTCGCTGCCGCCGCATCCGTGAAAGATGCTGCAGCCGCATTGCGCAGCCGCGATTCCGCCATGCGCGTGCTGGTGGTTGACGCAATCGACATGCGCGATGAAACACCCGCCTTGGAGTTGGGCCAGCGCGAAATCTACCTGGCCAGCTCAAACGGTCATTGCTGGAGTATCACCGAGCAACTGACTGAAGCCACGGCACTCATCCTGACACAGGATTAATCATGGAAGTTGATGTCATCTCGCTGTTTGAGCCCGAGTCGGGTGCGCCCGAGCTGGCTCTTGTGCGTGCCGTGCTAGAGTCATCGCAATGGAGCGACGGCCCCATGATCGAGTCGTTCGAGCGTGCTTTTGCTGGCTGGATCGGTCGCAAACATGCAGTTGCCGTAGCCAGTGGAACGCTGGGCACATGGATCGCCCTGCGCGCGCTGGGCATTGGCCCCGGTGACGAGGTCATCTGCACCTCACACACCTGGCATCAGGTGGCCCAAGCCATTACCCTGGCGGGTGCAACGCCGGTGTTTGCCGACATCAACTACTGGACAGGCAGTTTGAGTCCCGAAAAGGCGGCCCTCAAAATCACCCACAAGACACGCGCCATCCTGGCAGGCAACACCAACGGCCATCCGGCAGCCTGGGCGCAACTAAGGTGGTTGGCCGATGCTCATGGACTCAAGCTGATCGAAGACAGCACCGAGGCTTTGGGCTCGCGCTACCAGGGTAACAATGTTGGCACTTTCGGTGATGTGTCGGTGTTTGATTTTTCTGCGCCATCGGCCTTATGCACCGGCGAAGGCGGGATGCTGGTCACCGACGACGACACGCTGGTACACGAGCTGCGCTACTTGCGCAAGCGCCGTGTGGCAGATCGGGCTTCCGTGTCGATTGGCTCGCGAGTGCCCCTTCAAGCAGGTATGAGCGAGCTGACTGCAGCGCTGGGTTTTGCCCAATTAGCCGGGCTGGATGATCGACTGGTGGCGCGCAGACAGGTGGTCACCTGGTACCACGAGCAAATGCAAAGCTTTGAGGGGGTCAAGCCGCCCTACATTGGCGAGCATGTGGATGAAGTGCACTGGATGCTGTACGTGGTGCATTTGGGCAAGCGCTTCTCGGGCAGCACCCGTGCCCAGATGATCGACGACCTGCTGTCTTGCGGCATTGAAACGGCTCCCTACAGCCACCCACTGCACCAGCAGTTTTATTACATGAACAAGAGTGAAGCCATCGGCCACAAGCGTGGTGGCCTGATTGACACCGAGCGCATAGGCGACCGTGCTTTGGCGCTGCCATTGCACACGTTACTGGATGAGGCACACGTCCAGTACATCGTCAAAACTCTCAAAGACACGGCCACCAATGTCGGTGCCGGGGCTGCCATTTATTAAGGAAAACCATGAACTCCCAAGACCTGATCCATGAGATCGCCAACAGCTTGGCATCTGGCGCAGTTATTCCATATTTGGGCCCCGACATGCTGTCGCTGTGCACCGACATCACGGTGCCGGCAACCCCGTTGACCCTGGCCGAGAGCATGACGACCAAGGTCAGCGTGCCGCACAAGATTCGCAAGCGCTTGACGCAAGCCGCACAGTTCATCGAAAACTTCAAGCATCGCAAGTCGGTGGTGCATCTGATGAACGAAGCCTTTGCCAGCACACCCGCACCATCGCCCTTGCACCTGGCACTGGCTGGCAGTGGCGCAGGCCTGTGGGTGGACACCTGGTATGACGACACCTTTGCTGCCGCGTTAGCACAGACGCAAGCAGCAGGTGAATGGCAACAGGTACAGGGTTTGTCACAGTCCGAGCACTTCGGCCATTGGACCGGTGTCTATTCAAGTGCGGGGGCGGTCTTGCCAGAGTTGCCCAAAGACGCTGCGCGCATTCTCTACAAACCCTTGGGCAGTCACGGCCCGGCTGGCAACTATCTTGTCTCTGACAGTGATTACGTCGAGGTGCTGACTGAGATTGACATCCAGACCCCCATTCCGGCGGCCGTACAAGCTTGGCGCAGTGGGCGAAATTTTCTGTTTTTGGGTTGCCGCTTTGATGACCAACTGACACGCTGTTTTGCCCGCCAGATCATGAAACGCTCCAGCGACCGGCACTGGGCCGTTTTGCCCAATCAGCCCACCCGCATGGAAGCGCGTTTTTTGGCGGAACAAAACATCACCCGCATTGACATGACTTTGGCGCAGTTTGCAACAGCGCTGATGGATGCCATGCAACCAGCGCTTACGGTCTGAACCATTCGCCCGTTTTTTTACCCAACGGCCTTGCGCCACTAAACACCATGACCACACTCACCGTACTCCCCTCCGGTAAATCTTACGAAGTCGCTGCAGGCACCAGCTTGCTCAAAGCCCTGCAAATTGCCGGCGAGCCGATCATCAGCAAATGCGGTGGCGAAGCCAAGTGCGAAAGCTGCCATGTGATCGTGTCCGTGGGGCGCAAGAGTCTGTCCAAAATCCAGCGTATCGAGAACGAAAAGCTCGACGGCATCGTCGGCGTCAGCTCTGGCTCGCGGCTGGCTTGTCAGGCCATTTTGGGTGAGGAGCCAGTGACGGTTGAACTGGTGCAATAGGTGGTTTTGGGGCACTTGCTTGGCACGGCATTGACGCCCGGCGTGGCGATTCAGGATTGCGCAAGAACTATTGGACTATAAATTTTGACCGAATTGACTGTGCCGAAAATTGCATAAAAAAAGCTGAAGCGCCCGTCCACCATGCACAAGAAGCTATCAAAATCAATGCAAATTTGCCAACAAAAGCAGCCTTCTGGTCAACCCTGTTCGATCGCCAACCGTATTGGGTTTTGCGATTTCGCTGTCAATTGGTTATTCACCAATTTTCAATTTAACGGTCGGACTTGATGCAAGACGATTGACTTTTGAAGGGCTGGAAGCGGTCGGCCAGCTTGCCGAAGTGCTTGCTCCATACCAGCCATTGAGAGAAGTATCGTTCACGCACCATTCTGCATGAGTGGATGCGTTGAGATTGGACAGGTTAAAAATCAAGCTCGCTGGCAATAGCTTTGCTTGAAATTTCCGCTTCTCTAGTCCATTTGGACTAGGTCAAGCGCTCCAAATGAATAGAAAATCGGTAACAGATTCATTTTTCAAGTCCAGTGAAGCATGACTGCTTTAGCGGATTGGCTCATTGAAATCTATTTCTTCCGTCAATCATCCCCTCAAAAGGAACTCCAATGAAACCAATCTCTATCGCATCCGCCAGCGCCCTGGCCCTCGGCCTGGCCCTCTCCAGCTTGCCCGCCCAAGCTCAAAAAAATTCCGCCAGTGCTTCTACGCCGGGCGGCGGCGGCGGCCTCGCCGCTGGGTCGAATGCGGTATCACCCACCGTGCAGATCATCCAACTAATTGAAGTAATCCAGACTGGCCCCAAGGGCAGCACCGCTGCACCCAAGGCCAGTACCTGGCGCATTGAGCCCACGGGCGCCACATTCAGCGGCCCGGTGAATCTATGCCTGAAGTACAACTCGGGCTCGGCGCAAATATCCCAAGTGGGCAATAGTATCTCGAGTGCCCTGACGACCATGCTCAAGGAGATCAAGGACAAAAGCGGCAAGTCGACCTACACACGGGCGCCCGGCGACCCTGTGAACGACAAGCTCAACAGCCAGTTGTGCGTCCGATTGGTCTCGTTCTAATCTGACTAATGACACAGCCGCTACGTCGGCACCCAAAGGCCTGCCGCATTGCAGGCCTTTTTTTATCCATTTAATTTCTACACACTGTCGCCCAATGACTCCAGAGGGTCTGATTGCAGTCGTTGAACCTGTGCACGCCCAAGCCTATTGGTGAGCGGCTAAACTGAGTTTCAGATAGCAACTGAGGTAAGTAGCATGGACAACGAATTCTCTGTCAACTCGGACGGGTTGCATCAGGCCGTCGATTTGATGAGTCGTGATTTCAGTAACTCAGAAGGTCTTGCCCTGCCGATAGAACTGCCACAGTTCGGGATTGGTTCCAGGGCTGCACTGAACTCTCTTGCACCGAGCATTCTGGGGGGCGCGGCGCGTTTGGGCGAGGCCGCATCATTTGCCCACATGGACCCGCCAACCCCATGGATAACTTGGGCGATTACGCTTTGGAACGCATCGCTCAATCAGAACCTACTTCACCCTGCTACAGCACCTGTCGCTCGCCAAATGGAGCAACGGGTCGTGGCATGGCTCGCACCATTGTTCGGCATGAATGGTGGACACATGACACCGGGTTCGACAGTGGCCAATTTGACCGCTTTGTGGTCGGCGCGAGAGTGCGCTGGCATTACGGAGGTGATTGCATCAGACGGAGCGCATCTCTCCATTGCAAAAGCGGCTCATATCTTGGGTCTCAAA
>CAIYYA010000265.1 GCA_903930255.1 uncultured beta proteobacterium
CGGCTGCGGCAGCTTGTGAGAAAAATACACCAGCAACCAGGAGGCTGCTCAAAATGCAGGAAAGAAGTTTAGGCATGAAGTTAGCTTTCAATTTTGGATGGATAGAAGAATTTAGCTGCCGGTAACACTGGGTAACCTGGCCGGCCGAATTCTATTGGGCGTGATCATTTGGGAAGTTCAACGTAGGCAATGCAATTGATCAAATTTTGCATGGCCATCATGGCGTACCGATCAGATTCTTGTGCAGTTGAGTCAGTTTGCCATTGCGCCATGCTAGTCACGACATAGGCAAATAGGTCTTTTTCTGGGTGAGCGTCAATATAGACTTTGGTCGAATACTTTCGCAGTGATGGGGTGAGATATTCTCCCATCTGCACGCTTGAAATCCAACGCTTCAATTGGCGACTGAGGTCTTGCTCAGAAATGACTGGCCAAGCAATGTTGGATTCCTTCATCGCTTGAAAGCACCCCAAAAGGATTTTGACGGGAAGCTCCATTCGATCGGCAGGCACGCCGAGTTTGCGCAGAGCCAGAACGGATCCGAACAGATTGGGCTGTGATTTGAATAGTTCATCTGCCAAATCTTCCTGATGGTGCCGGTTCATGGCATCAACCGTTGAAATGGCGCTTGCCAAAGTGATCCTGGAAATTCTGCTCATGAAGTGTTGCTGGTTTACGTTGGAAGTCCGTGGATTTTGTTCGAAATAGCGGTAGCGACAATTGGCTTGTTATTTGCCATTTGCATCAAAATAATTCGGTTTCCACCGTTGAATCGCGGTTTTTCATATGGGTTATGTTCGCCATTGGTTTTGCTCCAAAATCACCAAGAGAGGCGGTTCCCATGTCAATCCACGGCATGTTCAAACTGTCATAGACCGGATGCCAGTCTTCGCCCCGTCGAACAAGCAGATCCGGGTTCGGAAAATAGTGACCATTTTTGATTCTGCTCCAGAGTTTGCGGGCTGGGTTGTAACTGCTGTCAATTTCACCTCTGGCCAAAACCTGATTGATATAACTGCGTTTGCGGCGAATTTCCTTCCACAAGTGGACAGGTAGAGAACTGAGAACGCCATGCAACTGCTCAGCGAAAAAGCCTTGAGAAAACTTCCAAGGTGGTTGCTCGCGAAAGCAACAGCGCGACCACTGTGTTTTCAATCCTGAAATCATCAGACTAAATACCCAGTATTCACCTTGATGTCGCTCAATGCGAACCAGCCTGGAGTCCACCTGAACATCAATTGTGACTGGTGCGATCAGATCAAACAATGCGCCGATTGCTAGCTTGGCGAAGTCTGGCTCTTCCAACGCGCGGCTTAGCGCATGCTGCCAAGGGGTATGCCCAAATTCGTCAACGGCTTCCTGATTTGCACCGCGTTCAATAAGCGCGTGAACCAAAGGCAGGTTGCCTGCACGGGCTGCCAGCATCAATGGCGTGGCTCCAACTGTAGTCAGGTGATCAACACCATAAACATCGCACTGGCGAAGGATGTCTTTGAAATTCTTGGCAGCATAGGCCTGCAAATGTCGGTTCCGCAGTGAAGTCACAGCACGATGTGCCAGTTTTGTTTGCTGCTCGTATTCGGCATCGTAAAAGCTCAGTCTGGCTGAGTGTCCAATCCAGCCAAAATCACCATCAGGAACTAAACTTTTTGCTGGCTGAAAATTGATGCGGGCCAGTTTTTCAATCCACGCGTGCTGACCGTGCCATAGCGCGTAATCCATCAATGCTTGACGTGGTTTTGCACTTGGATTACTACGATCAAGTGCTTTGCTGGCGAAATCCACCATCAAGGTTTGAGACCAGGGTGTCCAAGGAACAGGCTTGAATTGAAGGATGGTGTCGCGAATCAGTTGGGCCTGCTCCTGCTTGCCCTGCAGCTCAAGCTTGCGAGCCTCTTGCGCCCACTCTTCTTTGCTGGAGACTTGGCCTGCAGCCACCTGCGCGTCGCTAACATGAAGTCCTAGTAAAGCCAACAAAGGGTGACTCGTGTCAGATTCAACAACCGTGAGAGTTTGCACCGCACGGGTCATCGCCACATACAGTGCATTCACGTAAAACTTGTAGAGCTCAAGGGACTTGTCGGTTTTGTCTTTTGCCCGCCGATAGTCCAGAACCTGCTTGTCGAGGTCCTTGGCGCTGACACCGTCGCAAACCTCGGTGAACGCAGCACGCTGACCGGAGACGATGTTGAAAAGGATGACGTGCGGATATTCCAGGCCCTTGGCTTCGTGGACTGAAAAAACCAGTGGTGTACGAAAGCTTGCCCTGGCAGTTGATTTGTCCTCGTCGCGCAGCACAATCACGGCATGTTTGACGGAAACGCGTGTGACGGCATCGAGTTGCTTGGTCATGGCTTCCTTGAACGGCATCAGCCGAACCTCACCAACATCACCCGATGTGCTGTGAACCAGAAAGTTGCTTTCTCTGTCGACCGAACCAAAGCGTGCCTGTTTGATTTTGAGCAGGGAATTGGCAAGTTCTGTCACAGCCTTCGTGTTCCTAAAATTCGCCTGCAAGATATGCACAGCTTGGCGCTGTGCAACATCTCCAGCCAAACCGTTCCAGAAAAGACTCCTGACCGCCGCCCACGAGAAAAAGTTGGGATGCACAATTTGATTGGAGTCCCCGCACAGCAGGAATTGACTTGGGTTCTTGAGGCAGGCAAGCACCAAGGTGAGCATGACCATCGTCAGGTCCTGAACTTCGTCGACCACGATGAAGTCATAAGTCGGACTGACCAAGGGTCGCAAACCGTGGGCCACTAGGTTCAAATCAAATTGAGCAGATTCGTCGAGCCATTTGCAATAACGCACGAAGAGCGCGTGAGCAACTTCACGCTCTGTTGGTGACAACAGGCTTTGTCGCGGTCCCAAGACCAAATACTCTTGTAGAGAAAGTGGGCCGTCGGGCTGTGCACTGATGACACCACGAAACTCTTCAAACAGCGCATGGGCATCTAATTCAGCCAAACCCTTGAATGCGGCACGATTGCGATCAAACCAGCCGCTGAAGGTGCCAAAAGTGATTTCTCGCCCTTTGGGAACCTGTAATGTTTCCAGGAATTCCCGAAAGCTCAGAAACTCCGGTTCCTGATCCAGGTTCTCATAACCGTGATTGTCATAGAGGGCGCGTGCAGATTGAGCCAAATATGCGGATTGCGTGACATAAAGCACTCTCCCCGGGGCTTCACGCATCTTAGACAGAGTAAGGGCGGTTTTGCCTGAGCCCGCAGAGCCGACCAGAATCAGGGGTGCCAGTAGGCGGCGAACGGCTTCCTGTTCATCGTCAAAGATGATGGGTTTGTCTAGGAGCTCAAATTCGGCTCGACTGGCGTGGAGCCAGCGCAAGGCAAAGGCTCCGTTGCTTGGCGATTCCACGCTGACTGTAGCGGGCTCAAGTTCGATTTTGGCTTCGTCAACACGCGCACCACGCAAAAAACGTGACTTGTCGTAGGCGTGGTTCTCAATAACCTCCAATGCAAGGCAAACGGTTTCATCGCCGTACTTGGCAAATTGCAGTAGCAGGCGGTTACTGTGGTCGAGTTTTGCTCGGTAGTAATTTTCTACATGGAGCTTCTTGACATCTGGGCTTTTGAAATCACCCGCTTCGATGGATGTGCGTATCTTGGCAAAGGAGGCCTTGACGCGGCGCAGGTCAAGGTCTTTGTACTGAAGAAATCGCATGGACAGGAAAAATTGAAAAGGTCTTCAATAAAGGGGAAGAAAAAGATTATTCGGATGATCACTCATCTGTTCAAAGCCATATTGCGCATAAAACCCAATTGCATTAGGTTTGGCGTTGACAACAAGGCCAACACCGCCAATATCGGCTGAAATACGCGTGACCCGGTTGATAGCATCAAAAAGCAACAAAGCGCCAATACCCTTACCTTTGTGCGCGTTTGCCGTAGCAAGCCGCCCAAGCCGAAAGGAAGGTGCTTTGTTGGGTAAGCGTTTCTGTAAATTGGATGGTAGAGCTGAGCAGAGCAGTTCGGTCGGTGAGACTGCATAAAACCCCAAGATTTCGCTACTGCTTTCGGTATCCACAATGACAAAAGTTGATGACAAGCCTTTTTCTTTGTGCTGCTTTGCAAACCTGGATAGCCAATTATTTAATTCAATCTCTCCACAGTCAAAACCTTTTCTATCATGTCTGTCATCAAGCGTTTGAACCAGCATCTTGAAGCATCCTTTGGTACTTGGCTTGCGCTTGGGTAAATTTTTCATTGCGCGGTGGTGGGTTTTCAATCAACTCCAACAGTCGCAATGATTCCCTTCGTGTCAAGACGATAGAGGATTCACTTTCAATAATTTTCCCGGCTTTTTCAAGCGCAGCTTGAACAACAAATTGGTTCACAGTTGATCCAACCAAATCAGCCGCCGCCTGCAATGTGCTCTGCACATGATCTGTAATTCGTGTTGTAAGCCGTTTTCCCGCAATGGTGTTCACTTCAAAATCCTTTTAGTATTCATTGAATATGGCGTCATTTTGACACCACTTCATAAAAAGTCAACGAATTAGCCTGATTGTGTAGCTGAGCTTTGAAAAGCCACATGTTTTAGCGCAGGGGTATGCGTCATGGAATCTGAAAAAATAGCGGGTGGCTGGCACTGGCAAGATTCACGCATTAAATTGAGCGTATCATTAGGTGCGAAAAAATCTCTTGAAGACGATTCGATAAGGAGAACAGAATGAGCATGGCTGCTGGCTTGATTGTCGCGATAGCGATCGTGACATTTGGCGGTATTGGATTGGCATGGTTTGCTATCGCACATCGTCAGCGTGATGATGACAAATGATTAGGTAAGGAGTACACAATGAGCATGGCAGCTGGCTTGATTGTCGCGATAGCGATCGTGACATTTGGCAGTATTGGATTGGCATGGTTTGCTATCGCACATCGTCAGCGTGATGACGACTCCAGTGACACGGCGCATACCAAGACCACATAACCGTTACTTGTAAGCACTACAAGCGTACTCAAAATTGTCATGTCGACTTCCTCTTTGCAGGGAATTTCGACATATCTGTTCATGAACCTGCATCAAGCCTGCCAGACTCCATACCCCCCCTGGCGCAGATCAATTCCCAGTTCAACCTCCAAGTTACGAGCCTCGTCGTAGGTTAGCGGGTTGTACAACTCATAGAGCTCTGGCAACAGACGCTGGCCGTATTCCTGCACATATCGGTTGGCTTGAATGCCTGCCTTGTGCTTATCAAACCGCACGTCCGGATCCAGGCCTGTCATGCCAACGTAAACACACGGCTTTCCTGGCTGGTAATCCGGGTTCGAGCGCATGAACCGGGCATTGAGCAACACATCACTGTGCAATTCAACAACATAAACATGGTAGTGCTTGCGTCTGGCCATGTTCGATATGGTTCCAGGTTCAAGCAAGCAACGAGCGTTGCGCGGGTGACTCAGCCCCGGCAAGCAGATGCGCTGACGGGTACTGTCGCATGAAATCCATGCTTTGCTCTGGTCTTGCTCGGAGCCAATGGTCATAGCTGTCTGGCGGCAAGATCACCACCATGCGTTTTTCGTCCAATGGTTTGTGAAACTGGCACATCAGGTCATGATTGTCCGCGTTGATGGTCAGCATCGTGATACTGTGAACAACCCCTTTGGGTGACTTCCATGATGACCAAAGTCCTGCAATGCCCATCGGTTTGCCATCGACGCAGGATATCCGGGTTGCGATGGCCTTGCCACTGTGCCAATCTGGCTCAAAAATGGCATCCACCGGGATGATGCAGTGCTGGGCATTTTTCCAGGCGTCCCTAAAGCTTGGCTTGGTAGCAACGGTCTCAGTGCGTGCGTTATAGGTCTGACGGCCGATGTTGGCGTCGGTGGCCCAGTGCGGGATCAGGCCAAACAAGCCGGGCAAGGCTTCGCGCTCTGGCACTGCCTCATCACCAACGTCAGCGTTCTTAGGTCTGCGAATGAAAGTCGCCGGGTAGCCTGGCCAGACATCTTGCTTGCCCATATCAATGGGTGGTTCAACACCGAAGTGTTTGGCGTAACGTTCACGCTCTTTGATGGCTTGGAAATGACTGCACATGTCAATATGTTAGCTTCCGATTTTGCAATTATTGGCATCCTCTTTGTCGGTCAAAATCCCATTAGCCAAACAACATCAAAGCGAGAGACCAATGTCACTGCAGGATCCTATTGAATACGAGCAAGCCTCACCCATCGTACGCGCCATCTATGATGACATCATGGCGACTCGCAGGACAAACTGGGTCAACAACTTCTGGAAAGTCTTGGCGCATCACCCGGATAACTTGCAACGCATCTGGAGCAACATCAAGCTGGTTATGGGAAATGGTGCACTCGATCCCCTGACCAAGGAGATGATCTACGTGGCTGTCAGTATCACCAACAATTGCGGCTATTGCATCGCCTCCCATTCAGCTGGAGCGCGAGCCAAAGGCATGACTGAAGAGCAGTTTGGCGAGTTGTTGGCTGTGATCGGCCTAGCCAATGAAACCAACCGTCTGGCCGTGGGCTATGGTGTACCCATAGATGAGGCTTTCAAACTCAAGTGAGGCAGTAAATCATGGCGACGACAGAACAAGAAGCCGCCGTTCTTAGACGGTAGCTCTAGCCTTAAGCTGCTACACAGTGCGCAGACAGGCTGACCTGCAGCCGCTGGCGTATTGCCTGAAAAATGGCCGCCAAATTGTCCATGCTGGGATTGCCAGTGGGCGACAACATCCGATGCAGACTCTTGCTTGGTTTGGTGGTCAGCGTCGCGAGTTGCTCGAAGCCGATGGTGGCGTTGACCAGATCACGCAAAATTAAACGGGCTGTTTCTGGTTCACCGTTAAGAAACAGTGTGGCAGCTTCATCGAGAAGCGCCTGCCCAAATGATGCGTCGCTTTGTACGCGCTGAATGACGGTTTCTTTGAAATTTCTGGTCAGTGCCATTTTTCTTACCCCTTGTACTTGCTGCTTGATTTGGCTGTCATCATCTTTTTTCGGGCCTTGTACTCAGCCAACAATTCCTTAGCTTTGTCTATATCCCTTTGCTGACCTCGCTTGGTGCCACCGCCGAATAGCACGATGAGTGTGTCACCATCTTTGGCAAGGTAAATCCGGTAACCTGGCCCCCAGTCAATAACGTATTCACCCAAGCCATCAAACCACTTGATGCTTGACGTATTGCCCAATTCCATTCGAATCTTTGCCACGGTCACCTTGGCAGCATCCTGCGATGTCAAACCGTCAAACCGTCAAACCGTCAAACCATTGTTTGTAAGGGTTTGATGCATCTTCGCGGATGTATTCTTCGACTTTGATGACCATGGATTAAGGTAACACATACGTTACCTTAAATGTTGTGCAGATTTGGGTACAACCTGTATGTCAGAGGGACAAGTATGACCAAACTGGACTACCAGCAAGTGGGCATTCAGGGCTGTCAGATCCATCTTCAGAACATTCTGTCGGTAAAGCTCATCGATCAACCACCACGCTTGATGGCGTAGTGAGTTGTCTCAGAGGCGCTGACTGACAGCAATTCCAAGCTACAAGACTGGCACAGAGACGATTACGGAGGATTTCTGGTTGCCGGAAGTGACGGAGGGTAGCCCTCGGGCAGTTTAACAGGGTGCGCGGAAATCCTCTCCGTTAAGGGGGAGGATGAATAGCGCGGACACCGAAGGTGTCCCGGTTGTAGGCTATTCGGGTGTTTGCTGTTGTTCGATGTATTGGCGAATGATCGCTATCGGAGCGCCACCACACGAGGCTGCAAAATAAGACGGCGACCACAGAGCGTTACCCCATAGTTTTTTGGCAACGCTTGGATATTGCTTTTGGCGAATCATGCGGCTTGACACGCCTTTGAGACTGTTGACCAAAACCGACACGGAAACCTTGGGTGGGTAATTGACAAGGAGATGGACGTGATCATGCTCCCCGTCGAATTCCGTCAACTCAGCCTCAAAGTCAAGACAGACCCCAGTGAAGATCGTGCGCAGGTCATCAATCACCTCTTTGGTGAACACGCCACGGCGGTATTTGGTAACGAAGACCAAATGCACATGCATCTTGAAAACACAGTGTCTTCCGTGGCGAATCTCGTTGTTATTTCTCATAGACCAAAGTATAATTGAGGCATGAAACGCTTGCAAGCCTACAAATTTCTGATTGAGCCAAACGGCGATCAGCAGCGTGCAATGCGTCGTATCGCTGGTTCATGCCGATACGTCTGGAATAAAGCACAGGCACTCCAGATCGAAAACCACAAAGCCGGTGAAAAATACATCAACCATTTTGCAATGTGCAAATGGCTTACTGTTTGGAAAAAAGAGCCTGATACTTTGTGGCTCAAGGACACCCCTTCACAGCTATTTCAGGTGGTGCTTAAAGACCTGGTACGCGCATACAAAAACTTCTTTGACAAGCGTGCTGACTTTCCTAGCTTCAAAAAGAAAACAGGCGGTAGCAGCTTTTGCTTTCCGCAAGGTTGCGAGCTTGACGCGGGTAACAGCCGCATCAAGGTGCCTAAACTGGGCTGGATTCGGTATCGCAATAGTCGGGCAGTTGAAGGCATCATCAAAAATATCACCGTGTCCTGTGTTGCTGGCAAGTGGTACGCCAGCATCCAAACTGAGCGCGATGTGCCCCAGCCGGTGCCTACGGCTACCACGGCCATTGGTATCGACATGGGCATTGCCCGTTTTGCTACTCAGAGCAATGGCAGTTTCATTGCGCCACTCAACAGTTTCAAGAAACACCAGCAGCGACTGGCCCGGTATCAGCGGCGCATGAGCCGCAAAGTCAAATTCAGCAACAACTGGAAAAAGGGAAAAACCAAAGTTCAAAAAGTTCACACCTGTATTGCGAATGCCCGAAAAGACTTCCTGCACAAGACCACCACAATGATCAGCCAAAACCACGCGCTCGTTTGTATTGAGGATTTGCAGGTCAGGAACATGTCCAAGTCTTCCAAAGGCAACAGTGAACAGCACGGCAAACGGGTCAGTCAAAAGTCGGGTCTGAACCGCGCCATCCTCGATCAAAGCTGGGGTGAGTTCAGGCGGCAACTGGAGTACAAAATGGCATGGAACGGCGGCATCTTGCTGGCGGTCCCGGCGCACCACACCAGTCAGACTTGTCCGTGTTGCGGCCACGTCGCCAAAGAAAATCGGCTCAAACAAGCTGAGTTTTTGTGCGTCGATTGTGGCTATGGCGAAAATGCCGATGTGGTCGGCGCGATCAATGTTTTAGAGCGCGGACAGCGCTTGTTAGCCTGTGGAGAGGACGGCTCTGGCCGGGGTCGCAAGACCCCGGCGAAACCAGCCTCGATGAAGCAGGAACCCACCGAAGCGACTAGGCACGAGGTTTCTCATGCGTAGCACCGTAGGAATCCTCGCCGTTCACGGCGCGGAGGATGTCAAGTATCAGCAAGGGATCATTTGGCATAAATTGATTGGGCAATGGTTGTCACATCAAGCCGGATTGTCGCCATCTCCGACGGTCAATAATTTGTAAAACGAGGGATTCTTTATCCCCAAAATCCCTGCTCAAACTTGTGGATAAGTCTTTGGATAAGTCAGCAAACCGACGCCAGCACTGATTCTGCGAACTGTGCCCAAACTTTAAGCAATGATCGGTGACAAAGAATGATGTCAAAGAAAAATTGCCCACTTGCAATATACTGGATAAAACACCAGCACTCATGCAAACCCCACTTCTATCACTCGATCAGCCTGTTGCGCTGAGCCTGGCCTGCACATTGGTCAGTGTCTTGCCCTGTCGGATTGCGGCTGGTTTTCCTTCGCCGGCCGAAGACCATGCGGTACAGCGGATTGACTTGATGGCGCAATTGATCAAACACCCACAAGCTACCTTCTTGCTGCGGGTACGTGGTGAATCCATGAAAGACGCTGGCATTTTTGACAACGATGTGGTTCTGGTCGATCGTGCCATCACAGCACGCACAGGGCATGTTGTCATCGCCATGGTTGATGGTGAATTTGTCTGCAAGACCCTGTGGCAGCGCGCTGGACGCATGAAACTCAAGGCAGCCAACGTGACATTCCCAGACATCAACCCGGCCGATGGTCAAACTGTTGAAATCTGGGGTGTCGTGGTGGCCTCCATCAAACAGTTCAGAACTTGATCATGCGAACAAGGAATCAGCACTATCGTGAATTTGATGAAACACGGTTATATGAATATCCAATACATCTGCGCCAAGCCATTGATGACTTGCCGCATGCACCAGGTGTTTATGTGTTTCACGGGGAAGAAGGCGACCTGCCTGTGTATATTGGCAAAAGCGTTGATCTTCGCAACCGTGTTCTATCGCACCTGCGTACAGTTGATGAGGCACGCATGCTGCGTCAAACCCGGCGTATCAGTCACATTCGCACAGCGGGAGAAATTGGCGCTCTGCTGCTAGAAGCCAGCATGATCAAGCAGCAGCAACCCCTGCACAACAAAAAACTGCGCCGAAACCGCCAGCTGTGTTCTCTCAAAATCAACAACGGTATTGCTGTCGTCGTGGAATCCCGCGATGTCAATTTCGCGCATGAGTCTGATCTGTATGGGCTCTTTGGCAGCAGACACGCCGCCCTAGAAGGCTTGCGCAAAATTGCAGATGACAAGCAGCTTTGTTATGGAGTCTTGGGACTGGAGAAGCTACAAGCTGGCAAACCCTGCTTTCGTGCCATGCTGCACCAGTGCGCTGGAGTTTGTCGGGGTAGTGAGAGCATCGAGGTTCACGCTGCCAGATTGCTCATGAGCCTGCAAACCTTCAAGCTGATGTGCTGGCCGTATCCGGGTGCTGTCGGGCTGGTGGAGCGCTATGAGGATATGCGCCAAATCCATGTGATTCACAACTGGTGTTATCTGGGCAGTGTCAGTGAAATCGATCAAGCCAAAGAACTCAGTATGCAAGCCAGTGGTTTTGATGCCGATGGCTACAAGATACTGTGCAAACCTATCCTGGCTGGCACCGCTGAAATTGTTGTGCTGTAGCCAGGCAAGGCACAGAACATGTACGCCCTGGTGGACGGCAATATCTTTTACGTTTCGTGCGAACGGGTGTTTCGTCCCAGTTTGAATGGCAGGCCGGTCGTGGTGCTCTCCAACAATGATCTGAAGGGTTGTGATTGTTAGTTAAATTTCTTCATGTTTTCATGCATTACGGTATTTGGATTTCCAGTCTCTTTGAGACGAGTAGCAGGTGGGGGTCTGGGGGAGGATGCGAGGCGAATGAGTCCTGTGGATAACCAGACGTTGGTCGAATGGCGTGAATTCAATTCCCTTGAGCTAATGCTAATTTGGGCTGGTCACATCAATGCAAAACACTCGCTCCACCGAGGGATCAATCAACACACGAGTTGGTGGTCCGCCTATCTGACTGGACACGATCTGGAACAGTTATGAATGTCATCAACATATTTGAGTCATGTTTGCACTGATTGATGCGTCGAACTTTTATGTGAGCTGCGAACGGGTGTTCCGGCCCAGTCTGAATGGTGGTCCTGTGATCGTGTTGTCTTCAAATGATGGTTGCGCAATAGCCCGCAGCAACGAGGCCAAGGCGCTGGGAATCAAGATGGGCGCGCCCTGGTTCCAGATCAAGCATCTGGAGCATGCAGCTGGGCTGGTGGCGCTGTCTGCCAACTTTGCGCTCTATGGCGACATGAGTAATCGAATGATGAGCGTGGCCGCAGGCTTGGGGCCCACCCAGGAAATTTACAGCATCGACGAATCATTCATTGGGCTGGAAGGCATGTGTGGCGACCTCACCCGCAGATCGCATGCGATCCGTGCCCGCATTCTCCAATGGACGGGCATTCCCTGCGGCGTGGGCATTGGCGCCACCAAAACACTGGCAAAGATGGGGAATCACATCGCCAAAAGTGCTGAGCGCAAGCCAGGAAGCTATCCAGAGAGTTTGGCAATCGTCTGCAACCTGGCAACGTTGGCTCCGTCCGATCAAGACGCGCTGTTTGCGGCAACCGACGTGAGCGACGTGTGGGGCGTGGGACGGCGTATCGGCCAGCAATTGAATGCTGTCGGCGTGAAAACCGTCCTTGATCTGGCGCGGCTGAGTCCCTCGGTGGTTCGCAGCAGCTGGAGCGTCATGCTGGAGCGCACCGTGCGTGAACTGCAGGGTGAGCCCTGCATCAGTCTTGAAGAAGCACCGGCTGCGAAACAGCAAATCGCATGCACCAGAAGCTTTGGACACCCGATCACGGACCTCCCGGCATTGACCGAGGCTGTCAGCGAGTTCGCCAGTCGGGCTGCGCAAAAGCTGCGGCGCCAATCGGGCCTGGCGGGCCAGCTCCTGGTGTTCGCGCACACGTCGCCGTTTCGGCCAGGCCCCCGTTTCTCCCGGAGCATTGTGGTGCCACTGCGGCGACCGACCGCTGACACCCGGCTGCTGGTTCATGCGGCGGTCATGGGCATTAACCAGATTTATCAGCCGGGATTTCAGCTTTCGAAAGCGGGCGTGATGCTGCTCGATCTGATGCCGGACACGGTTTGCCAGGGTGAGTTGAACTTTGAGCCAGAGGATGCAAAAGACAAAACCCGATTGATGATCGCGTTCGATGCCATCAATGACCGATTTGGCCGGGGCACCATCCACATTGGCAGCGCTGGCGTTCAAGATGCCAATCGCAGCTGGGGCATGCGCCAGGAAAGACTGACTCCCCAGTACACCACCAAATGGAGTGACTTACCTGTGGTACGAGCTTGATCCGTAAAAAGAGAGGCCAGAATCAACAGCCGTTTTGCAGCGCAATGTAGAGATGTACATTGCGCTGCCTATGCACAGTTTGAAACTATGCACACAAATGGTTTTTCACGGCTGACAACGACCGCATTTTCATTGGCTTACTGGGGGGAATGTGGAAATCAAACCTGTACATTGTTTCTTGACAATTGCGACTCGGCAGTGCGGCTACACCTGAATGTCGTGAACTGGAGTGAGCGACGTTTATGAGTGTGCCCAAACGAAGGGGGGCGTGACATTGAACCCTTGCCCTGTACGGACGCGGCGTTGAGACTGCATCAAAACCCAAAAACTATGAAAAGGCATTACTCCGGCTTGCCATTCACCTGTAGCTGGTGAATCGACTCCGACCAGTCTACCAACTGTGCATAGTTTCAAACTGTGCATAGGCAGCGGAAGCCGACCGCCACGAAAGGCAGGTTACGGGAAGTCCAGTTCACTGAGGCACCACCAATTCATACGCTTTCTTCACTGGGGCGTGTCCGAATTTTTGTGTAATCGCCGAACTCAGCCTGATTTCTGACTTAATGCGAACGCTTTTGCAGCCTACGATGAGTCGGGTCAGCAGCAACTCACCGATCCAACTGCTTCACCGATAGTGATACAACATGAAGTGTTGTATATTCAGACGGTAGGATCTGCCCGGCTCAGCTGTTCCTGCACGTAGTGTTCTTCGAACACGCCCTTACGGGCCACTGCGTGGTTGTCACATGATGTGGGTATCCTCTTCTCGCTTCGTGGCAGCGAAGCGAGAAGACCTCATTCTTTCCCTCAGATCCGCGAACGCCGCCATTCGAATCGGCGTAGAACGCTGCTGGTTTTGCTCTAGCTCGTCCAGAACCTCTTCGACCGTAGTTGTATTGCCAACTTCAATCAGGCGCTGACGGACTAGTCCGGTATCTGCATCCGTGGTTAAGGATCGTGACGGCGACATGGTCCGTTCCATACGAAGTGTGGTTCTAATTGGTACGTGCAGTTCACCAAGTTGTCGGCTGACAACATGGATCGCGTGATCCTTAAATGGTTGTTTCTGATCACCAACGCTTCGGCTTCTGAACTTCTCGACGTCATCCGAGTAGAGCCAGTATCGGCCAGGCTCCAGCCACAGACCGTGCCTAGTGACGCACTCAATCTTGAACGACCCCAAGGCATCTGAACATTCTGACTTCAACCACGCAAGTACCGGTTCTAGGTATTCGGCTGGCAGCGAGAAGTGAATGGAGTCAATGTTGGTATAGCAGATCTCAACGTTTGGAGCGCTATTAAGGATGCGTTCCATCATTTCCAAAAGTACGATACGGCCACGAGCCACGATGCGCTGACCCAGAAGGAAGCAGGCTGAACCGTCACGCGTACTAGGCCCTTGCACGATGGTAGAGTGATCCTTGAAAGCAAGCTTGATGCCCTTGCGGCCATCCAGCCAGATATTAGTGGCAACTTCTGGCTCATCGTTTGGTGGGTCAATGCCAAACTCGGCTCCAAGCGTCCCCAGGGCCTGATCACGCGTGTCGAGTGTGCGGCGCGGTCTCGCTGGACGCTGCGCACACGAGGTCATCAGCGTCGCAAGGTACTTTTCCCGATCCGCGAGTGCCTTGTTGTCCTGACTTCGATAATTGCGTCTTTTAGAAAATGATCGGCATACCTCCTTTGCAAGTGGGTGGGAAACGACCTTGTCGGAGATCACGGCCTCAACAAGGTGGATGCTCTGGAAGTGCAATCTGTAGAACTCGATCTCGAACTCATTGAGGTCAACCTCAACAGGTTCGTCGATTCGAGCGCGGAGGTGGCGACCTGAGTGAAAGCTGCGGAAGGGATTGTGGCGAATGATAAAGTCGGTCAAAGGGCCTTCGATAATGCATCGATATAGTCCGCTGGCGAGGATTTCAGATTCGCTGAGGCACCTGTCAAGGCGAACCAACCTTAGGTTCGAGGGCTTCGGGAACGGTTGCTGCATGCAGGCCAGGTACATGCCGTTGAAATCGATCGATACAACGTTTCGCTCCGGCCGACGCTCCTCCAGAACATGGACATCTTGAATCGGGAGATGCCAAGCCGTGTAGAACCGCGCATCCAACACGCTTTTTTGTCGAAGCGCGTTGCAGATGGTGTTCCATTTCTCGTCGCAATACTCAGATGCATAAACGAGATGGCGTTCGAATCGGTGGATGACTAATTTCAGCGCTTGGAAGCTAGAGGCGGAATCATTCAGATAACGCTGTTCTGGCAACCAAGGATGGACATCCTCCAGTGCTTCCGGTGGCTGGGCACCTGGGTTTGACAGGGCGATCAGATCGGATTCGCGTCTGGTAAGCGTGACCGATCGCGGCCCAGGTACGAACTGATATTCCTCGATCGGCCGCGTACCGTTCTTGTCTGTGATCGTGTGAGAATCTGCCGCAATCAAGTACAACGGCATCCCCCCCACCTTCTTGCGCTTGCGGAGCAACTCGGGTTTGGATGGGGCCGGAAGATCGGCCGGTCCATGAAATCGATAGACCCTACTCATTTCGATAGCGCTAATGCTCTGGCTTTCCCAGCCGCCCTCATTCTCAAGATGCCGCAGTGTGCTAAGGCTAGTTCGTTCACTTGAGTCGTGCGATCGAAATCAGCCAGACCATGCGCTAACGCACGCTTAAGGCCATTACGAATGGAATAAGGATAGAGGTTAAGGAGCGGCTGTATGTGACGCAGGCACCATGAACGTATTAAACGGCCATTGGGCGTTATACGTGCACCATCTCGCAGTGCGATTACTCTTTCCGCTTCATAAATGCTGAGAAGTGATCGCAACTCCTCGATTGATGCCAGTCTGAGCTCAACTGTAGAAAAGTACAACCGCGCGAGGGCCAGCATAGCCCGCATCCTGTTCCGATTGAGCTCGGTGCCTCCCGGATGTGTCGGCGTGTCATCCGCTATTCGGTGAAGGGCTGCCTGTAGCAGTCCCGTGCGCCTGTATGCGGTCATATCGCCCTTTTTGCTTGGTTCCAAGGCGGTCCGAATGCTCGCGTCTACTTCGCGGGTGCGTGTAATGCACTCCGATGCCAGTAGCTGATTAATCAAGGCTCTTATGCCATGCGGCAACGTGGCTGTCAGGGCTGACGGGTAGTCGAGATGTTCCCAGCGGGCATACCGTGCTATGGCGTAAGGACGCCCAAGATCCAGCATCCCCTTCACGAAGCCAATCAGTGGACTATCCGTGTACTCGCCCACATTTTGAAGAAAATTTGCGGATCTGAAACCGATGGTCATTTCTGACTGATGAATGGCATGGCGCAATTCAGAAGGGGAAATGCTATTTTCGTAGAGCTGTCTTGGGGAGATTGTTTTTCCGGTCAGCAGTTGCAACTCGCCGATCTCGTCGAATTCAATCTCCAAGAGCTCGCGTTGGGCTGCCGGTTCGTTGTCTTGATCATCGTCATCAATGCTGATATACCGATCTAGGTCCCCAACCCAAAAACTAGTGCCGTTGCTCTCACTCATGCGCGGGTATTCCCATAATTTTCAATTCCCTTAATGTGACATAAAACGGAACGGCGTTGCCCCGGCTATTCGTCTGATCGTTTGAAAAAATGTTTGCTTTATGTGAAGTGTGTAGTACATTCTACACATAATGCAATTCGGACCTTTTATTCGGCAAGCTCGGGAATCGATTCATACGAAAGACAAAGCGTTTTCACTGCGCCAAGTTGCTGCTCGTGTTGGCATTGAACCGGCTTATCTTTCGAAAATTGAGCGAGGTGTATTCCCTCCTCCATCGGAAGACGTGATCATCAAGTTAGCCGACACACTAAAAGAAGACCGCGATGTACTCCTCGCACTTGGGGGCAAGCTCTCCACCGATTTACAGAAGATCATCATGCAAAGGCCAAGACTTTTTGCTGACCTTCTTCGGCAGTTGAAACAGGCTCCCGATCACGCAATTCTGCGTGTTGTCAGGGAAGTCAAAGATGGTCATTGGTAGCAACAACAGGAGTAAATGTTATGGTCGAACTGAACAACAACAAGTTGGTTTTCAGCTTTTCAGATATCCATAAGAATGCGGTATGTCAAATTGATTTTCAGCGAACGCTTCGAATACCAGATGACAACAGGGAATACCCACTACCCCCTGGACTTGGAAGTTTTCCGCTAGAACACGTTGAAGATCATTCTGGTCAACTGCCGTCGTCTTGGTCAACTCACGGTGGGGTACTGCTGCCGATGTACCAGGCCGAGGCGATGTGGCTCAAATTTTCAAGTAAATCCGGCTATCCTTTTGCAGTCAAAGTTGCAGCGGGCAAGATTAATGCTGTTACCGGTGAACCTTGGCGCAATGACCTAGTTAAGCAGCCACAGGATTACGTCGTCGTTCCAAGACAAGAGTGGCTCGATGGCTTTTGCGTTCAGAAGGGTTTGGTCCGCCAGTTTGTTGCCATGCCACTCGGGCAAGGCTATACAGCCGAGGAGCAGATTTCTGGCACAGCCGAGCATGGTGGTCTGCAAATCGTTGTGTACCCAATGAAGAGGGAGCATTATCTTCATCTTCAGATGCGGGCAAGAAGTCTCGCAACTGATAACATGCCAGATATTAGGAGTTGTTCTGCTAGTAAAAGTGCGGACACATTGGGGCTGGCTCCCGGTGGTCTGATGCGCCAGAAAATCTATGAAGATTACTACGGGCATAACGTTTGGGATTTAAACTTGTCTAACAGATGCTTTATTCATATTTTTAATAGTAAGCAATGGATGGTCGCTACTGGCAAACAAGCACCTGGAAAACCGCCTACCGCAAGTGATTACACAGATTGTGGTTTGCCATGGTTCGATTACTACGACGACAGTCAAAATGCTCTCGGCGGAGCAAAGAAACTAACTGGACTAGATAGTGTTGCAGCAAAATCGGTGAAACTCGGTAACAAGCCATATGCCGCCAACCATTCCATCAAGCAGCCTACTGTAATTTCAATCAGTTCGGGATCGAACCAAATCAGTGATGGAGAGTGGTAGCGTGTACTGAACATACGGAAATTCAAATTGCCCGCTCGATACCTGACATTGTTTCCGTTCAGCCAAAAAATTACCTTTTCCAGTTGGTCGTCGCAAATGCAGCGAAGGTGTCATTGAATATTTGCGCTTTAAAACTACTTCGGGTCAGGAACGAACATGCGCGACGTGCTCTCAAACCTTTGTACACAGCAGCAGAATCTCTTTGGCGTGGTGATCAGTGGAGTTCAATTGAATCTCCCACTGACCAGCCCTCACGAATCTGGACCACACCACAGTGAGTCCTGCTAAGCGGCACATTTCTTCGATGTCATGCTGTTGGAACCTGCGATCTCTCACCAAAAGTTCCGCAGGCAATGCTGATCCCTCTGTGAATTGCTCCCTCCTGTAGACAACTTTCGACTCGGGGTCAAGCATCAGAAATTGTGGATCGAAAACGTTACCTGATGTCTCCATGATTCGACTGGCCTGAAGGTGCAGTAGCCGATCGGGCTCACGCTCGATGGAAAATTTCTGCGCTTCGGTAAACGCCGTCGCATCGAGATTCATGACTGAGATCAATGCAGTACCTCCTTGTTTCACGTGCTTAGCAACAGTTTTAGCAATCCGAAGGTTTTCCGAGTCATCGGCATAGGAGCCAATCACGTCATAGACACACAGTACACGATCGAATTCCTCGCGAAGATCGATGTCTCGTGCATCGGCAGCCAAAAAACGCGTGTGGAGCCCTTCCACCTTAGCCGCAAGGTTGACTGCGTTTATACGGCTCTCAACATAGTCCAATCCTGTACCTGATACGTCTTTACGGCCAAGCTCAAGAAGGTGTCTGCCGTCACCGCACCCGACGTCTAGCACCGTGCTCCCAGTGCGAAGATTGCAGTGCTTCCAGATGAAATCCACTTCGTGAGCAATGTGCTTGCGCCACGCATGATTTTTATCCATTGTCATCCGTGCGTATGCAATCGCGGTTGTCGAGTCTGAAACCTTGATCATTTGCTTGACTTCATCAGCACTTAACTCGATTTGTGCTTGATCACGGAACGTGAAAGCGAGCCACTCCCAGCCTTCGGGAAGCGCCCCCATCTCCCACGGTGTCGACACTGAGACCCGCTGCACCATCTGAGGAACATCCGAATGATCCACGAAGAAATTCGTGTTGATGCGGGAGGTGCACTCATCACATGCAACCTCAATCTCGGGGGTGATGTACGGGATACCCTTGACGTCACTGAGGAGAACTTGAATGCCCTCTTTGATACGGTACGGCAAAACCCTCCGTCGCGTTGCTTTTTCAAGGGCTCGAACCGTGTATGGATTGGCGGTAACCAACCCCCATGCGAAATGATCACTGAATCCCCAAATAGCAAATAGCAGTCTCTTCGCTATCCCCTGCTGGCGGAAATCCGAGTGCACGACTAACTGCGTAACCCAAGTCATCTTTTCGTGGTCGCCAACAGGTATCTGCACTGCAGCAGCATACGCAACGAGCTGTCCTTTACTTAGCGCAATGGCCAAGCCAGCGTTCTCGTCGTTGAGTAACTCTTGGATTTTTTCCGGTGATCGGCGGACACGCTTACCCGCTCGATCCCCGCCCTCCCTGCTCCAAATGCCGTAGTGCTCACCAAAGAGCTTGGAGCACTCTTGCAAAAGTGACTCAGACACCTCGCGGCCGATGAGCCACTTAAAAGTCGTTTCCACGTTGTTTCCAAAAAAAGCCATCCAAATACACCAGGAGCTGTGCTGCCTGAGACCATAGGACTTGACTAGTAGTAGTCTTGTTGCCGATCTGACATTCTGCCTCTGAATCGGTCGATGTCGGATTTTCATGCAAGTTGGTGAGTTATGGCCAGTGTGAGTCCGGTTCCCAAGCACATGCAGGTCGATGTCCGCTTTGGGCACGTTCAAGTCCACCACAGACGACTTGTGCCGACAATGAGTTAGACAACCTGAAAGCTGACTGCCGTGACCGACGGCATTGGGTCTCTAAAACGGACCAACGCCCAGTTTTAACTGTCGGCTCGCTTTGAGAAAATTGTTAGCCTCCGTTTCGTGAATGAATTCAAGCACTTACCCTCTACTAACTGTTAGGGTCATTCAGAAACAACGATGGCTGTGCCATTGCTCGGTCCAATGAAGCCAAAGCCCTGGGCATCAAGATGGGTGCGCCGTGGTTTCAAATTCGCCATTTTGAAGATTCAGACGGACTTGTAGCGCTGTCTGCCAATTTTGCCTTGTATGGCGACATGAGCGACCGAATGATGAGTCTGGCTGCAGGCTTGGGGCATCGCCAAGAAATCTATTCAATCGATGAATCATTCATTGACCTCACAAGAAACAAAATACTGGGCTAGGTTTTCAGGCCCCCGCAGCTGCCATTGGCGTGATCACAAAACCAAGTGTTGTAGCCCGGCGTTTGAGCGCGGCAACGCTGCGCGCAAGCTGCTGCTCTTCGTAGTGCTGCTGTCCCTTGTCGACGAATTCTTCACCCCGAGTCAGCATGAAATACACCATGCGCGCGAGCTTGTGTGCCACCGCTGTGTTGGCACTTGGCTTGTCCATGCGGGCGCTCAGTCGTCGATAAAACGCACCCAGGGCAGAGTCGCAGCGTGACAGGCTCATGGCGGCCATCTTCAGGACTTGGCGCACCCGATTGACCGAGCGCTTGGTCTTGGCTGATAGCACCTTGCCCCCGCTGATTTTGGTGCCTGGGCACAGTCCCAGCCATGAACAGAAGTGCTTGACAGTTGGAAAGCGACTCAAATAAGGGCCGATTTCTGTGAGTATCTTCGTCACTGCCGCCAAGCCAAGGCCGTTGATGCGGGTGAGGTCAACACCGGCCCAGTTGGCCAGTACCTGGCGCATGTCATATTCTTTGCGCTGTTTGCTGCCCGCACGCGGTGTCTTACCCAGATCAATGCTTTTTTGGCCCAAATTTTTCAGTCCGGCGTTGAGCTTGTTATCGCAGTCAGCTAGGTGGCGTGCGATGTCGTCATACATCCCCAGCGACTGACGCAACACAAACAGGTGCTCCTCGCGCCAGTTACCGGTTAAGGCTTTGATGATTTCCTCAGTGCTGGCTTTGACACGACTGTCCCGATGACGTGCCAGTGCCTTGGGGTCGCGCTCGCCGGCCACAATGTCGCGGATGATTAATGATCCTGTCAGGCCCATGACATCGCTGAGCACTTCGGTGAGCTGGATGTTCATCTGCACCAGTGCCTTTTGCATGCGTTGCACCCAACTGGCTTGATCTGTGACCAGAATATCGCGCTGACGTGCCACGGCGCGTAGTTCGCAGACCTCAGCGTCTGGACGAAATGCAGCACGCAAGAAACCCAGGCTCATGAGCTTTTGCAGCCACTGGCAGTCTTGCACATCGCTTTTTCGACCAGGCACATATTTCATCTGCCGCGCATCAACCAACCAGACTTTGAGCCCTCGCTGCTCCAGCACTTCAAACATCGGTATCCAGTACACGCCGGTCGACTCCAGTGCCACCATGTCCACACCGCATGCTATCAACCAAGTCGCCATCGCGTTGAGGTCGTCTGTCATTGCCCCGAACTCGCGCACCGGCTCATCACTTGAGCGTGATGGCACTGCCACCCAGTGGCTCGATGCGCCTACGTCAATTCCCGCTGCATTGGGGAAAATTTCATCCTCTTTTACACGAACTGCCATGTTGTACTCCACAATAGTTAACGAATGGCAGCGCCATGGGAGTCGTCAAATTTGACTCACTCTCACAAACGGGATGCGCATCGCTGCGCTCACCAATGTCGTCGACGATTCCTGGACCATGCTGAGTGGCGGGCTCACTCAACAGTGGCGCTAACCACTGCGAGCTCGCACCAATGCAATTGCGGTCATTTCGGCGCTGCCATTCGCCTTTTTGCGCAAATTTGCACAGATCGCATGGTGATCTGACAACGGCGCTGCCATAGCCCCTTGTTTCTTTGAGAACGCCTGGCCCGCGTGCGGGGTTGGGATGCTAAGGAGTCCGTTTTTTGGGGGCAAGATCACAATGATTTTTCCCCTGTTATCCGGACTCCTTGAGATGTCCAATTATTTTGTTCACTAAAAAATTCAGCTCAAAATCCTTTTGAGATACAATGAATCTCAAAAGGATGCCCAATATGACTGCAACGACCATGGTACACGTTCGAGTGAGCGAACAAATCAAAGCCCAAGCTAGCGAAACGCTTGCAGCCATGGGTTTAACGGTATCTGACGCAGTGCGTGTATTTTTAATGCGTGTAGTGGCTGACAAGCAAATGCCATTTGCAATTAAAGCGCCAAACGCCGAAACCCGAGTTGCAATGGCAGAGGCAGATCAAATTGCGCTCGCACATACTGCACGCTTCAATTCAGCAACCGAGCTCTTTGATGATCTCGAAAAGAACTGCCGAAAGTAAGCGAGCCTCTTTGCCAAGAGCCGCAGACTATGCCAAGTCTTTTTTAAAGGACTGGGAGCGCATCACAAAATCTGGTCGGTATGACCTGAATCGACTCAAGCAAGCCATGCTGATGCTGATCACTAATGAAGGACCATTGGGGCCGGAGTGGTTGGATCATGCGCTCGGTGGTCAATGGGAAGGACACCGGGAATGTCACATTGGGGGTGATTTTTTGCTTGCTTACAAATTGATTGACAGCGCTAAACATGGGCTGGTTATTTTTGTAAGAACTGGGACGCACGCTGAGCTGTTTGAATAAAATTGACTGATGATGGCAGTGGTGTCAGTCAGCCAATTCCTCTGTTTAAGGCAACCTACAAATGGGTTTGTACCCGTTGCAATAACCAATTCATGTGAGTGAATTTTGCTGCAATTTTGCTGCAATTGGGGCGGTAAACTAAGGTAAGTATTCGGTCTTCCCGTACAGGCAAAAGTTGCTGGTGTTAAAAATTACTGGACACAAAATACAATTTCCGTTACCGTTGCGGACATGCCTGTTGCACAGTACACCCAAACACCCACTGGACAATCCCATTGGGA
>CAIYYA010000266.1 GCA_903930255.1 uncultured beta proteobacterium
ACAAGTCTCGTTTTTTGCATTTCAAAAACAAAGACGATGTGCATTCTGAGGTTGTAGCTGAATTTAAGCGCATCATCTGTCTTGTGCAAAAACTGGTTGAAATTCAACAAATTCTGATGCACTCTTTTGTGCAAAATCAGGCAGGAGTCAAGAATGACAGAGCAGACTGGTTCCGGCGCATCGTTGGCGGACTTCATTTGGAAAAACGCTGAATACCTTTGGGGTGACTTCGTGCATACCGATTTTGGCAAGGTCATCTTGCCATTCACACTACTGCGGTGTCTGAAATGTGCTCTGGAGCTGACGAAATGAAGAATCCCAGACTCGAGCGCTTCGGACGCATGCAGCGCCAATACCACCGTCACCACTCCTGGCGTTTGTCGCAGGGCGGCTTGTATATTCCGCACGCCTATACCGAAACCGACCCTGATAGCCTGTCATGGTGGGACGATGTAGGTTTTATTCTCAACGGTCGTCGCATCATTGTCTGGTGGCGGCATCCGCGCCTTGTTTATGCCGATGCCATTAAAGAGCAGTCGTACCAACAAGCGGGAGACGATCCGGGTGATGACTGGCTTTTTGAAGGATGCACAACAAACTATATAAAGGTGGGGCATTCACGTAAAAAAATCGTCAGCTATACCAGTCGCCAGCCATCGGAAGATCAGCAGAACTACTACGACAAGCTGCATGACATTAGCGAGCGCTTGCGTGCCGAGGGCATTGAGTTTGATGTGGCACATTCATGGAAACGGGAGCGGCTGAACTGGGCAACGGGCATCAGCCTGGTTGCGCCAATGGAAGTGCGCAACCAGACTGAATTGGCTTTGGTTGCAAAACTTGCCCGTCGCTTGATCTTGGGACAAACCACGCTGGAAGCAGAGTTTCCCTGCTACCGGTACAGCAAGGCACAATGGCTGCAAGAGCAGAAATCGCGCGGGGTAACAAAATGACCAATCTCGCAACTGCCCCCGAGTCGTTGTTGGCGGACATTCGCGCACTGATCGAAGATGCGCGGCATCAGGTTGCCCGCGCTGCAAATGTCGGCCTGACCATTGCCTACTGGCGCATCGGCAAGCGACTTTTGGCAGAAAACCTGACCGATGGCCGAGGTAAATACGGGCAAAAGATTCTTGCGACACTGGCGCAACAATTGGAACGGGAATTCGGCAAGGGGTTCAGCTACTCTGCGCTGACACGCATGGCTCGTTTTGCCGAACAGTTTCCCGACGAGCGGATTCTTGCGGCATTGATACAAGAATTGACCTGGACGCACTTTCTGGCACTGCTGCCGTTAAAAGACCCGCTTGCCCGCGAGTTTTACGCCGAAATGTGTCGGGTGGAACACTGGAGCGTGCGCGCCCTGCGTCAGAAAATCGGCAGTATGCTTTTCGAGCGAACAGCGCTATCAAAAAACAGCGAGGAAGTCATCCGGCAAGAACTGGCTACCTTGCGCGATGGTCGCATGACACCCGATCTCGTCTTCCGCGATCCCTACCTTCTGGACTTTCTGGGGCTGTCTGGGGCTTACAGCGAAAAAGACTTGGAAGCCGCCATCCTGCGCGAAATGGAAACCGTCCTGCTGGAAATGGGTAGCGGTTTCTGCTTTGTCGCTCGACAAAAGCGCATGAGCGTCGGCAAAGACGATTTCTACCTTGATCTGCTTTTCTATCACCGTCATTTGCGGCGACTGGTGGCGGTGGAACTCAAGCTGGAGTCATTCCAGCCTGCCCACACCGGCCAGATGGAACTTTACCTGCGTTGGCTGGACAAGCACGAACGCGCCTCCGGCGAGGATGCGCCGATAGGTTTGATCCTGTGTGCAGGCGCGGATGCCGAGCAGGTGGAATTGCTGCAACTGGAAGGCAAGTCGATTCGTGTGGCTGAATATCTGGTGGAGTTGCCGTCTGCTGACGTGCTGCGCGAACGCCTGCACCGCGCCATCGCCCACGCACGGGAACGCTCGGCCATACTGGCAGCGCCTGAGGAAAAACAGGTATGAGCCACTACAAACCCTATCCGGTCTACAAGGAGTCTGGGGCAGAGTGGATCGGCAAGGTGCCGGAGCATTGGCTTATCGGCCGTCTGGGTGACTCCTGCATGTCTATCTCTACCGGGACATTCGGAACCGCTCTTGGTGCGAACGATTACATCGAAGATGGCATCCCAGTAATTAACCCATCGCACCGTTTAGATTGCAAATAGCCTCAAAAATTCCCGGAGTTCATTTTCATGAACAGTCAAAATGACAGTCAATTGGAGCCATCAATTGATCCAATTGAAATCAGTGCATCAAAGAATAGGAATGAAAACTCAATTATTGAAAAAAATAAAGAACCATTTTTTTCAATAATTAGACTTTCTCAAGTTCTTGGAATTCATTCGGCAATTGAAGAATTCAATCAAGAATTGGGAATTCCGCCATTAAAAGCGCCGTACGTCAATTCAAAAACGGATCCAGGATTTCAATTCGTTTTAAGAAGAAACCCAATTTGGGTTTACAAAGAAAATCAAAGATTGCGGTGCATTGGCAACATTCATGCCTACCTGTCTTTGTCGTCGATTTTCGATCAAGACACCAAAATTCATAGCATTGAAGTTTTTGATGTGACCGCTGAGCAGATCAAAAAAAACTACCTCTACGAATTTTTGTTCATGCCAGCACTGTTTGGCGTTCACTTTTCAGAGCTCGACAAACTGGCTGAAGTGGCGCGACGTGCCAACGCTGCCGGTTTGTGGGAGCCTCCCCTGGCGAAAAAATCAGTTGGCCTGGCATCAGGCAACGATGTGGATAAGTACATCTCCAAAGTTTATGGTGTCGACAAGCGAAAACTGAAGTCGAAAAATGTGACACATATGGAGTCAAACCTTTCATCCGATGGAGATCCCTGGGAATCACTGTTATGAAAGTCGATCCCGTTGTTCCCATCGACAGTCCAAGCATTCAAAAACTACTTTCCCATGCTACGAAGTCAGGACGAAGTGCCGATGATTTGTGGGAAATTTTGTGGTTGATCACTGCCGATTGCCACCTTCTAGCATTCACAACCGCAGCATCGCGCATCGTCAGCATACTCGAGCACATTCCATCAACCTGGTCTGGTGCTGTACAAGATGCCCAAATTTCCACTTGGCTCCCCACATTAATGTGGGTACTTCAGGAAGAAAAGACTCTAACTCGTGACATAGGCGAGCACTTTTCGCGCAAATTCAATACATCCAAAAATAATCCCATGAGGGGTTCCCGATCAACTGAATTTCCACACTACTCGATGCTTTGCGAGCTGGTTCCGCCCGGCCCAGTTGGGGATAGCTTCATATTGCTGAGCGCTCAACTGTTTATCGCGCATGTGTTCGCCATGCGAGAGCACTCAAGCGTGGAAAACTACAAATTTCAAGGCATGGAACTTGAATGGAAGTTCTTGCCAACCAGAGTTGGCCCAGCAGCACTTGCTGTTCGTCGTTTATCTGAAAGCAAATACCAACATTTCATCCATGAACTTAGCCCCGAGCTCAAGCCAGAGGATTTTGTTGAAGAGCTAGTCAATTCGCAAGCCCTTTCCGATTCCGTTATCGAGGGAGACTGCGATGCACTTGGTCGCTTTCTCCAGAAAGTATGGGGCATTCATGACTGGAGGGAGAAAAATGGTGGGGGCGGTGGGGGTGCGAGTGGCGGCCACCGCTGGGTTGGTGGCAGACTTGAAGGTTCTCGATTAACTGTCGAAAGATTGCCAAATGGCTCGGATGATGATCCAGCCACCGATTGGGGGACGATCGACATCGTCAAATTTACAAGTGCTTCAACAAGGAAGAAAAACGCTTTACTCAAAATCGATCTGCCACCGGATGAGAATGACGATGACCAAGAGGTGCTGTTGAGTGACTTTGACTGTAGCACCACCAAGCAAGACCCAGGGGCTTTAGCACGAACGGCTCGAACAAAGTTGCGCTACATGACGCGGAGCAATCAAGTATTACCCTGGGACTACGGCACATTGTCAAAGCAGGAAATCACCAATCTGCACAACATTCTTGACCACAAACTAAAGAGCCTGATGACCATTGCAAAATGGTCAGAGCAGCAAGTGCTGGATGCAGAGTCCTTGTTGACACTGAATATCATGTTGTGGACTGGCAGCGAACTTCAACGTGTTGTGCAAGCTCGAACGTGCTACGAGGCCATTGAAGTAAACGACACCGACATGTCAGTCGTTATTCCTACCCAGGGAGAAATTGAAAGCATACGATGGCGTATCAAAGTACTCCGACCCGAATACATGACGGAAGTGGATTCGACGCCAGGACAAGTGCGCCTTCAAGCTGCGACGTATGACTTACCCGATTTGGTTTCTCTAAGTTCGGTTGTGAGCAAATTACTGGGACGTCGCCCAAATGCAAACGCCAAACAAGCTCTTTTTGTGAATCAGGAAGAATCGATATCTGGGTATATCAAGAAGTGGCTCAAGCAGAGCTTTCCAGATGGACGCATGACCATCAACAAAATTCAATGGGCGCTTTGGCTGAAGGTTCATCAATATACGGGTGATCCGGCAGTAGCCAGTTGCGTGACGGGAACCCCGCATCCACTGGCACGTGTACGACTTCATTACACATCACCATGGGCAACTGACATTCAGCAGCACTATATAAGAGCAGCCAGTTCTTTAACCACTGTAAATGTTGCAGACTCCCCCTGCGCCAAGCTAGCCAATAATTGGATTGAAAAGACGTCGCCATGTTCGGTCGGAGCCCGACTCTGCCCGACTGTACAAGCTGTGCGCTCAATGTTTACGCAACTCAAAAATGATATCAAGCACGCTGAAAACTACCTTGACTTGGCGGGATTCATTGAATATCACAATTTGTTGACGCTGTATTCGGTGCAGTTTTTCGCTTACAGCACGACTTGCAGAGCCATAGTTACGCCGTACCTGAGTTTTAATTCGATTGATAGCACCAACGGTTTGGCCTCTCTGTCCGACAAAGATGATGAATCCTGTCACAAGACGCGTCTGGTCTGGATACCCGTTGGGTTACATCGTCATATGCAAGGCTATGAGAGCCATTTAAATTTGGTTAAAGAGCGTCATCCGCGTTTGTCGGAATCTCTGATTCAAGAGCCATGTCTATTCCTGGATCAAAACAACAATTTCACTGTGGTACGACCCAAGCTGATAGAACCCTTACTCAAGCGCTACCTTAATGTTGAAGTCAACACGCATCGACGGTTTTTGCGCACAGAGCTATTGGAGCGAGACTGCCCGCCAGAAATTGTCGATGCTTTCATGGGACATTGGTATTCGGGTGAGGAACCTTTTGGCACTTTCTCAAGTTTTAGCTTTGAGCTGTATATTGAAAAACTCCAGCGCTATCTGGAGCCCCTACTGAGTGAAATTAATCTGACGCAGCCGATTTTGAGCAGAATGGTGGTGTAAGTGGTTTTGAATGCCAATTTAGTACAGCCAATAGAGGAGCAAATTCAGCTTGAAGTTGTTGAGTTGACAAAACTATGGCGACAAGAAAATCTTGATCTGACACCATCACAAATTCAACAGTTACCAGCGCTGAGGAAATGGCTTGGAAGGCGCCGAAAAAATCCATTGGCTGATTATTTGGTGGGCAAACCTGTCGTCGATATTCCAAAATCGATCACAAAGAATCTAACCGCCGACATTCTGGCGCATTTCAGACCCCAGTCCCTGGGCGTTGACGTTGTCTCGCTCATGACCAAAATCATCGACAGGGGCAACGCCGAAGGGTTGTTTATTCTCTGTCCACCCCCAATCCCGGTTCTTCTCAAACGACAGTCAAGCCCTTTTCGAGGTGATCGCTGGACCTCGCGTGATGTGGCATCACAACTGCGGGAAACACTGGCGCTATCGATCCATTCCCCCGGTTTACTGAAACGAACAAAACATAAGCCGCAACGTATTGCCGAAATAGCGCTCGGACAGATTTTGATTGCTGCAATTGTTCATGCAGGGATGCTTGCACCTGCAACATTGACGGCGTTGCTGCGACATCTGCAAACCGTAAATCAATCGTTAGGTCAATCATTGATTTGTATTGATGATCGATTGTTTATTGAACTCTCACTGCGCCACAAAACGCAAGAAAACGCAGAGTTTCGACGATGGTTTGCAGATGCCTTAACTGCTGCCCTCATCATGTACTTGCCGCGCCAAACAGTCAGTGTGGCCATCGGGCAAAAGGAATTCAAGTCAGAAAATTTAGGAGCCTTTATCTGGCGATGCATCAGCGGATTTCTTCAATCAACTGGTCATGAATACGCATTTCCAACCAGCTTAAGTGCATTGCTCGATGCCGTTCGTTTGGATTTTGAGAGAAAAATTCCAAGTTATTTGGTGCACTATGCCGCGAGAAGCTTTGTTTCCCACTCGTTACGGCCCCATGCCTATCGGCGTTTGCATGGAATTGATGCCACATCGCCCACTGAATCTGATGTCAATTCATTGGGACCACCCGGAACAGGCATTGAACAGGACGTAGAACTTAGTGGAGAAGTTGAGCCGCGCTGGTTGAGTGCTCTGCGTGCTGTTATGAGGGGTGATGATCGCCAATCCATTACGAGAGAAGTAGATCGATTGCTCAAATTGAGAACTGCTGGATTCTGCCCAGGTGAGGTTGGTGAGCTGTTTGCCAGTTTTGCACTACGGATCTTTGCGCGCACCAATACGAACAAGGTTCGCATGGCCGTGAGCACTTGTCGTGCCTACGTGGTTTCAGTTTCTTTGCGACTCGGTGGGTTGGTCGGACATGACGTTTCACAATTGGCAACTAATGACTGGGTTAGTTATTACGAAGAAGTATTGAGTGATGCACCAACCCCTTCGATCAGAAGAAAATTGGTGCGCGCGTTGCGCGAATTTCAAAACTTTCTTGAGATGGATCGCGGATGCGATCCGATGGATGCAAGAGAAGTTTTTCCCTCATCATCGGGCTTGTTGCCAGTTGATGCCAATGTTATTTCTGAGGCAGAATTTTTTAAAATTCGTGAGCAGTTTACGGATAAGGGCGTAGGTCGATATCCACTCTTGAGCAAACAACAGGACGCAAGTCGGCTGATTGAAATCGCATGGCTGATTTTGACCTTGTCATTTCGGTGCGGTCTCAGACGCATGGAAGTCTTGAAGCTTGATTTGGCAGATGTGCAGTTTGACGGGTGCGCTGAATTACTGGTTCGTCCAACGGAGTCACGTGGTCTGAAATCGATCAGCTCAACGCGCAAATTACCCCTTTTTGCGCTTCTGGACACTGTTGAACTCGATCGTTTGCGGTGCTGGGTGTCTCAACGCCAGGTTGAGGAGTTGAGTAGCAGCTACTCAACATTCTTGTTCTCATTGCCAAAGCGTGGGTTCAAATTCGTACCTCAAGATACGCTATTTCCGTTGCTGCACGAAGTGATGCGCGAAATCACCGGCGACCCAACTTTGCGATTCCACCATTTACGTCACAGTTTTGCCAGCAGAATGACCGTTCTAATGGCCATGAGCGCTGGCATGAATCGAGCTCGTGTGCTAGCAAGCTTGCCGGGGTACGCATCTTCTGAAGATACCTTTGAACTGTTTAGACAAAATCTTCTGGGTAGTCTAAGGCCAACACGGCGAGATATTTGGGCGGTTTCGGCCATGCTTGGTCACTCCGGACCTGATGTTTCCGTTGAACACTATATTCATCATTTGGACATACTTCTTGCTGAATCGCTAACTTGTTCGTCTATCGCACCCGATACGAGAACTGTTATTGCTGCATCGATGAAATCAGTTGTAACAGCTTACCGTCATCAGGAAGGAAACAATTACGACACATGGATTGCACGTATCTATCAGAAGGAATTTTGTGCCCGTTTGGAGCCAACTGACATTCCGAAGTCTAGACAGATGCCAGAACCAATCCCTGCACAACAAGAAAATAGAGCTGCTATTGGCCGACTTGAGAATATTTGGCATGCGCTTTGGCAACTGAGTTCAGGACAGAAATCAATTGAGGAAATCAGCCAGACCAAGGGCATACCTGTTGACGATTTGAAGGCTTATCTGAGCACGGCAAATTGGTTGCACAATTTAAAGCTATCAGAGAAAAACCAGTCATATCGGCACCGCTTTACTCTATGGACACCCGATCGAAGGGAGCCAGAAAAGACGGTTCGAATAGCTTGTCCGGTTAAACCTCACGAAGCTAGAGATATTGCTGTTTTTAATCGACTTGCAGCAAGCTTTATAGAAACGTATCGCCACCACAAAGCGTTGTACGCTCGTGTCCTCAAACAGTATATGCAGCAGGCAACGGCTGACTTCGGGGGCTTGACCTTTGCCAGCACAGAGGATGCTCCGAGCGCAAAAGATTTATTGCTTTTCCTGAAAAACCTCGGTTTACAAACTGATGAAATTCAGTTCATTAGTTACGACATCACATCAACGCGTTCCAAGCAAGCCGCAGCATGGCGCAAGGTTTTGGGTCTGCATTCGTCGATTCAGATTGAAAAAAAGCCACCTAAAAATGGCCGCAAGATCTGGGCATCCAGCAAGTTTGGCATTCTTCCAATTTTTGATGACAACGAGGATAAGAAAATTGGCAGTGCAGGTTTTCGTTTTTTGATGATCATGGCGGCAATTGCGATGAAGCTGACTGCGTGACTTCACAGGGGTCGGATGCGACATGAGCCGACTGTTACGTCCGTCGAAATCCAGGATGAATGACCTTCTGAACTTAAGCGAGCAGCGATCCCAAGCGCAGGCAGCTCGCTGAATTTGGAAATAGGGTACCCAGCTTTGGGATTTACGTCGAACCGGGATGCTCTGAACCAGTCCGTCGTGGCCGCGAACTAAGTGCCCACTCCAGACAGTCAGATCAGCGAATTGCCAGCCGGATACCGGCCATTGAAGCCATGAAATGATGCGCGTCGGATTGATGGTGGGGTTCCATAAAGGAGCCCGTCATTTCGCCTCGACTGAATCATATTGCCGACATTGGCGGCTGAAAAGTCATGGACAGGTCTGCAGCGTTTCCAGTCTTAGAGATTTGCGAGCTTCCTGCTCCCTAGTTGCCGCTGGCAACTAGGGGTCGACCGGCAGCGATGTTGCAACCAGTTCGTCAAAGTGGGCTAGCCGCAAGGATGCAATAACCAAGTTCAGGAAGCCGCCACGGCGTCAATACAGT
>CAIYYA010000267.1 GCA_903930255.1 uncultured beta proteobacterium
AATTCGGGCGGTACATATTGACCAAACAAGCGTGCCAGCATGCGTTTGCCACGTGAGTCGACAAAAAAACCATACGTCATGTTAAAAACAAACAAGCCACTGATCAGCACCAAACCCGATGCCAGCGGCAAGATCAGATTAAACGCTTGCCAAGCATAAAGATTTACCCCCACAACACCGATCATGGTCACCCCCGTGATGATGGTCGCCACCATTGGGCTAAGTAGAGGTAAAGCCATTGCCATAGCCAAGCCGGTCAGTAGTAACAGCACCAGTTCAACGGCCAACAGGTAGGCAGGACGATCTTTGATGCTGCCGTCCAAAATGCCTGCAATCATGTTGGCATGCAGTTCAACACCGGCATAGGAGTCCTGCATAGGTGCCGTGCGTAAATCAAGCAAACCTGGTGCCGTTGTGCCAACCAGAACTATCGCCCCTTGGAGTACTTCACGCGCCACTTTGCCCTGCAAAACGTCACTGGCTGAGACATAAACATAACTGCCTTGCTTGCCTCGGTAGGGCACTAGTGCTGCAACATCGGAATCCACCGGAATACTGCGTTTGCCCAACTTGATGGACTCCAAAGCGACCGAATTCTGAGCACCACCTTCATAAACCAGCTCCAGATGATTTTCTTGCAGGGCCAGGCGTGCCATGGCTAAACTCAACGTGGCATAGAGCTTGCCATCAAACATCTGAAGCAAGGAAATACGTCGAAAAACACCGTCAGGGTCGATCAGTGGTGAAGCGTTAAAAAATCCGCCTGAAATGGCGGCACTTTGCAGCACCGGCAAATTGGCCGAAAAGCCCGAGGCTGTCACGGCATTCACACTATTCGCATTAAAACTACCATTGGCAAAAGCGGGCGCAGGCAACTGACCGACCTGACTGTCTGGCTGACCATCGTGACGGAAATAATAGCCCAGCACAATGTTGCGATTTTTCAGACTATTGGCGAAAATTTCGTCATACATCAAGCTTGGGCGCAAGCGTTTCAAAGAGCGGATGAATTCGGGGTTGTTTTTTAGGTCAGTGCGCTGCAATAGTTCAAGCTGTCCAATGCCGGAGCTGTCGTCATGCTCGGCAAACAGCACGTCAAAACCCAACACATTGATGCCGTAGTGATCAAACAGCATGTCGATCATGTGCGCGATTTTCTTGCGCTGCCAGGGCCAATGGCCTTGCTGCTGCAGGCTGCTTTCATCAATATCAACGATCACAATGCGCGAATCAACAGTGCCTGGCATGGTTGATTTCAGGCGCACATCGTAGGCATAGTTTTCCAGACGATGTACAAAGTCAAGCTGAACGACCCCGATTGAATTGAGTATCAAGATCGGAACGATGATCAGGCTCAAGCCCATGCGTAAAGCATGGCGCTTCAATAAAGCAGCAATTTTCATTTTGGAACCCCTGTTGCGCCAGAAATTTTCAAGCACGCATCATACTGGTTCAAATTCACAAGCGCTGGTGTGCGCCAGATTGTCAGTGCTGGCTATCGGGCGTGGCGCTGAAACAATCGTAAAAAGTGAAGTACAGAGAAGTAAAAAACATCGAAGCAACGAGTGCCAACGCTGGAAACATCAGCGTTGCAGCAAGCTCCGGGCTGCCCAGCAAGCTTGCCAGGGTGGTGATCAGCAGCACTGCCAGAACCATCACCAGCAACCAAAGTACACCAAATAGAGCAAACGCCCAAAAATTCCGCAAACAGGCAATCAAACTGAAAAACAGACTTTTGGCCGGACTTAAACCATGCCAGAAAACCAGCGCCGGGGCATGCCAAACCATCAGCGACAGCGGCAGATGCAAGCCAATAAAGACCCACATGGCGGTTTGAAACTCAGCCGATTGGAGTAACTCAGGGCTCGGGCTGCTGCCACCCAAGTAAAGGCTGGCAAAGCCCCCGCCGTCGACCAAATAGGCTGCGCTCATGGCCAGCAAAAATCCGCCAGCATAGATCAGCCCCAGTGTCAGCATGGCGCGACTGCTTCGCGGATCAGCGCGAAAGGCACTCAGCAAAATCAGCGGCATTGGAAACTTGCCTTGTTCAGCTTCACGGGTGGCTGACATCAACCCTAGTGTGGTGGCTGGAATCAGCATCATCGCCAAAGGTAAACCGAGTACTGGAATCATGCTGATCAGCGACATCAATGCCATGAACATGAAAAAGAGACCCGCCATTGCCAAGGGTTGTTTAACAAATGTTTGTATGCCGCGTTTGACCCAATGTGCGCCAGTGCGAGCTTTGACCAAATTGAGCTTCATGGATGGGTTGTCAATTCATCAAGTTTGATTTCGGCGATGCGCTGCCGCAGCACACGTTCGAAATGGTTGGGATCGTGCGCTTTTAACAGGCTGGCCGGGCGTGGCTGAAAAAAATCAGAGAGTCGCGAAATCCAGAAGCGCAAAGCCGCAGCGCGTAACATGGAATTTAAGTGTGCTTTTTCTACATCCAAGAGTGGCCGAATGGCGTTATATGAGGCGATCAAATGCTCTGCGTTTTGTGGAATAAGAGACGCATCATCAGGGTCAATCGACCAATCGTTAAGGCAGACAGCCAAGTCAAATAACCAGCTGTCGATGCCGGCAAAATAAAAATCAATGATGCCACTGAGCTGAGGCTGATCGTTGTTGCCGTCAAACATTACGTTGTCGCGAAACAGATCAGTGTGCACTGGTCCTCGGGGTAACGCTGCGTCATTAAGCTGAACAGCCAGTTGATTTTGAAAAGCCAATTCACTCTGACTGAGTTGTTGCTGCGTTGGACTTAAATGGGGCTGCAGTTGCGCCGCGGTTTCATTCCACCATGTCAAGCCCCGCAAATTGGGTTGTTGCAAAGCGAAATTGCGACCGGCTTGGTGCATGTGTGCCAGCATGCTGCCGATTTGAGCGCAGTGCCAGGGTGTTGGCGTTAACTCACTTTTGCCGCGTAGCTTATCAACCACGGCGCAGGGTTTGCCTTTGAACATGAAAGCCAGCTGGCCTTGCTGGTTGGCGTGCGGTTGCGCTACTGGAATGCCACGCTGTCCCAAATGTTGCATGAATTGCAGGTAAAACGGCAATTGCGTCAGGTTTAACCGCTCAAACAGCGTCAGCACGTAGTCGTGCGCTTGTCCGGCAAGCTCTGTGCTTGCAAAGTAGTTGGTGTTTTCGATGCCGCCACTGCACGCTGTCAGTTGGGTGAGTGTGCCAAGTTGCAATTGCTGCAAAAGTTCACTGGCCTCATCGAATGTGACCTCGGTGTACACCGCCATGCTTAAAAACCGAGGATTTTCCAGCTGCGCTCGCCAGTTTTTGGGGTTACCTGATAGGCTGGCATACCGTTTTTGGGCTGCACTGAGATGGACTGGGTTTCTCCACCCACGCGCAATTCGTCAATGCGGGCGTTAGTGTCTTCCACGGCGATGCGCTCAGTGCGTTTTTCAATGGGTTTGGCATCGACGCCAAGCGTGGACGAGGTTGCGGGGGCTGGGGTTTGAGCGGTTGCCAAATTGCAGCCAATCAAGGTCAGGGAGAGAATAAATAGTGCGCGCATGCCTGCATTGTAGATTCACTGCCAGTCCAAGCTCAGTAGCTCTGCACTAGAATGATTCGCATGAAGCATCCGTTAAAACTTATTTTGATACTTGGCTCGATGCTGTTGCTGACGGCTTGTGCCAGCAAATCTTATGTGAATGACAAAACAGCCGCTTCGGCGGCGCGCAACAGTAGCGAGTTTTTGCGGTTGGACACGCAGCTTGCCAGCCTGGACAATCGAATCGGCACTTTGCAAACCTCTCAAGAAGCAAAAAACAGTCTGTTTGAGGCTAAAACGAGCAGTTTGGAGAATCGGCTTGGCAAGATTGAAGCCAACACGGCTTTGGCACAGAAGTTAGTGCAGGACGGACTTGATCGTGCCAGTTCTGCTAACCAGTTGACATCTGGCAAATTGCTGTACACGGTAACTTTGAGCGACGGACAAATCAAGTTTGCCAGTGGACAGGCCAAATTGAGCAAACAAGCCTTGAAAGTGCTGGACGACTTGGCAAAAAAACTGAAAGCTGAAAATCGCCCTGTATTCATTGAAATTCAAGGACACACTGACCGTGTGGGCGATGCAGATACCAATAAAGAGCTGGGGCTTTCGCGAGCTGAAGCTGTGCGTGATGCACTTTACAGCGCCGGTCTGCCGTTGCACCGCATGAACGTCATCAGCTATGGCAGCAGTCAGCCTGCAGTCAAGGGCAACACTCCCAAGATGCGCGCACAAAACCGCCGGGTGCTATTGTTGGTGTTACTTTAATCCACCCATTGCTCCCGCGCGCCTTTCGTGCCAAAGCGCCTGGTCACATGACCCAGCCACCACGCATCAAGTTGGTTTGAAGCGGCAGGGGCGCAGATTCGCCCAATTCTGCGGGTCGCACAAAGACCGTTTTGCCCATGTTATTTTGGCCAAATCGACAGCGCCAGAAATTTCATGAAAACAAGCTTTAGCGTTCGTCAGATGTGCACAAGATGCTATCAAAATAAATGCAAATATCGTAACTACTCATCACCCCGAAGAGGCTTAACCTGCGATTGCTATGAAATTATGAGCAATAATCGGAGTCGATGCCAAACCTGCCCGACCTCACCCAACTCAGCCACGCGCAAAAGGATGAATTGATCCGGATGCTGTGGCCCTTGCAAAAACAAGTGCAAGACCTCATGGCGCAGATTGCGGTATTGCTTGAGCGCATCAAGCAGCTCGAAGGCAGATTGGCGCTCAATAGCAAAAACTCCAGCAAGCCACCCTCAAGTGGAGTTTGAGCGTCACAAGGGCACATGCTACAAGGCCGCCAACTGGACTCTGGTGGGGCGCACTGCCGGGCGGGGCAAGAAGTCCAAGAGCAACAAGCCGCTGATTCCCATCAAGGACATCTGGTTGTACCCGTTGCGTCGGGATTGGCAAACCATCTTGTGCCGACCCTTGGATGGGGGTTGAGCGAATAGTGTAAGTATTCGGTCTTCCCGTACAG
>CAIYYA010000268.1 GCA_903930255.1 uncultured beta proteobacterium
ACGCTACTGGGACGATTGGCAGTCGATCAAGGACTAAAAGGCCAAGGAATGGGGCAGTTCTTGCTCATGGATGCACTGCATCGCAGTCTGCAAGCTGCAGCTGGTATTGCAGCCATGGCTGCTGTGGTTGATGCGAAAGATGCATTAGCAGCAGATTTTTATCAGCACTTCGGCTTCATACCCTTGAACTTGTCGATCAGTCGATTGTTTTTGCCGATGGTGACCATTGCAAGACTTTTCGATTAGCTTTCGTTGTAATCGAGTAGCAGTACTGCCAGTATGCCGACGTTGGCGAGCACCCGCTCCTGGTCGATGGCGGGTCTACACATGTTGAACTGGGTTGCCAATTAGCAGCCTGCTAAAAGGGATGCCCCTGACAACGGACAATTCTGTTTCATGCGGAAATGGCTCTGATTTCAAAGATCCAGTTAGTTTGACTGCGCCAATTTAATACGGTAAAATGCCGTATTAAATTGGAGTTGTCATGACAGCAGTTGCCCGTTTCGATCTGAAGCTTGACGCTGACGATAAGGATATTCTCTCCCGTGCTGCAAGCCTTATGGGTACGACCATGGCAGGCTTTGTCCGCAGCGCCGCCAAAGAGAAAGCACAAACCCTGTTGGAGCAGGAGTCGCGGGTGACGCTCACCAAACGCGACTTCCTTGCATTCAATGCAGCAATCAATGGCGCATTCAGTCCTAACCCGGCGTTGCAGGGTGCTCTGGCTGCTGCGTCAAAGGTCAAGCGTGCTTGAAGAACAGATTTTTGACATCAGGCTGCACGATCGTGCAGCCTTTCATTGCGGGGTGTCGGCGCTGGATGATTACTTGCACAAATATGCGGCGCAGCAGAATGCAAAGGGCCTCAGCACCGTCTTTGTTATGGTGGATGACGCAGTGCCGAGAAGGATACTGGGTTTTTATACGCTCAGTGCGGCGCAAATAGACGTTCAGCAACTCAGCAACACGGAACGCAAAAAACTGCCTCGTTATCCTGTCCCGTGTTTTCGGATGGGCCGTCTGGCACGCGCTATCGAAAGTCGTGGGGCCGGATTGGGCGAGACTCTGATCGGCTGTGCTGTTGACAGATGTCTGCACGCTCGCAGCCTTGTTGGCGCCTACGCGTTACTGGTGGATGCAAAAGATGAAAAAGCGAAGTCTTTCTACGAGCGATACGGATTCATCCCTTGTGTGGATGCGTCAATGACCCTTTACTTGCCGCTCGGTTGATCCTCTTAAATCAGTGGAAATGGTTCCAGCAATGACTGCTGTTGAGAAACCTGTACTTTGAAGGGCCGCTTCGGAGCGAATTTTTCTCCGACCGCTCCTGGTCGATGGCGGGTGCTCAGTTTGGCGCAGCGGTCGCCACAAAGCTGCCGGGCGATACTTGGTTGCCAACGCCTGCTAAGGAGCAGGCAGATCGCAAATCTCTAGGTCGGCTCTCGAACGACAGTCATTCATGCATCCCTGAATTCTGTAACCGGAGCCGACAGGTCGTTCGCAGTGTTTGGGGCGTTGATCCCGGCCGGTTTCTGGGCCTTTGACAGCATGAGGCGGGGGCCAATGCCCCAAACCCTGCTGTCACAAACCTCAAAACGCTACAAAATAAGAAGCGCCTTACGCTTGTTCTGCATGCGCTACAGGCCAATATGGCTTGTAAGCAGCTACAGACCCAGGCCTTGCAGTTGCCTCCAGACCAAAATCCGGCAAACGCCTGGTTTTAAAGTCGACACGTCTGCAAGTTAGAACCTAACCAAAATATCCTCGTCACGCACGACCATCTGGCACGCCAGGCGCCATGGGGGTGGCAGGTCTTTGGTTTCGGCGTCGGCAATTTGCTGCGCGGTGATTTTGCCGGCCAGCTTGAGCACCAACTTTTCTTTCTCAGTCAGAGCCACGCCGATGGGCGTCTTGCCAGACAACACCGACACTTGCACCTGGCACGAGCCGCATTCGCCGTTTTCGCATTCAGAATCGAGCGGGATGTTGTTGGCTTTGGCCGTGGCGAGCAGGGTCTTGGTATCACCGGCAACGGCGTATACCGTGACATCTTTTTTCAAACGCGGGGAGCTGAAGGTTACATTGGCCATGATGAACTCGGTAAAGATTTAAAATTGATAGCGGCTAACGCAAGCCTGGCGGGCGCTAGCGCCCTACCAGACCAGTGGCTTAACGAACGATGTCGTAGCTGTAATCGGTCTTGCCGATTTCCATGGTGTTGGCATCCAGCGCTTCAAAGAACTCATCGAGCAACATCACCAGCACACGCAGGGAACCGGCACGTCAAAGTCTTCGGGGATGCTGCCCTTTTGTTTGCTGGTTTTGATGAAGGCATCGACATCGTCGCCAATCACTTTGGCCATTTGAGCGTTTGATGTCGATTGATTTGTTGACAGAGAGGCTGATGATGCTATAAATCTTTTAGCCTGAATCAGGCTTTAGCGCTTGATGGGTAAGTGTAAGCTGCTATCAATTTAACGCGGTCGGGCTGGTGAAGTCGGCCTCTTTAAGCCACTGAGCATGATCCCCTATCGTGATGGAATTTCATCCTTAATTGATCAAGAAGCGTGCTTATCGAGTGGTTGCATCCCTCACTGAATTTGATCAAAGTAGCTGATTGGGTTTGTGACTTTGACTGCTGAATTTGTGGAATTTTTTTTATTGACTTCAGGCCCCTGCCAGGGCCGCCGATAGTCAGGCAACTGATGCCAATGTCGACAATTACTTCAACGTGCCCGGCAATCCGTCAAGCCAAGGCATGGCGGGGAGTCAGCCGTGATAATATATGTCATGGCTGATCGAAAAATTGTCGATGATACGCACCACATCACGCAAAAGCGCGGGAATGGTCAGCTTCGACGTGAAATCTGGGTTGATGCGCAAGGTAAGGTGGCTCGTTACAACCTGGCGTACATCAACCATGCACTGCACGCTGGCGATAACGGACGCGTGGTGGGTTATGACAACCAGCATGGGTATCACCACCGGCACTACTTCGGTGTTGTCGCTGCGGTTGAATTCACGAGTTTTGACGACATTGAAGATCAGTTTCACATCGATTGGACTGCACTCAGGAGCAAAGTATGAAAAATGTCACCCTTAAAGCAAGCAACGAACAAGAGTTCTTTCGCAGAG
>CAIYYA010000269.1 GCA_903930255.1 uncultured beta proteobacterium
AAGTTTCGCAAGGTGCCCGTTGCTCGGTGTGAAGAAGACGAAATGTCGGGCGAGGTCTGGTACACCGTGGGGCCCAAAGATGTGTTTCCAGAGACCTTTGCACCATTTTTATTGGGCAACCCGGTCGTGCGCGAGGTGTTTATGAAACACCATGCCAACTTGCTCGAAGCAGCGTTCTGGCAAAAAAACAAGGACCGCATCTTGCAAGGCCACATGTTTGATGTGTTTCCTTATGACCAAGGTAAACGCTTTAAGCCGGAGTTGGTCAGCACCGACCTGCCAGGATCAATTTGATAGCTTCTCATGCACGCCAGATAAGCGCTAGAGCCATTTTTTATTGTAAATTTTGAAAGGATTTTTATGTCAGACAGCATCGTTATCGTGAGTGCCGCCCGTACCCCCATGGGTAGTTTTCAGGGCGATTTTTCCAGCCTGGCTGCACACGACCTGGGTGGAGTTGCTATTCGGGCTGCTGTGGCACGCGCTGGTGTCAGCCCCGAGCTGGTAAATGAAGTCATTTTTGGCAACTGCCTGATGGCCGGCCAAGGTCAGGCACCGGCACGCCAGGCCTTGCTGAAGGCTGGCTTGCCCATTTCCACCGGCGCCGTCACTCTGAGCAAGATGTGCGGCAGTGCCATGCGTGCGGCCATGTTTGCCCACGACATGCTGTTGGCTGGCAGTGCCGACGTGCTGGTGGCGGGCGGCATGGAGAGCATGACCAACGCGCCCTACCTGCTGCCCAAAGCGCGCGGTGGTTACCGCATTGGCCACGATCGTATTTTTGACCACATGATGCTTGACGGACTGGAAGACGCTTATGAGCCAGGGCGCTCGATGGGCACCTTTGGTGAAGACTGCGCCGCCAAATACGGCTTTACCCGGGAGCAACAAGACCATTTCGCGACGACCAGCGTGCAGCGGGCGCAAGCTGCTACCAAGTCAGGCGCATTTGCCGCAGAAATCGCCCCCGTTACGGTCAAAACCCGCGCCGGCGAAACGGTCATCAGCATCGACGAAGGCCCGGGCAAGGTCAAACTCGACAAGATCACGTCGCTCAAACCAGCCTTCAAAAAAGACGGCACTATCACCGCTGCCAGCAGCTCCAGCATCAACGACGGTGCTGCTGCTTTGGTGATGATGCGCGAATCGACCGCTGCCAAGCTGGGTCTCAAACCCCTGGCTCGATTGCTGGCACATGCCGTGCACGCCCAAGAACCCAACTGGTTCGCCACCGCCCCGGTGGGTTCGGTCAACAAGGTGTTGGCCAAGACCGGATGGGCGGTCAAGGATGTCGATTTGTGGGAGGTGAACGAGGCCTTTGCCGTGGTGCCGATGGCGCTGATGCACGACCTGGGCCTGAGCCACGACATCGTGAATGTGAACGGCGGTGCCTGCGCCTTGGGCCACCCGATTGGCTGCAGCGGTGCCCGCATCATGGTCACCCTGATGCACGCCTTGCAAGCCCGGGGCTTGAAAAAAGGTATTGCCAGTTTGTGCATTGGTGGTGGTGAAGCGACGGCCGTGGCGCTTGAAATGCTATAAATTTGGAAGCTGTCAACGCATGCTGGACGGGCGTTGACAGTCTTTTGATCATCTATTTTTTAAATGCCTTTGAAAGACATGCCATGCTGTTAACCCAAGACCAGGAAATGATCCGCGACGCGGTGCGCGATTTTGCCCAAGCCGAGCTGTGGCCGCACGCCGCCAAGTGGGACAAAGAACACACCTTTCCCAAGGACGTGCACCAAGGCCTGGCCGCGCTCGGTGCTTATGGCATTTGTGTGCCCGAAGAACTCGGCGGCGCCGGTCTGGACTACCTGACACTGGCCTTGGTGCTCGAAGAAATTGCCGCAGGCGACGGGGGCACCAGCACCGTGATCAGCGTCACCAACTGCCCGGTGAATGCTATTTTGATGAAGTTTGGCAATGCCGCACAGAAAAAACAATGGTTAGAGCCGTTGGCGCAAGGCCAGATGCTGGGTGCGTTTTGTCTAACCGAGCCACATGTGGGCAGCGATGCCTCGGGTCTGCGCACCACGGCGGTCAAAGACGGCGATGCCTATGTCATCAACGGCGTCAAGCAGTTCATCACCAGCGGCAAAAATGGCAACGTGGCCATTGTGATTGCGGTGACCGACAAGGGTGCTGGCAAAAAAGGCATGAGCGCTTTTCTGGTGCCCACCAACGCGCCGGGCTACACCGTAGCGCGCCTCGAAGACAAGCTCGGCCAGCACAGCAGCGACACCGCGCAGATCAATTTTGATGACTGCCGCATTCCGGTCGAGAACCTGATCGGCGCTGAAGGCCAAGGTTATGGCATTGCCCTGGGCGGCCTGGAGGGCGGCCGCATTGGCATAGCCGCGCAAAGTGTCGGCATGGCACGCAGTGCATTAGAGGTCGCCATTGCCTATGCCAAAGACCGCCAAAGCTTCGGCACGGCCATCTTCAACCACCAGGCAGTGAGCTTCAGGCTTGCCGAGTGCGCTACACAATTGGAAGCAGCCAGGCAACTTCTGTGGCACGCCGCAGCCATGCGCGATGCGGGGCGCCCCTGCCTGAAAGAAGCCGCTATGGCCAAGCTGTTTGCCAGCGAGATGGCTGAAAAAGTGTGCAGCGCTGCCATCCAGACGCTGGGTGGCTACGGCTATGTGAGCGACTTCCCAGTGGAACGAATCTACCGCGACGTGCGCGTCTGCCAAATTTATGAAGGCACCTCCGACGTGCAAAAGATCATCATTGGGCGAAACTTGTAGCTTTGTATTCGGATGTTGGAGGCCGGCTTGAATCTTGCTTTCTGGCATCGTTAAATTCCGATCTCGGTTATTGTTGGCGGAGTACAGCAAAATACGCATCTGGTTAGCATTCCAAAATCCAAGCGCTTGAAGGAGACACCATGAAAACCTTTCAGTGGAGTCCACTGTTCGAAACCGGCCTGGCCGAAGTCGATGCACAGCATCAGCATCTGGTCGCATTGGTGAATGATTTGGCTGACTATCTGGACAGTGGTGAGCCCGAGCACATCGACGCCACACTCACGACCTTGGCGCAATACACCGTGTATCACTTCCAGTGTGAAGAAGAGCTGATGGATTTGACCGGGGTGGATCCGGAGCATGCCCAGCGGCACCGCGAAACGCATCGCCAATTTGTCCAGCAGGTCACCGACTGGATGACGCAGCGTCATGCCGCCGGGCAGATTGATTTGCCACAACTATTGGACTACCTGGCCAACTGGCTGGTGTTTCATATTTTGGGTGATGACCAGTCGATGGGGCGACAGGTGGCGGCCATCCGCAGCGGCAGCGATGCACACGCGGCATTTGTGGCCGACACGCCTTCGAACGACCCGCGCACCGTGATCCTGCTGGGCGGCCTGCGCCGGCTCTATTCCGATCTGATTGAGCGCAATGAAAAACTCATGCAAGCCCAACAGTCGTTGACCCAACTGAACGAAACGCTGGAGCAGCGCGTGTGCGATCGCACGGCGGCGCTGCAGGCAGCCAACGAACAGATTCACCAAGAGCAGGATCGGGTGGTCGAGGCCGAGAAGATGGCTTCACTCGGGCGCATGGTGGCCGGCTTTGCCCATGAGGTGAACACCCCTGTGGGTGTTGCCGTCGGTGCCGTGTCGCAAGCCAACGAGGTGGTGGAAGATATCGCCCGGCTGTTGCAGCGTGAAGAAGTGACCGAAGAAGAGCTGAACCAGCAGCTCGGTTACCTGCACGAAACGAACGAACTGGCCATGTCCAACTTGCGCCGCGCCGCCGCACTGGTGCAAAGCTTCAAGCGCACGGCGATTGACCAGTCGTCTGAGCAAGAGCGTGAGTACCTGCTCGACGAGCTGATTGACGATGTGCTCTACAACCTGCGGCCGATTTTCAAGCGCAGTCAAATGACGGTTATGGTGAATTGTCCGGCCGATCTTCGGCTGACCGGCATCCCCGGGGCGCTGACCCAAGTGCTCACCAACCTATGTCTGAACGCCCATGCCCATGCCTTTGACGACGGCACCACCCCAGGCAATTTGCGCCTGGATGTGGTGGTAAACGGCGCAAAAGTCGAGATCAGCGTGGCTGACGATGGAGTGGGCATGGACGAAATCAGTCTAAAAAAAGCGTTTGAGCCTTTTTACACCACCCGACGCAACCGAGGCGGCAGCGGTTTGGGGCTCTATATCGCCTATAACTTGGTTACGCACAAGCTCGGTGGCAGCATCGTCTGCGCGAGCGAGCCCGGTCAGGGTGTGCGATTTTTGATTTGTTTGCCTAACCACGCAGCGCCTGAGATGGCCTCTCCAACATGAAAATCGTTCGCTCAAGTCCAACCACCGAGATACCGGTAGACGCATTGCCAAGACCCAACCCCTGGAAACTGCTGGTGGTTGACGATGAGGTCGACGTGCGCCGCCTGACCAGCATCAATTTGCGCGGTTTTGAGTTTCAGGGGCGCCCACTGCAGTTGCTCGAGGCGGCTTCGGTCGCACAAGCCAAAACCCTGCTGGATGCCCATCCCGACATTGCGGTTGCACTGATCGATGTGGTGATGGAGAGCGACGATGCCGGGCTCAAACTGGTCGAGCATATTCGCCGTGAGCGCGGCAATGTGATCATGCGACTGGTCATTCGCACCGGTCAGCCGGGTGTTGCGCCAGAGCACTATGTGATCGACAACTACGACATTGACGACTACCGCGACAAAACCGAGCTCACCGTGCAAAAGCTCTACACCACGGTGCGCCTGGCGCTCAAGGGCTACCGTGACCTGCAAACCATTGAACTCAACCGTGCCGGACTGTCGCGCATTTTGGCCGTTACACCCGACCTCTACAACTTGCATCGTGACAAGCTGGAGGAGTATTTTCAGGGCGTGTTGATGCAATTGATTGGCATCTGCAAGCTGGGTCATTCGGGCATGATCTCTACCATCGACGGCATGGTGCTCACAGTTGAGGGGCACGACATCCAGATTCGTGCAGGCGCCGGTGATTTGGCCGCCGGTGAACAAACCGATCTACGGCGCCAGCAAATCGCCGAATTGTGCGCGCGCGTGGTCAAGGGCGAGCCTGTGCCTGAAGGTTTGCGCGATGGCGCTTTGGTGGTGCCCTTACGGGTGCATGACGCGGTGTTTGGTTTTGTTTACCTGGAGTCAGCCGAGGCGCTCTCGCGCAGTGACCGCGAGTTGATCCAGATTCTGGCCAACCAATGTGCCGCCGGTTTGGACAACTACCGTCTGCATCACAGCCTGGAAGAGTCGTATGAAGAAGCCATCGACATGCTGGGTCAGGTGGCAGAGTTCAAAGATTCAGCCACTGGCGCGCACATCCTGCGCATTCAGGAGTACACCCGGCGCCTGTCGTTGGCGCTGGGCTTGCCGCCTGACAAGGTCGAGCTCTACAGCAAAGCCAGCCGCCTGCATGACATAGGCAAGGTTGGCATTGCCGATGTGGTGTTGCGCAAGCCCGGCAAGCTAGCACCCGACGAGCGCAAGATCATGGAGCGCCACTCGGAAATCGGCGACACCATTCTGAAGCGTGCCCCGTCGCTGGCGGTGGCGCGTGTGGTGGCGCGTTCGCACCACGAGCGCTGGGACGGCACCGGTTACCCGGATGCAACGGCAGGGACTGATACGCCTTATGTGGCTCGACTTGTCGCCGTAGTGGATGTATTCGACGCCCTGATCAGCACTCGCCCCTACAAAGGCGCCTGGCAGATTGACCAAGCGATCCAAGAAATTCGCAGCGAGATTGGCACGCATTTCGACCCCGAAATTGCCAACACCTTTCTGGCGCTGTACGAACGCGGCGAGCTGGCAGATTTGATAGCGATGGCGGCACAACCAGCCTCAGCACAATTGCAAACAGGTTGATGACCTTGGGGTTGAACAGCGGTTGGGTAAAGAGGTCGCTTGGCGTGGTGGCCTTTTTAGGAGCCGATCACCCCAAGCCGCGCACCAGCTCCATGGCCTGCTCAACGCGCTCCACCGCGTGAATCGTCAGGCCCTCAAAGTCTTTTGACTTGAGGTTTTTTGGCAAATTGGCTTTGGGCACCACGGCCACGCTAAAGCCCAGCTTGGCAGCTTCTTTCAGCCGCTCTTGGCCACGCGGAGCAGGGCGCACTTCACCGGCCAGCCCGACCTCGCCAAAGGCAAAAAAACCTTTGGGCAGCGGTTTTCCTCTGAGCGAAGACGTAATGGCCAACAGCACCGCCAGGTCAGCCGCTGGCTCGCTGATGCGCACGCCACCCACGGCATTGACAAACACGTCCTGATCCATACACGCCACACCAGCGTGGCGGTGCAGCACCGCCAGCAGCATGGCCAAGCGGTCTTTATCCAAGCCCACACTCAAGCGCCGGGGGCTCGGGCCGCCACTGTCTACCAGTGCCTGGATTTCGACCAGCATGGGGCGAGTGCCCTCCAACGTCACCATGACGCAACTGCCCGGCACCGGCTCGGCGTGCTGGCTTAAAAAGATGGCACTCGGGTTGCTGACACCTTTGAGCCCTTTCTCAGTCATGGCAAAAACACCGATCTCGTTGACCGCACCAAAGCGGTTTTTGATGGCGCGCACTAGCCGAAAGCTTGAATGCGTGTCGCCCTCAAAATAGAGCACCGTGTCCACCATGTGTTCCAGCACGCGCGGCCCGGCCAAGGCACCTGCTTTGGTGACATGCCCCACCAGCACAATGCAAGTCGCCCTGCTGCGCTGCGCACCATCCGAGCGACCACTGGCTTTGGCATAGCGCGTCAGGTGGGCCGCGCATTCGCGCACTTGCGCGACCGAGCCGGGTGCCGAGGTAAGTTGCTCCGAGTAAACCGTTTGAATCGAGTCAATCACCGCAATATCGGGTTGCATGGATTCGAGGGTGGCGAGGATTTTTTCCAACCCAATCTCGGCCAGCACCTTAACTTGCGAGCCATCAAGTCCCAAGCGGCGTGCGCGCAAAGCCACTTGCGCACCGCTTTCTTCGCCCGTCACATACAAGGTGCTTTGGCCGCTGCGCTGCAATGAATCGAGCGCTTGCAGCAGCAAGGTCGATTTGCCGATACCAGGGTCGCCACCGATCAGCACCACACCCCCTTCGACCATGCCGCCGCCCAGCACCCGATCAAGTTCGTCATGCCCGGTGGGCGTGCGCGCCATGTCCACGGCATCAATTTCACCCAGCACGGCGATAGCGGTCGTTTTGGCGAGTGACGCAAAGCGGTTTTTGGTTGAGTTGATGCTTTCGGGGACTGATTCGATCAGCGTGTTCCAGGCGTTGCAGTGCGGGCATTTGCCGAGCCACTTGGGGCTGATGCCGGCGCAGTCGGAGCAAACAAATTGGGTTTTATCTTTGGCCATAGAACAGATGTTACTGGCGCCCCAGCAAGATTCACAAAAACAAATTTCATGATTTAATTGCCAAGCATAGAATTCGTCGGTTCTCCGAAAGATTTGCAGGTCAATTTAACCCTATCCTCCTACTTTGGCGATCAAGTCATGGCAACTAACAGATCCAAGGCAAACATCCCTGCAGCAAACCACGTCGAGCCCGGCAGAAAATAACCGGTTCGTGCAAAAAACAAAATAACAAGCACTGCCATTTCTGCACCATCCGAAGAGCGCCCTTTTATCATCGGCATTGGCGCCTCAGCAGGCGGACTTGAGGCGCTGAGTCAACTGTTTCCCAATTTGCCGAAAAATCTCGGCCTAAGCTACGTGGTGGTGCAGCACCTCTCGCCCACCTACCGCAGCATGATGGCGCAATTGCTGGGCCGCGAAACGACCATGCCGGTGTGCGACATCGAAGACGGCGCCCGACCAGAACCCAATACGGTGTATATCACCCCGCCCAACCGCAACGTGACGATCAGTGCGGGATGCTTCCATTTGGTTGTGCCGGCCAAGGAATCCTTGCCCAAACCTTCGGTTAATTTGTTTTTTGCCTCACTCGCAGAAGAGTTTGCCGAGTTGTGCATCGGTATCATCCTCTCGGGTACGGGTTCCGATGGCGCACATGGCATTCACGCCATCAAGGCCGCAGGCGGTTTTACTTTTTCACAAGACCCAACCACGGCAAAATACAACGGTATGCCGCAGTCAGCGATTGACACGGGCAGCGTGGACTGGATCTTGCCACCCGAGAACATGGGCGCTGAAATCGGCCTGATTGTGCAAAACCATGGGCGTATTCCCATGGCGACCCAGGCACCCAATGCGCCAGCAACACTGAAAACACTCTTGGCCAAGGTCAGGAACCGCACCAAGGTCGATTTTTCGCAATACAAAGAACCGACCCTGTGGCGCCGCATCGAACGCCGCATGGCGGCCAATCACGTCTCCACACTCGACAACTATCTGGCACTGGCCGATGAAACGCCAATCGAACTCGACAAGTTGTGCAAAGACATCCTGATTTCGGTCACCTCGTTTTTTCGCGATACCGAAGCTTTTGCCGGACTAGAAAAGGTGGTGGCACGCATTTTGGCGGGTAAGCAGTTGGGCGAAGATATTCGCATCTGGGTGGCCGGCTGCGCCACGGGTGAAGAAGCCTATTCGCTGGCGATTTTGTTTGCGGAGCATCTGGGCAGCGCATTTGACCAATACCGCATCCAGATTTTTGCGACCGACATCGACCTTGAGGCCATGGGGCGCGCACGGCGTGGCATTTTTGCAGCAACCAGTCTCGCCCACATGGATCGAAGCCGCCTCAAAGCACACTTCACACCCCACGGTGACCGCTACGAGATCAATAAAAATTTGCGTGATGTGGTTATTTTTGCACGTCAGGATTTGGTGCAAGACCCCCCCTTCTTGCGCCTGGATCTGGTCACCTGCCGCAATGTGCTGATCTATTTTCAGAGCGAACTGCAAGCGCGCTTGTTGTCGATCTTTCATTACGCGCTCAGCCCGGGTGGTTTTATGTTCTTGGGCAAATCCGAGAGCGTGTTTCAACAAGAAGGACTGTTTGATGTGGTGGACAAGGATGCCCGGCTGTTCAGTCGCAGCGGGGCACTGGCACGCCTGCCCCTGTTCCGTCCGGATGCCCAATATCCGCCTGCCGGCCTGAACTTGCACCAAGAAACTGTCAAGACCAACAACTCGGGTTACGAGCACATATTGCTCGATGCAGCTGGTCGGCATTTCATTCCATTGACGATTCTGGTGAACGCCAAGTTCGAGATACGACACATTCATGGCGATGCCAGCCGTTTTCTCAACATTGCAACGGGCAAACCGGCATTTGACCTTATTTCATTGATCCGTCGAGAACTACGCACTGAAATCCAGGTGTTGATGCGCCAGGCGCAAGTCAAACACGTGATCGCTCATGGCAGGCCACGTCATATCAAGGCAATCGATCCGTTGCGTGGCATACGAATTTCTGTGCATCCCTTGCCCGACACCGGTATCGATGGGCTTTTTATGGTTTGCATTGAGTGGATCGTCCCGCCGAGCGCCAAAAATTCATCGGATGAAGCAGCTGTCATAACGGATCGCGAACTGGAAGACGAACTCGCCGCCACCCGCGAACACCTGCAAACTCTGGTTGAAGAACTGGAGACGTCCAACGAGGAAATGCAAGCGCTGAACGAAGAGATTCAAGCCTCCAACGAGGAAATGCAAGCCTCGAATGAAGAACTGGAAGCCTCCAATGAAGAGCTGCAGTCCACCAACGAAGAGCTGGCCACCGTCAACGAAGAGCTGCAAATCAAGACGGCGGAAACGCAGGAACTCAACATCGACCTGGAGTCGGTGCAAAACAGTGTGGACTACCCGCTGTTAGTACTCGATCAAAATCGCGCGTTGCTGCGTTTCAACCGGGCGGCTGCCCATTTGTTCAAACTGGGTGTCCCCCAGATCGGTCGCACTATCGGCAACTTGCCAATGCCGCACAACATGCCCGATCTGGAAGACGACATTTTGAAAGTGATCCAAACGCAACTGTCGCTGGATCGCCAGATTGTCAATGCCAACAAACGCCATTACGCCTTGCACATCACCCCGCTGTTACGTGAACAGCATCGAGTGGCAGGGGCTATATTGCTGTTTACCGACAACACCAGTCTGTATGAAGTGGAAAAAGGCGCCCGTGAGAACCAAGAGCGATTACTGGCTGTGATGAACAATTCGGTGTCGATGATGGCCGTCAAAGATGCCTCTGGTCGCTACCAATTTGCCAACCCTAAATTTGAGCGCAGTTTTGGTTTTCCGTCTGGCCAGGTCGTTGGTAAAACTGACTTTCAGCTTTTCCCGCCCTCGGTATCTGATCTGTTTCGAGTGGGAGAGCTTGAAGCGATGCGCCTGCGCAAAGACATTGAGCGCGAGGAAACGCTCGAACTCGGTGGCGAAGATCGGCATTTTCTGGTCGTGCGCTTTCCCTTGTTTGACGATGATGGGGCCATTACTGGTGTGTGCTACCAGGCAACCGACATCACCGAACGCAAACATGCCGAAGAACAGTTGCGCCTGGCGGCAAGGGTGTTTGATCGGGCTGCAGAAGGTGTCTTGGTGACCGACATCAACCAGCGTGTGTTGACAGTGAACGATGCCTTCGTCAAAGTGACGGGCTATGGACGTGAAGATATCGTTGGCAAAACACCGCAACTTCTTTCGTCTGGCAAACATTTACCCATCTTTTATTCGGATATGTGGGAAAAAATCAATGCCCAGGGATGGTGGCAAGGCGAGATATGGAATCGTAAAAAAGATGGCGAACTTTATCTGGAATGGCTGTCGATTAATACGGTGAAAGACCAAGCCGGTGCAGTGGTGAACTATGTGGCGATGTTCAGCGACATCACGCAAGTCAGGGAATCACAAAACCGCATCGAATTTCTGGCCACGCATGACGATCTGACGGGTTTACCTAATCGCACATTATTTAATGACCGTTTACGCCTGGCGCTGGCGCGTGCTGGACGCTCTAAAGAGAATCTGGCGATCTTGTTCCTTGACCTCGACAACTTCAAGGTCGTCAACGACACACTGGGTCACAACATTGGCGACGAATTGCTCAAACAGGCGGCCCAACGCTTGCTTGACTGTGTGCGGGTTCAAGATACCGTGGCGCGCATGGGGGGTGACGAGTTTGTGATCCTGCTCGAATCTTCCGAGCGCCACGAAGCAGCCATGACGGCTCATCGGCTGATCAATGCTATTTCGATGAGCTACTCTCTCAACGATCATGAGTGTTTTGTCAGTGCCAGCATTGGCATCAGCATGTTCCCCAAAGATGCAACAGATCCCACGGGTCTGATGCGCAACGCGGATGCCGCCATGTACCGTGCCAAAGACCAGGGGAAAAATTCCTACCAGTTCTTTACCATCGATCTGGCCGAGCAAACCACTCAGCGTATGGGTATTGAAAATGGTTTGCGCCACGCCATCGAACAAGCTGAACTGTTCCTGGAATATCAACCCCAGATCAGCTTGGCCAACAATAGTGCGGTGAGTGTCGAAGCTCTGGTGCGCTGGCGTCGCGTTGATAGTCTGTTTTCACCGGCAATATTTATTCCGATCGCCGAAGAAAGCCATCTGATCATTGCGATTGACGAATGGGTTCTTGGCCAAGTCTGCCAGCAAATCAACGAATGGGATCGCCGGGGTCTGCCTCAGGTGAATGTCAGCGTGAATATCTCGGCACGCCATTTCCGTAAATCTGACATGGTGACAGACCTCATAGGCATCATCAAAAAGCATGGCGTAGCACCGCAGCGCCTGTGCATCGAGATCACCGAAAGTGTCTTGATGGATATCGACCGGGCTCAGCGAATGCTGGCTGACCTGGTGAGTTTTGGGGTACGCATCAGTCTGGACGACTTTGGTACCGGCTTCAGTTCACTCTCTTACCTCAAGCGTTTTCCCATCCACGAGCTCAAGATTGACAAAAGCTTTGTCGATGGCATTGCTAACAACCCTGAAGACAGAGCCATTGCCTCCACCATCATTGCACTGGCCAACAATCTCGGCATGAAAGTGGTGGCTGAAGGTGTGGAAAGTGCCGAGCAGAATAACGAACTCACCCTACTCGGATGTGGTCACGGGCAAGGTTATTTGTACGCCCGCCCGATCTCCGCTGACAAATTTGCCGACTGGTTGATGTACCGCCCCGAAGACTAATCGCCCTTTTCGCGCCCGCGACGCTGGCCTTCGCTTTTGCGCTGGCCTTGACCAACGCCCCGGTTTTCTGGCTCACCCTGCGCACTGCGATGGCACTCAACGCAGTTTTCAAAATTGCGAATGCCTTCTTCCATGTGTTCGGCTCGCACCCGAGCCGGGTTATGTTCATGGCAGCCGTAGCAGGTGTAAGTCTTGTAATTGTTATTCACATGGCAGGTTTCACAGCGGGTGGTGTGGTCGCGGTCAAGTACAAAAAACTTCTCGTGCGCAAAAGTGGCTGGCTTCCAGGCTTGCTGGCTATGGCATTGCGTGCAATTGCCTGTAACCTGCCGGTGCAAGGTGTCGGGAGGTGATTTGTGGCAGCTTTGGCATTGCTCGCGCACCGCCACGCGCAGCAGGCTGTGCGAAAACGGCTTGCGACTGCGCTGTGTCAGCTTGGGGCCTTGGTGGTCGCTGTGGCAGCCCACGCAGTCTTGCTCAATCAAGTCTTGGTGAAACGAGGTCTTAACTGACTTGTTAGCCAAGGCCACGCCTTTGCTAGTGCGCAGGCCGATGTCGCTCAGTGCATGGCAGGCAATGCAGCGCTCTGACGAGGCACCGCGCAAAGGGGCGTGGCAGGCAAAGCAGTCGGTGGCAATGTCAGCATGGCCCGCCACTACCGCGCCCGGGCTCACCATCAGGTGCGGATAAATAAAAACCAGCGCCAGCAAGGCCAGCAAGTTGGCTGAAATCAGGGCAGTGAGCCAGCCCCGCTTCATTTCCAACCCCAGAACAAAAACACCGCAAAAATGTGCCCCAAGCCCAGCACCACAAAAGCCAGGGTGATCGGGAAATGCACCGAGCGCCATTGCTTGACCGCATCAAAGGTCAGGCTGTCCCAGTAGGTTTGGTCTTCGAGCTCAGCCGGTGTTGCACCACGCTGCTGCATTTGGGCACGCACTTCTTGCAAGTGCCGGCGCGAGCTGTCGAGCCGCCTCTTGCCGATCAGCCCGCTGCACACGATGACCAGCATGGCCAGCACCGCCAGCCACCCCAGAATCGAATTGAAATGGATGCCCGCGTGCGCCAACACCAGCAAAGAGCCGAGCCAGGCCATGCGCTCATGCCAGACCAATAATTGCGCCGGATGCCCCAGCTTGATGAGCTTGCGCTTGCGCATCGAATAGGCAAATGAGCCCACAATCAGCAGCGTGCCGGGAATGCCCAGGTAGCGGCCAATCCACACCAATTGCAGCTGGTGCAGCACCGCGTCAATCAGCAACGTGCCGGCAACCAGCGCGGCAAACGACAGCAAAAAGGGAATCAACTCACGGCGAATAATGTGTGCTTGCATAGCGCTCAGGCCTCAATGTCCAGTGGCGAAGTGGGTCTGCCCACACACAGCAGGCAATGCCCGGGCGCCACATCGTGGTCGGGTGCTTGGGCGTAGGCAACCGTGCCTTGTTTGAGCTTGACCTGGCACGCCCCACAGCCGCCCGAGCGGCAGCCAGACTCCACGCTGATACCGTGGCGCTCGGCAAAGTCAAGCAAGTTGGCATCTTTACCATCCCACTCCAGGCTCCGGCCTGAACTACTGAAATGCACGCTAACGCCCGTTGTACTTACGCTAGCAGCTTCCTTATCTGTAGCAGAAGGCAAGCGCACACTGGCGGGACCAAAGGCTTCAAAATGAATATCTGGCACTGGCACGCCCCATTGCGCCAGCGCAGGTACCAGGCTCTCCATCATGGCAGCGGGTCCACAGATGTAGAACTGATGCCGACCATGTGGCAACTGCTGGCGCAGTAAATCGACGTTGACATGGCCGAGATGCTGGTAGTCCTGCCCTATCTTGTCGCTGGGGTCAGGGCGGCTATACACCACATTCAGGTGCAACAAGGGGTGCTGTGCGGCAAGCTGTTCCAGTTGCAGCTTGAAAGCGTGCTCGCGCTGGTTGCGCAACCCGTAAAACAAATGCACGGTACGCCTTGGCTGCGTGGCCAAACACCAGCGCAACATACTCATCATGGGGGTAATGCCAATGCCACCACCGATCAGCACCACCGGAGTGGCAGGGTCGGGGTCGATATAAAAATGCCCACTTGGTGCCTTCAGCATCAATGTATCGCCCACCTGCACCTGATCATGGAAAAAATTGGACGACATGCCGGCCGGCGCATCAGGCGGATCGGCCGGAGCCGGCACACGCTTGATCGTGACGCGGTACTGCTCAGGCTCGGGTTGATCGGACAGCGAATAACAGCGCGTTACCGTGCGTGCAGTCAGCGGCTGAATTTGCAGTGCAAACGTTAAAAACTGACCAGGCTTAAAACTGGGCAACGTGCCACCATCGACGGGGACCAAATAAAACGAGCACTGACTGTGCGACTGGTCTTCGTACACGCGGCGCTGCACCCGAAAAGCCCGGTTGCCTGCCCAGGCCAAATTGGCGCTTGATGGGGCAGCTTCTGGCGCAACGAGAGGCGCCGTCGCAGCCCCCTTTTTTCGCAGCAACGCGATGCCAGTTAGCAGCATCAGCTGCAACAGCAGAGCCATAAAGATGTAAGACAGGAGCGAAGAGGTAGTCACGAGAAGGCGTCGATCAGCAAAGTGAGTTGGGTCTGATGAGTGCGCGCAAGTTTGCAGGACTTTTCTTAACCACGGCTTAAGTACTGGACAGTGCCAAGTTCCCCCTTTCTTTTCATGCTGCCATGCGTTCGCTCACAGGGGGTGGTTCATGGCGGCAATATTTGGCCATGATTTTCGTCAGGTCAGGGGCTAAAGTGAGAACCACTTTAGTTTGCAGACTTATCCACAAGTTTACCCAAGTATTTTGTGGATAAGTAATCCACGGGTTTTCAAACGTTTTCAGTTCGGAGATGGCGACAATCTGACTTGATGTCAACTATTTCCCAATTCATAGATGCAAAACGATCCCATACTGACACTTAAACTGCCCGAGGGCTATTCTTTTGCCGATCTGAAGCTTCGGCGTTGCGAATCGGATGCTATTGATATGGATATGGACTTGGTGAAGTTGGTCTGCAAGATCAATGGGCTGAACTTTGACAAAGTGCTGCAAAACCCAGGTCCCGTGGTCACCACGATTCTGACGGTCTGGTACAAAAACCACCTGAGCAGCGGTGGAGATACGCATCCAGTGATGCAGGAATTGATTGGTCCTGCCAAGCATTTGCACTGAGCTTTCCCCACGGGTCTTGATGCAAGCCTTTTACGCTGATCACTTTGTGTTGTCCCTGCCGCAGGGACACCGCTTTCCAATGCAAAAGTACGCCATGCTGAGAGAACGTCTGATTGCGCAGATGCCCAGCATTGAAATGCAGCAAGCGTTGCCAGTTGGTGCCGATGAACTCCATTTGGTACACACGACTGATTACATCGATGCCGTATTGAAGGGCACCTTGAGTGCGGCTCAGCAGCGTGAAATTGGTTTTCCGTGGAGCCCTGGTATGGCTGAGCGGGCCTGTCGTTCTGTTGGGGGCACTGTTTTGGCAGCCCGTGCTGCTCTCAAGGGTGGCTCGATAGCAGCCAATCTTGCCGGTGGTACCCATCACGCGCACCCAGATCGTGGCAGTGGGTTTTGTGTGTTCAACGATGTGGCTGTTGCAGCACGCCTGATGCAGCGCGAACACGCTGTTCATCACCCCAATTCGCCAAGACGCACTTTGCAAGTGGCCGTGATCGATCTCGATGTTCACCAGGGAGATGGAACGGCGCGCATTTTTGCTGATGACAAGTCGGTGTTCACCCTGTCGGTGCATGGTGCAAAAAACTTTCCCGTTCGCAAACAGACGAGTGACTGCGATATTGGATTACCAGACGGATGCCAGGATGACGCCTATTTGCAAGCGCTCGAACAAGGCTTGGCACAATTGGAACAAAGATTTGAACCTGAGCTGGTGTTTTACCTGGCTGGAGCCGACCCGCATGAATGTGACCGACTTGGGCGACTTGCGGTATCTGATGACGGCATGCAAGCGCGTGACCGCCGTGTCTTTGACTGGGCTTTTCAACGCAGAGTTCCTTTGGTCATGACCATGGCTGGCGGTTACGGACACGATATCGAGTCCACTCTGCGGGTGCAAATGAACACTTACCGCATAGCGCTGCAATATTGGCAGCGCTATAAACCCTGAATGATGTCGTCTAAATACCTTCACTTTGATGCATCGACATCGGTCGAGTCCTGGCACCCAATCAATGATACTGTCATGGGCGGACGATCTTCCAGCCAGTTTCGCTACCACCCGGACGGCTATGCTGTTTTTCAGGGCGTGGTGTCGTTGGAAAACAGTGGTGGCTTTGCATCAGTTCGCACGACCACCAATGTATTGGCTGGTCAAGAAATTCAGGGCTATCGCATGCTGCTCAAAGGAGATGGGAAGCACTACAAACTGAATTTGCGCCAAGACACTGCCTTTGATGGCGTCCACTATCAGGCGGAGTTTGAAACGATTTCAGACCAATGGGTCGAGATTTACCTGCCGTTGTCTGCGTTCATGCCGCGTTATCGGGGGCAGAATGTACCTGATGCACCCCATTTGGATTGTTCTCAGGTATGTCAGATCGGTTTGATGATCGCTGGACAACAGGGGTCGGGAAGCTTTTGCGTGGCAATCCGCTACATTGAGACAACTAGCATCAATCTGCAAAAGCAAATCGTTACTTTTCCATTGAGGCAAAAATGCCACTCCATCCCGTGGTCTGCACTTGTAATTGCTTATCTCCCATTCGGGTCAGTGTGAATGCGCCGCCGTTACCCAATGCATAGCGAAGTACCCAGCTTGCGGCCGGGCCAAAGTGAATCTGCTCAGCTGTAAATCTGATTTCCAAGGATTTTTCCGTTTTACAAATCACGCCAGAAATATCTGCCCAAAGTCCCTTTGAAGTCTTGTTGAACGCCACGGAAAGAACACTATTTTTTTCAGAAATTGACACGATCATGGGTTTTGCATCATCCATCGTTGTCTCCTCCCATTGCAAAGGCAATGGCCGATCGTTAAGCAATGATTTCAACTCAGTCATCGTGGTGACGCATTTTTCTGAGACTTGGGCATGACTGGAAATAGGCAGCCAGAGTGTCCAAAAGCAAATTCGAAATAAAAGGCGAGACATTTTTTTGCGGAGTCGGCGCTGATTGTGAAATTTTGTCTAAAGTGTCGTTGTCACAATGACACTTTACTTGCGGCTCGTTTGATTTTGTTCAATCTGATTGGGGGGATTTGAGCACAAAATCGACTTCTTCGAGAGTTGTCTGAACAGCCTGAGAGCAACTATGCTCGTCATCTGCGTAAACCACCGTTCCAATTTTTTTAGCTAATTTATGCCAGATTCACGCAAACCGCCAAAAACCCGCGAGGATGACGGAAAAAACGGTGTTCAATCCTTGGAGATTGGCATGGCCATTTTGAATGCCATCAGCAGCGGTCACCGTTCGATGATGCTCAAAGACATTGCAGCTGCAGCCAACATGCCTGCCAGCAAGGTGCACCGCTACATTGTCAGCTTGGTGCGCTCTGGACTGGTAGAGCAAGACCCCATGACTTCGCGCTATGACTTGGGCCCGTTTGCCCTCAGTCTAGGGCTGGTGGCGGTAGACCGGTTGGACCGTGTCAAGCTGGGGCTATCGGCCATTGCCGATCTGCGTGACGAAATCAATCATACGACCGCACTGGCTGTTTGGAGTGACAACGGTCCGGTCATCATCCGATCACTGCGCCCTTACCGTCCGATTACCGTCAACGTCGTGACAGGCACGGCCTTGCAATTGCTGACTTCGGCCAGTGGACGCGTGTTTGCCGCCTGGTTGCCACGCCAAACCACTGAAGCGCTGATTGGTCATGAACGTGCCACGCTGGCGCTGCCGCCGAACCTGCAAACCATTGCCGGAATTGACGCACTCTTGGCGCAGGTTCGTGCAGACAAACTGTCGGTGGTTAGCGACTATCACCTGGTGCCCGGTGTTGCTGCAGCGGCAGCGCCAGTGTTCAATTTTAAGCATGAGGTCACCATGTCGGTGCTGGCCATTGGCGTCAAGGACATGATCAATTTGTCGCCAGACGGTAGAGTGGTTACGGCATTGAAACACTGCGCCGACAATCTGTCACTTCGGTTGGGTCACACAACACAAGAAAAATAGAGCTCTATTTAGGCTCAAGGTGGGGCAGGTCAGCAGCGCAAGCAGACCGCCACCAATGCCCGGTTCCGAGAAGTCCAGCACACAACGTAGTTTGGTGACCGGACTCCCGGATTCGATCAAACTTCCGTTTGCTCGGCCATCTCCAGCGCATCATCCACTTCGATGCCCAGGTAACGTACGGTGCTTTCCAGTTTTGTGTGTCCGAGTAGCAATTGCACCGCACGCAGGTTTTTTGTTCTCCGGTAGATCAAGGATGCCTTGGTTCGGCGCATTGAATGGGTTCCATATTCAGACGGATTGAGCCCAATCTCGGTGACCCACGCATCAACAATGCGGGCATATTGGCGGGTTCCAATGTGTGGCGATTCATGGATACGGCTCGGAAACAGGTAGTCGTCCTGCCCAAGCTTGGCCTCCTTGATCCATTCACTGACCGCATCGCGGGTCGGTTGTGTGATCTCGAACTGGACAGGTCGTGATGTCTTTTGCTGCATCACGGTGGCACGGGGCGAAACATGTTCGCCATGGCAAATGTCGCGTACCCGCATCTTGACCAAGTCGCAAGCTCGCAGTTTGCTGTCGAGCCCCAGGTCGAACATGGCTAGTTCCCGAACGCGGTGCTGAAGCTGAAGTCTGACTCGGATCGCCCAAATTTCTTTCA
>CAIYYA010000270.1 GCA_903930255.1 uncultured beta proteobacterium
GTCAGGTGCGGAGCTCCTGAGTAGAGGGGGAGAGAGGGAGGAATGGGTCAATGACACAGCTGCACTGGGCTTTGTAAAGCGCGAGGTACATTTAGGTTTAGGGTTTAGTGTTTATCGTTTAGGTACACTAGGTTGGGCAAGGCCAAAGTCAACGCGACCGAGTGTGTGTGTGTGTGTGGTTTCGGAAGCGCACTCATGATTTTGGGTTTAGCTTGCGTTCTGAGCGTTTTCAGCAGGAAACTCAACGAGTGTGGTTGGGCCAGCATTAAAACAAGTGTGGTTGGGCCAGCATGAAAAAAAAAGGGTGGTTGGGCAAGCAAAAAAAGCTCCCGGCAGGACACTACCTCATCGGCAAGTCGGTTGAGTCCTTGGACTCGCAGCACATCAAAGTGTTGGGGTACTGCACGTTAGCGCAGTTTCGCCCCTTTAAGCGTGGCATGGCAGCCTTGCAACTGCTGGGCAAATTGATTGACCGCGGCAATGCCCAAAAACTCTTTGAGCTGTGCCCTCCCCCATTGCCCGTGCTGATGCCTTTGCAGAGCAGTCCGTTTACACCCAAACGCTGGGACAGGTTAAGTTTGCCCGATCAATTGCGCAGTCACCTCAGTAACGTCATCCTTTGCCCCCAGGCGCTCAAGCGTGTAAAAAATCCGCCCGAGCAAGTTGCCCGCATCGCCTTGGGCAAACTGTTGCTCAGTGCCCTGCTGCATGGCGGTCTGATTCATGTCAGCCTGCTCGAAGCCTTGCTAAAACACTTGTTGCTACAACAAACGCCACTGGATTGTTTGAAGCAGCGGGTATTCATGGATTTGTCCATCAGCTGGGGCAAACAAACCGATGCAGCGCTTAAGCGCTGGTTTACCGATGCGCTCACAGCAGCCCTCATCATGCGGCTGGATAGAGCATGCCTGGCAGCGGCGATACCGGATGGTCTTGTTTCCAAAGACCTGATTTGGCGCTGCATGCGCGACTTTCTGCGCGAAACAAGCTTTGTACAGATCAAAACAGTGACCTCGCTGGCAGTCTTGATTGATGCCGTACAACTCGACCTGGAAACCCGATTGCCGATTGTTTTGGTCAACTATGCAGCCAAAAGTTTTGTCTCGCACTCCCTCAAACCGGAGGTCTGGCATCGCCTTCACGGAGTTACGTACCAGAGCGCAGCAAGCAAACCCAGCGCAACGAAGCCGCAGCACACCATTGCAGATGATGCACTTGCGACCGATATCGACGTCAACGAAGCACAGCCGCGTTGGGTTCGTCCATTGCGCAGCGCCATGCAGCCAATGGTGGGCAACTCCATCATGGTCAATATTGAACAGTTGCTCAGTCGCTGCGAGGATGGATTTAAAGCGGGTCAAAGCGGTGAACTTCTTGCCGGATTTGCCCGCTTTTTGCTCGATCCAAGCTGTCAGCGTCATGGATCTCTGGCTACGCGAACCGTGCGCAGTTATGTCTTCTCAGCGGTCAAGCATTTAGGCGGGCTGATCGGACCGGATGACACCAGCACACTGGGCAGTGATGAATGGAGCACGCTGTACGAAGATGCACTGGCACAGGTTCAGTCCGGTGGTGAACGACGCGCTTTGTGCCGGGTGCTGCGTGAATTTCAGCGCTTTCTCGAATTGCAGCGCCATGTTCTGCCCATCCATGCTGGCGAGGTTTTTGCCAGCGAAGAAGCGCTGGTTCCCGTGGATGCCAACATCATTGCGCCGAGTGAGTTTGAACGCATTCGCCAAAAACTGAAAGATCCAGCCAACGCGACGCTCAGACCAGTGCTTGCAGAAATTGCCTGGTTGATTCTGACCTTGTCATACCGCTGTGGCTTGCGTCGCATGGAAGTGCTCAAGCTTGAGCTTGACGATGTACTGATGGCAGAACCGGCCGAATTGTTGGTTCGTCCCACGGCGGCGCGCCGGCTCAAATCCAAAAGTTCAACA
>CAIYYA010000271.1 GCA_903930255.1 uncultured beta proteobacterium
TCGCGCGTTATGGCTTGGCTTGGCTTGGCTTGGCTTGGCTTGGCTTGGCTTGGCTTGGCTTGGCTTGGCTTGGCTTGGCTTGGCTTGGCTTGGCGCAGCGGCCACGCCACCGGCTAGCAGGGCTGCCAGAGTGGGTGTGCCTTGTGCACCGGTTAACTTATTTGCCACACACATCCCTTGAGTGGACCAACGACTTTTATTGACTTTGTGAACGCCGCTGTTGCCGCGACTGGGGGCTGAGTTTACGCAAACCCAAGACCTAAAGGACGCAAAGACGATTGGTGTTAACCCTTAAACAACGCTCGAAATCGTCACGATCTGCTGCATGGTTGCGCTATGTCAACCGATCAGTTGCGCAGCCGCGCCAGCAAGCCGGCGGTGGAGGCATCCAGCCCGCTGATATCTCCGCTGCCCAGGCGTGCTTCAACATCTTTGGCCAGCACTTTGCCCAGCTCCACGCCCCATTGGTCAAAGCTGTTGATACCCCACAAACTGCCGCTGACAAACACCCGGTGCTCTTGCAGGGCGATCAAAGCGCCCAGGCTGGCCGGGCTTAATTCGTCGAGCAGCAAAAAAGTGCTGGGGCGGTTGCCCGTGAAATGCTTGTGGCCACCCACATCCACCTTGCCCAGCATCAACGCCTGCGCCTGCGCCAGCACATTGGCCAGCAACAAGTTATGGTGTCCCGGCAAATCGTGCCTGGGATTTTTGACCGCAACAAACTCCACCGGCACCACGTCGGTGCCCTGGTGCAGCATCTGAAAATAGGCGTGCTGCCCGTTGGTGCCAGGCTCGCCCCAGATCACAGGTGCCGTGCCAAAAGGCAGGGCAACACCATCGGCATCCACGCGCTTGCCATTGCTCTCCATCTCGAGCTGCTGCAAATAGGCCGGGTAGCGCTTGAGCGCGCTGTGATACGGTGCCACGCTGCGACTGGTGAAACCATGAAAATTGCGGTACCACAGATCCAGCAAGCCCAGACGCACCGGCAGGTTTTGCTCGAGTTCAGCCGTGCGAAAGTGCTCGTCCATGGCATGCGCACCGGCCAAAAAGTCTGTAAAACCCTGCGCACCAATGGCAATCGCCAACGGCAAGCCAATGGCCGACCAAACCGAATAGCGTCCACCCACCCAATCCCAAAAACCAAAGGTGGTGCTAATGCCAAAAGCGTTAGCAGCTACAACATTGGTAGTGAGCGCGGCAAAATGCCGGGCGATATCGGTGCCCCCCTGCGCTTCAAACCAGGCTTTGGCCGAGTGCGCGTTGGTCATGGTCTCGATGGTGGTAAAGGTTTTGCTGGCAATCAAAAACAAGGTGCTTTCGGGTTGGATCTTGCGCAGCACCGCAGCCAGCTCGTGCCCGTCCACATTGGAGACAAAGTGAAACCGCTTGCCTGGCAACGCGAACTCATCCAGTGCCAGCAGCGCCATTTGAGGCCCCAGGTCTGAGCCACCAATGCCAATGTTCACCACGTCGGTGATGCCTGCGTCGGCGCGCACAGCCTGCGCATAGGCCAGCATGGGCTGCAAGGTGGCATGCACCTGAGATAATTTAAATGCTATTGAATCAGAAGCATCTTGTGCTTGTTGCACGGGCGCTGGAGCCGGTTTTCTTAATAAGGTATGGAGCACTGCACGCTGCTCGGTGGTGTTGATTTTTTCGCCAGCAAACATGGCCTCGATGTGGGCTGGCAAGCCGGTTTGCTGCGCCAGCTCAAAAAGCAGGGCTTGCGTGGCAACATCGATCAGGTTTTTTGACAGATCAGCAAACACATATGGTGCCTGTTGGCTCAAACGCTGATGGCGCTGCGCATCGGTGGCAAATGCAGCGCGCAAATCAAAGACTGGGCCACTGCTGGCAAACTGGTTTTGCAGCGCGGCCCAAGCGGGAGTGTGGTCACAGCGGGTTCGGTTCATGGTGGTCTTTGTAAAAAAGGGTGATTCAGGCAGCCAGCTGCAGTTGGTCAAGTTTGACCGCATCGGCAGAAAACGCCCGGATGCCCTCGGCCAGTTTTTCAGTGGCCATGGCGTCCTGATTGAGTGCAAAGCGGAAGCTGGGCTCGTCGTAGGCAACATGATGCAAGTTCAGTGCCTGCGCACGCTGGGCACTGAGCGCGCATGGCAAGTCGGCCGTCGTGTGCGCCAGTTGGGCCAGCAGCTCCGGGCTGATGGTTAATAAATCACAGCCCGCCAAAGCCGTGATTTGGCCGACGCTGCGAAAACTCGCCCCCATAACCTCGGTGGCAACGCCAAATTTTTTGTAGTAATTGAAAATTTGCGTGACCGACTTGACCCCGGGGTCGTTGGCACCGGCGTTGTCGGCCTCGACCCAGGCGGCACCAGCCGCTTTTTTGTGCCAGTCATAAATGCGTCCGACAAATGGCGAGATCAGCTGCACCCGGGCTTGCCCGCAAGCCACCGCCTGGCAAAAAGAAAAGAGCAGGGTCAGGTTGGTGTGAATGCCTTTGCGCTCCAGCACGGCAGCCGCCTGAATGCCCTCCCAGGTGGCGGCAATTTTGATCAGCACCCGGTCAATGTGAATGTTTTGCGCCTGATACAGCTCAATGATGCGCTCGGCTCGCGTCACCGTGGCTTGGGTGTCAAAACTTAGCCGCGCATCCACTTCGGTCGAAACCCGCCCAGGAATGATCGACAGAATTTCGCAGCCAAAGCGCACCAGCAGGCGGTCGGTGATCTCGTCCAGGGCACGCCCCCGAAACTGTGCCACGGTGTCCCTCAGCAGCGATTGGTATTCGGCTTTTTGCACCGCTTTCAGAATCAGCGACGGGTTGGTGGTGGCATCGGTCGGCTGATAGGCTTCAATCTGCCTGAAGTCGCCGGTATCCGCCACCACCGTGGTGAATTGTTTAAGGGCATCGAGTTGGTTCATACCCTGATTATGAAGTGGCATTCGACCCTCCAGATACCGGGCGGTTACCACATTTCGTGACGATTGCAGCAAGTTGACCCTGGTTGCAAAATGCTGGCGATAATTTGATGGTAAATTCAATCGTGATGACCGCAGCGCGCGCAGGCAGGCTTGAGCCTACAGTTAGCTTTTACCCCTGGGCTCGCGCCGAAAAGATGATCGAAACCGGCGAGGTGTTTGCGGCATTTCCCTATGTGGAGATCGCAGCCAACGACCAAGAGCAACTGATTCGTGCGCTGATCATCGGACGGATTGACTACTTTATTGCCGACCCCCATGTTGTCAACGATTCACTCAAAAAATTGTTTCCCAACGAGCTTGCCAAATTTCGTTCACTCAAGAAGCCACTCAAAGACAGCCGCAAAACCGGCAGCTTGGCTGGCATACTGGCCAAGTACAAGCCAGAAGAATAATTTGATAGCACCTCATGCATAGCTGACAAGCTCTGCAGGTGTATTTTGAACTCAATCTGGGTACGGTTAGCCAGCCGCCACCACCGACACGCCATGGTCAGCCAACGTCAGCCCAACCTGCACGCCGGCACTCAGCACATCGGTCAGATCGGGTGAGACCACAAAAATCGGCCCCAGCGCAGTTTCAAAGGTGTATTCGAAAAAACTGCCAAGATAGGCCAGCTTGAGAAGCTTGGCACTTAAGCCACTGCCATCACGGTGAATGTGCCAGGCTTCCGGGCGCACAGCCACCTTGACGGCGCCGGCTACAACAGCCGTGCGTGACGCGATGGTCAAAGGGCCAAGTTGCACCACGCCTGCCGCATCGGCCACACCGGGAAACAACATGGCCTCACCCATGAAGCCAGCGACAAATTCGCTGCCCGGGCGCTCATACATGTCTTGCGGCGTGCCGCGCTGGGCGATCAGGCCGTCGTTCATGACGATGATCTGGTCGCTCACGGCCAGCGCTTCGCTCTGGTCATGCGTCACATAGGCCACGGTCAGGTGCAGGCGCTGCTGCAAACTGCGGATTTCTTCACGCATCTCGCGGCGCAGACGCGCATCCAGATTGCTTAAGGGTTCATCAAACAACAGCACGCCAGGCTCTAGCACCAGGGCGCGCGCCAAGGCCACACGCTGCTGCTGGCCACCCGACAATTCGCTGGGCAAGCGCTCGTCATAACCCACCAGACCTACGTTGCCCAAGGTGTCAAGGGCACGGCGCAGCGCTTCACCTTTTTCGACATCCGACATCTTCAGCCCATACATCACGTTTTCCAGCACGTTCATGTGCGGAAACAGCGCGTAGCTTTGAAACATCATGCTCACATTGCGCTCAGCCGGCCCCAGCGTGGTGACATCCTTGCCGTTCATGATGATCTGGCCACCGGTGGGTGTTTCAAGCCCGGCAATCATGCGCAGCACCGTCGTTTTGCCGCAGCCCGAGGGGCCCAAAATAGTCGTGAGCGAACCCTTTTCGATCTCGAAATCCACACCTTTGATGACCAGCGGTGCACTTTTGTCGATGCCATACCGCTTGGTGATATTTTTAAATTCAACGCCGTGCTTCATGTGGGTTTCCTAGTGAATGGGCACCGTCTTGACTGCTGCAACGCCGGTCTTGCGTCGTCCCAGTTTGCGTTCACCCACCAAAAATTGGATCAAGGCAATCGAAGCCGACATCAAAATAATCAGCACTGTGCAATACGCCAGCGCCACGCCGTAGTCGCCATTGCCGACCCGGCCAATGATGTAGGTGGTGGCCAGCTCGTTCTCTGCCGTGACCAGAAAGATCACCGCACTAACAGTGGTCATGGCGCGCACAAAGCTATACACCAATGCCGCCACCAGCGCCGGTTTGAGCAGCGGCAGCACCACATGGCGCAAGGTTTGAAAGGTCGAGGCGCGCAGCATCAGCGAAGCTTCGTCGAGCGATTTGTCTAGCTGCTTGAAGGCCGCCGTGCCGGCTCGCACCCCCACTGGCAGGTTACGAAACATAAAACACAGCACGATGATCAGCCCAGTGCCGGTGAGCTCCACCGGCGGCACATTAAAGGCCAGGATGTAGCTCACCCCCAGCACGGTGCCCGGAATGGCAAAGGCCAGCAGCGCCACAAACTCAAACCAGCCTTGACCGCGAAACTCGGTGCGCGCCAGCAGGTAGGCAATCAACAAGCCCACCGTGGCCGTCATGGGTGCAGACAAACCAGCCAGCTTGACCGTGGTAAACAGCGAATTCCACGCTGTGCCCGCCCAGACCAGGCCAAACTCACCCCATTCCAAGCCAAACGCCGTTTTGAAATGCGCCAGCGTCAAGGTGTAGTCGCGCCCCCAGGTTTGCACAAAACCACCGGCAAAGGCAAACAAGTAAACCACCACCGTAAAAGCCAGCCAGGGATAAACCACCGCATTCAAGGTGCGGCGCACGCCGTCTGGCAGCGCCATGGGGATACCTGCATCACCCTTGCCACTGACCGTGGTGTAGTTTTGCTTGCCCAACAAACCGCGCTGCAAGGCAAACACCAACAGTGCGAATACCGTCAAAATCCAGGCCAGCGAGGCGGCACGCCCCTGGTCGTATTGCGCCCCCACAATGGCAAAGAAAATATCGGTGGACAACACTGAAAACTGCCCCCCCACCACCACCGGGTTGCCAAAATCGGCAATGCTTTCAATAAAGCCAACCAGAAAAGCATTCGCCAAGCCCGGTTTGAGCAGGGGCAAGGTGATGGTAAAAAAGGTTTTATGCCGATCGGCGCGCAGCGTTTGGGCGGCTTCTTCCAGACTGGGTGCTACGCCCTGCACCACCCCACGCATGATCATGAAAGCAATCGGGGTAAAAGCAAACAACTGGGCGATCCACACCCCCAGCAGACCATAAAACCAACGGGTCGGCGGGATGTCAAAAGCATATTCAAGAAACTGGTTGACGATGCCAGCCCGGCCAAACAGCAAGATCAGCCCCAAGCCGACCACAAACGGCGGTGTGATGATCGGTAACAAGGCCACCACGCGCAGCGGGGTTTGCACTCGGGCGCTGGCACTGCGCTCGGCCAACAGCGCCATCATGGTGCCCATGATCACCGTGCCAGTGGCGGTGAGCAAGGCCAAAAACAAGGTGTTCCAGGCCACCCCGCAGCGCACTCCACCCGTCAGACAGTTCAAGCCCCAAACCCGCTCGTTGCCAATGCGCTCAAAAATGGCCGACACCGCCCAGTGCCCTTCTTCGTTCAAAAACGCGCCATACAAAGCCTTGGTCACCGGAAAAGCGATGAACAAGAGCAGCAGCACCGCACAACCAAGCACACTGGCGGCGATGAACAGGTCACCCTTGAACAAACCACGCCGGGCAATGCCAAAAGCGCTGATCATCACCAGCGCCACCAAAGCGATGAACGCCCCAATGCCAATACCAAACTGGTTCACCGCCAGCTCGCCAAACTGCGCGTTCAAAAAAGCAAATGACCAGCCCTTGGAGCCAACCATAAAACCGCTGAACAACAAACCCAAAAAACCGGTCAATCCGCCGGCCATTAGCCAGCTACTTTGGCGCTTGCCTGGCGGCACCCACAAGCCTACAGCCGCCACAGCCAAACCCAGCAAGCCCAACAGCAACCAACTGCGCCCATACAGCAGCGCTTGCAGCAGGCCGTTGGAGGTTTCTGCGCCTTGCCAGATTTGCGGCAACACGCTGTACCAGGCGGTGTCCTGAATGGCGTACCAAGGCAAACCCAGGTACGCGAGAAAGCCGGTAGCGAGCCAAATGCGAATGGCCTGATTCGGGTTTTTATTCATGGTCGAAGAGTAAACGCTGGCCCGCCTCAGGTGCCAGCGATGGTTTCAACACGACCGCTTAGCGCGGCAGCGAGTTAACTTCTTTTTCCCACTTGGCGATCAGCCGTTTGCGTTCAGCTGAGGCACCGTATTTGGCGTAGTCATAGTTGATGAACTTGATTTTTTTGAAGTCAGGAACATTTTTGTCCACCTTGGCGCCCTTGTTCGATGGCACCTGAAATTGTTTGGCCGCAGCCGCCATTTCTTGCGCGGCTGGCGTCAGCGCCCATTCATAAAACTTTTTGGCGGCTTCCAGATTGCGCGCACCCTTGATGATGCTCATGGAGCCGATTTCAGCGCCAGTGCCATCGCTCGGGGTGATCGCCTCGATCGGGAAACCATTGATTTTTTCGCCCGGCGCATCATGCACAAAGCTGATCGACACGGTGGCCTCGCCACGCGCTGCCGCTTTGATCGGGCCGGTGCCGCTGCGTGTGTATTGGCTGATGTTTTTGTGCAGCTTTTTCATGTAGTCAAAGGCTTTGTCTTCACCCATCAACTGCACCAAGGTGGCCACCATGGTGTAAGCAGTGCCGCTGGAGGCCGGGTTGGCCACTTGGATCTCGCCCTTCAAGGCCGGGTTCAACAAGTCGTTCCAGACTTTTGGCACGGCGATTTTCTTTTTTGCCAGCAACTCGGTGTTGTAGCCAAAACCCAAGGGGCCCGAGTAAATGCCCACCGTTTTGAAACCGGACTGCTGGGCTTGCTGCTGCGCCCAGCCCTGCAGCTGCGGCATCGTGGGCGACTTGTATTCGAGCGTCAAACCTTGCTCGGCAGCCTGCAAATGCGGGTCACCAGTGCCACCAAACCAGATATCAGTCTTGGGGTTGTCTTTTTCGGCAATCAGTTGCGCCAAGGATTCACCCGAGCCTTTCATCGAAATATTGACCTTGGTGCCGGTGGTTTTGGCGTAAACCGTGCCAATCATGTTGCACCACTCGGCCTGCACCGAGCAAATCACGTTCACCGTCTGCGCTTGAACAAAACCACTGGCCACAGCCAGCACGGATACAACCAACAGCTTTTTCATAACTTCTCCGTTAAACCCAGAAAATTCGGGTAGTTTCACAAGCTTGTCACTGTAACGTCATTTGACCGCTTTGCCCAATGGGGAAAACGCCAAGCTTGCGTTAGATCAATGCTTTTGGTTACATGTTTTTAAAAATTTATTGAAACTAAGTTACATTACCGTTTCAATTTTTCCAGACAACTTAATTTCATTTGACCCATGAGTTTTGATCTTGTTCTTTTTGGTGGCACCGGCGACCTATGCTGGCGCAAGCTAATGCCCGCCTTGTTTCAGGCTTTCAAACACGGCACTTTGCCTGCCGGGGCACGCATCATTGGGGTGGGTCGAGACGACCTGAGTGATGAGCGCTATCGCGAGCAGATTGGTGCCCGCTTTGACCAGGTTGAGCTCAACAAACGCCCCTGTGGCGATGAGTTTGAGCGCTTTGCACGTTTGCTTGAGTTTGTCAGCATGGATCTCTCCAAGCCCGAGCATTACGCCTACCTGGGCAACAAACTGGCGCAACGCCAAGCCGACACCGTGGTGATGTACTTGGCCACGGCGCCCACCCTGTTCACCACCATCGTCGAACAGCTCGCCGCCGCAGGACTGAACACGGCTCGCACCCGTGTGGTGCTAGAAAAGCCACTGGGTCACGATCTGGCCAGCAATCGCGCCATCAACCACAGTGTGAGCCAAGTTTTTAGTGAAAAGCAGGTTTTCAGGATTGACCACTATTTGGGTAAACCCGCCGTGCAAAACCTGTTTGCGCTGCGCTTTGGCAACGCACTATTTGAGCCGCTGTGGCGCCGTGAACACATTGCCAACATTCAGATCACCATCGCCGAACAGCTGGGGGTCGAAAAACGTGGTGCTTTTTATGAAACCACCGGTGCACTGCGCGACATGGTGCAAAACCATGCGCTGCAACTGTTGTGCGCCATTGGCATGGAGCCGCCAATTAATTCACACGCCGATGCCATTCGAGACGAAAAGCTCAAGGTGCTGCGCTCGCTTAAACCCTGGAGCAGCGAGACCTTGGCGCAAGACGTGATTCGTGGTCAATATGCAGCCGGTGTCATGGCGGGTCTGCCAGTGCCTGCCTACCGCGATGAAGTGGGGGTGAACCCGCTTAGCCAAACCGAGACTTTTGTCGCCCTGCGCACCGAAATTTCGAACTGGCGCTGGGCTGGAGTGCCGTTCTATATCCGAACCGGCAAACGACTGGCCGGGCGCGACGCGCGCATTGTGGTCAACTTCAGGCCAACACCACACGCTATTTTTAACTCGCAAATTGGCATGGCCAACCGCTTGGTGATCAATTTGCAGCCCAAAGACGGGCTCGAGCTGCACCTGTTGGCACAAGCCCAGGACAACCGGCAAAACTCCCATAACCTGACGCCGGTGCAACTTGACCTGGACTTTGACAAGCGTTTTGGCGCCGAGCGAGTTGGAGCCTATGAACGACTGCTGCTGGATGTGATGGATGGCCGTTTGAATCTGTTTGTGCGCAGCGACGAGCAAGAAGAAGCCTGGCGCTGGGTTGAGCCCATTCTGACCCACTGGCACAATGACAGCCAGGGTCCAAGGCTTTATGCTGCGGGCAGCTGGGGTCCCAGTGCCACCAGCGCCATGATTGCACGCGACGGTTTTTGCTGGGCAGAAGAATCCTGAGGCCTGTGTATTCGATGCCTTTTGCAGGCAAGCTGACAGGTCAAAATTTCGACACACTTATTTAACTTTGCACCAATATGCTTGACCGAATCAAAGCCTCACTCCCGTCGCTCGCACCTGCCGAACAGCGGGTTGGCAAGCTGGTGCTGAGCGATCCGCGCAGTTTTGCCCTGATGCCGGTGAGTGAGCTGGCGGACCGGGCGCACGTCAGCAAACCCACCGTGGTGCGTTTTTGCCGCAGTGTTGGGTATGACGGGTTGTCGGACTTCAAGCTCAAACTGGCCGGCAGCGTGAGTGAAGGCGTGCCGTTTATTCACCGCAGCGTGGATGCAGATGACAAAACTGCTGACATCATGGTGAAGGTAATCGACAACACGGTGGCGGCATTTTTGAAATACCGCAACGATGCCAGCGCCAGCGCCATAGAAAAAGCCGTCGATGCGCTGGTAGCCGCCTACAAAGCCGGCCGGCGCATCGAATTCTTTGGCGTAGGCAACTCGGGTGTGGTGGCGCAAGACGCACAGCACAAGTTTTTCAGGCTGGGCATCAATGGTGTGGCCTACAGCGATGGCCACATGCAAGTCATGAGTGCCTCACTGTTGCAGCCCGGTGACTGCGTGGTGGTGATCTCCAACTCGGGGCGCACCCGTGATTTGATGGACTCGTGTGACATCGCCCGCAAAAACGGCGCCACCACCATCGTCATCACCGCCAGTGGCTCACCGCTGGCCTCGGCAGGCCACATTCATGTGGCAGCTGATCACCCCGAAGGCTACGACCGCTACAGCCCGATGGTGTCACGCCTGCTGCACCTGATGATCATTGACATTTTGGCAACCTGCGTGGCACTGCGCATCGGCGGCGAAAAATTGCAACCGCTGCTGCGCGATATGAAAAACAACCTGCGAAGCAAGCGTTACGCCTGATTTTTAATGCTTTTTTGCCTTCTGGCGCTTTAACAGCAAGCGTAAATAGCTATATATTCAATAGCAATTGATACCCATCAAAGGGGCATCATCTGTTCAGCCAAACTGGCATGCAAAGCAGCTCCCAAAGGCAGCACCTCGTCGTTGAAGTCGTAGCGATTGTTGTGCAGATGGCAGCTTGCGAGCCCGTGCGCGGCGCCCTGGCCTAAGCGCATATAGGCACCGGGTTTAACACGCAGCATGAACGAAAAGTCTTCGGCACCCATGCTCGGCTCCAGATCACGCACCACATTCGCAACCCCTACCAAACTTTCAGCCACATCTCCCGCAAACTGGGCTTGCTCGGGCGTGTTGATGGTGGCCGGATACATGCGCTCATAGTTCACAGACGCAATAGCCCCCATACTTTGCGCAATGCCAAGGCACAAATCCTGCAAACGGCGCTCCACCAAAGCTTGCACGTCGGCCTTGAAGGTGCGCACGGTGCCAACCAAAGTAGCACGACCCGGCAGCACACTCATGGCGTTCAAATCACCTGCTTGCATGGCGCACAGGCTGATCACCGCGCTGTCGATGGGCTTCACATTGCGCGACACAATGCTTTGCACGGCAGTGATGATGTGCCCTGCCACCAGCACCGGATCGACCGTTTGATAAGCGTGCGCCCCATGGCCCCCTTTGCCAGTGATTTCGATGGTGATACGGTCAGCCGCCGCCATCATGGGGCCGGAGTTCAAGCCAATGCTGCCCACTGGCAGCGCCGGCCAGTTGTGCATGCCAAACACCGATTGCACCGGGAAACGCTCAAACAAGCCATCGTCAATCATCGCCTGGGCACCGGCATAGCCCTCTTCACCAGGCTGAAAGATCAGCACCGCAGTGCCATCAAAATGGCGAGTTTCTGCCAAATAGCGGGCAGCGCCCACCAGCATGGCCGTGTGGCCGTCGTGGCCACAGCCATGCATCAGCCCCGGCTTCGATGATTTCCAGGCGAAATCGTTGTGCTCTTGCAGTGGCAGAGCGTCCATATCGGCACGCAGCCCAATCATTTTGCCGCTCGCGCATCGCTTGCCTTTGATCACTGCAACCACGCCTGTTTTGCCGATGTCGGAGTGAATTTCGTCAACCCCGCAAACCTTGAGCGCCTGTTGCACGCGCTTGGCGGTGTAAAGCTCCTCAAACCCCAGCTCAGGGTGAGCGTGCAAATCGCGCCTGAACGCTGTTAGCTCGGGATGAAAGGCGGCAATGTGGGAGAAAGGACGAGTGGGATATCTCGCAGTCACGGCAAATTAACCCAAACCCCCAGCGTGGGTGCCAGTGTTCCGCTGCTGGCTCCAGCAGTTGCTTGTGTGCCTGGATTGGGCAGCGTAGCAAAGTCAAGATAATTCTTGCTGGTCAGATAGCCTGCCAGCGTGCTGTTGTTCACCAGCGCAGGCGCCCAAAAGTACCACATCGATTGGCTTGCATCCCATGCCCAGAGTGAGGTCAGGTTGGTATAAAGCTGCCCGGCTGTGGGTGGTGTTGACAATGCCGTTGTCAATGCGCTGTTGAGTTGGCTGGGTGTTGGACTGCCGCCTGTGGCTATCAGACTCCAGCCGCGTGGCAATGCGTGTGCGCCACCGGCTGTGGCCGGGGTGGCAATGGCGGGCATAAAGCTGCTTGCTGGCACCGGGTTGCCTGCGGGCAAGCTGCTGCTAAAGGGCTGATTGGCATTCACCCAAAACCCTTCGCCGGCGTTAATCGTCGTTAAAAAGTCATAGCCCTTGCTGGCGGCATAGGCCTGCCCACCGTCAGCTTGACCGGGCGCATAAAAAGCCCAGGCCGGGTAGCTGATGCCTGCGGAGGTGCCGCTCGTAACCCACTTCCAGAGGGTGGTGACCTTGCTGGCATCGTTGAATGTGCTGGCCACTGTCATGCTGGCTTCTGCGCCGTTACCAACCAGGTTCCAGCCTTTGAGCAGGTTAAGCACCGGGCTGCTGGGGGTGGTGGAGACCACGCCAGCGTGGGCTGGCGCCATGCCCAAAGCCAGCAAGAGTGACCCAATACACCAAACGGTTTTGAAACTCTGCATAGTCAGCTTGAATGAATAGATGTTGTTCATGGTGATGTTCCTGTTCAGGCCAGCAGCAACCAGTCGCCCAAACCAGCGCCGGGTAGGGTGGTGATGCCCATTAGCTCAATGGTTTGGCTGCCCCAGGTCAGGCTAACGTGGCCGTTGTTCAGCGCCGCGGTCACTTCGTTTGTGCTGGTGGCACCAAAGAGTTGAATTTTGTCGGTGCCGACCAGA
>CAIYYA010000272.1 GCA_903930255.1 uncultured beta proteobacterium
GAACATGGCGAGCTGCCGGCTCATCAAAAGTGGATGCAATCACTTCGCCTTTTACGGTGCGTTGCATTTCAGTCACTTCTTCAGGGCGTTCGTCTACTAACAGCACCATCATGTGGCTGTTCGGGTAGTTCGCCGAGATGGCGTGGGCAATGTGCTGCATCATCACCGTTTTGCCGCTCTTGGGGGGTGCTACCAGCAAGGCACGTTGACCTTTACCGATCGGTGCAATGATGTCAATGATGCGTCCAGTGATATTTTCTTCACCTTTCGTGTCGCGCTCCAGTCGCATCTGTTCTTTAGGGAATAAAGGCGTCAGATTTTCAAACATCACCTTATGCTTGTTTTCTTCCGGTCCACCACCGTTGACTTTTTCAAGCTTGTTCAACGCAAAATAACGCTCACCATCCTTGGGTGTGCGCACTTCGCCTTCAATCATGTCACCGGTGTGCAGGTTAAAGCGGCGCACCTGGCTCGGGCTAATGTAGATGTCATCGGTACTGGCGGTGTAGCTGGTGTCGGGACTGCGCAAAAAGCCAAAACCGTCGGGCAAAATCTCCAACACACCATCCGCAAATATTTGTTCTCCAGCACGGGCTCGCTTTTTGATGATGGCAAACATCAGCTCTTGTTTTCGCATGCGCCCGGTGTTTTCGATCTCAAGATCTTCGGCTTGCTTGAGGACTTCTGACACATGAAGTGCCTTGAGTTCGTTTAAGTGCATGGATTTACCCTTAAGAGGGAATAAGGAAACAAGGGGAGGTTGGCTAACAGCTTATTCGAATGCTTAGCTGCTATGAGTTAACCGGGAATCGAACTAGCTTTTGATCGAGCTAGTGAACTTGCGAGAGATTATGACAGGAAAAAACCAAATTTTTTATGTCTGCGTGCAACTACAGTCTAGGTGCACGCAGATGCTAAATTAAGCCAGATGCTGGTCAACAAAGGCGGTTAATTGGGCTTTACTCAACGCCCCAACTTTGGTGGCAGCGAGTTGCCCATTTTTGAACAACATCAATGTTGGGATGCCGCGAATGCCAAACTTGGCAGGGATTTCACGGTTTTCATCAACATTCATTTTGGCAATTTGCAACTTGCCTTCGTAGGTCGTAGCAACTTCGTCCAAGATCGGAGCGATCATTTTGCAAGGGCCGCACCATTCGGCCCAATAATCGACCAATACCGCTGTTGGCGACTGCAAAACGTCGGCTTCAAAAGTTGTATCCGTCACATGTTTGATGAGTTCGCTGGCCAAGATGTTCTCCTTGCGGCTGGGGTGGAAGATTTAAAGTTGTGAAATTGTGACAGAAAGCAAAACCCTGCTAACCGAGCAGGTGCAAAAGGCTTGCTGCAATGAGGTTTGAAACAATGAAAAAAGTATTGGTGCTGGGTGCTGGGCCTGCGGGCTTGATGGCTGCAGAGGTGTTATCTGCTGCAGGCGTTGCTGTTTTACTTGTCGATGCCATGCCCAGCGTTGGGCGCAAATTTCTGCTGGCAGGCAAGGGTGGGCTAAATTTGACGCACGCAGAGCCCGACACAGTTTTTGCGAATCGGTATGGCGCACGCGCTGACGAGATGCGTCTGATGCTCGATAGCTTTGGTTCGCCACAAGTGCGTCTTTGGGCCAAGTCATTGGGGATCGATACTTTTGTAGGCACCTCTGGTCGGGTTTTTCCTACGGATATGAAGGCTGCGCCTTTGCTGCGCGCATGGTTGCAGCGGTTGCGCCATCCGAAGTTTGGACAAAGTGTTCAATTTTTCATGCGCCATCGCTGGGTGGGCTGGAAGACTGGGGCTCATAACACGCAATTGACATTTGAATCGATCGTTGGTGAAGTTCAATTCCAAGCCGATGCTGTGGTGCTAGCCTTGGGTGGAGCAAGCTGGCCGCGTTTGGGAAGCAACGGCGCCTGGACAGACTTGTTGCAAGCTCGTGGAGTGGGGCTAACCCCTTTACTGCCCAGTAATTGTGGTTTTGATTGCAAGTGGAGTAAGTTTTTTGTCGAACGCTTTGCGGGTCAAGCACTGAAAACAGTTGCCATTCGATTTTGTAACGAACAAGGTCTGATTTTTCAGCGCAAAGGTGAATTTGTTGTTACATCCAGTGGGGTGGAGGGAAGTCTGATTTACTCTGCATCAAGCTTGATGCGCGATGAAATCCGGCTTCACGGTGAGGCAACTTTTTACCTCGATCTGTTGCCGGATATGGCTCCAGAGAGAATATTGACGGAACTGCAACACCCACGTGGTTCACGTTCTTTGTCTAATCACCTGAAAAGTCGCCTGCGTTTGGATGGCGTCAAACTGGCTCTGTTGTATGAGTTGCTCAGCAAGGCTGATATGCATGCGCCTGCCCTATTAGCCAAAGCCATTAAGGCTTTGCCTGTTAACTTGCGTGCAACACGTCCAATCGAAGAAGCCATCAGCACGGCCGGTGGTGTGCAGTTTGAGGCCATGACTCCGGGCTTGATGCTGAAGGCTTTGCCCGGTGTTTTTTGTGCAGGTGAAATGCTCGATTGGGAAGCGCCAACCGGAGGCTACTTGTTAACGGGTTGCTTGGCTAGCGGTCACCGCGCAGGTGAAGGTGTACTTGACTATTTACGGGCAAGCTCTTAGCCCATGCGCCAAGCGCGCCAAAGCAGCAAGGGTAAATCAATCATCGTAATTTTTGGACGCTGACGCCACGTGGCGTGCTTGAGCGCTTCAATTTTGTCCAGTATTCGCAAGCCGCCTTGCACTACCAGCCGCAATTCCCAGCCAGCCCGACCCGGAATTCGACAAGCCAACGGTGCACCTTTAATCATCATAGCCCTTGCTGTGTTTGCGTAATAAGCTATTAATAACGAAGCGTTTAATGAGTCTTTATCGGTTTGCAGATCGGAATCAACAACCCCAAAGCGCTGCATTGTCTGTAGAGATGGGTACCAGCGCGCGCGCGCCACGTCGATCTGTACGTCTTGCCAGAAATTAATCAGTTGCAGTGCGCTGCAAATTTGGTCACTTTGCGTCAGCGATAGTTCGTCACCCATGCCATACAAATGCAGCAGCAGGCGACCCACTGGGTTCGCTGATCGTGTGCAGTAGTCCAATAGCTCGGCATCATCGGCATAGCGACGCTGTTCGCAGGTGTAGCGAATATCTTGTTCAAAAGCATTCAATAAATCCGCCAAGAGTTTCTGCGGCAACTGATAGTTGTGCAGAATCGGCTCTAAAGCGCTAAAAACACTCAGCCATTCTGCGCTGGGCAACTTGTTTTGGGTTATGGCTGTCAGGTCTGTGCGGTAACGCGATAAATCTGCCAGTCGCTGTTCAGCGCTCGCATCACCTTCATCAGCCAAATCGTCCGCACAACGGGCAAAGTGATAAATAGCCGTGATCGCCGGGCGTAAATGCGCAGGACAAAGCAGGGATGCAACCGGAAAATTTTCGTAATGCTGAACAGCCATTCTCCGATTTTGCCAGTGCTACCGATTGATTCCAAATTGAGTCGACTCAACTGGTCTTGAAACGCCACGCTTTAACCCCAAGTCCGGTGCACAAAGCATTTCATTGATTAGGGGAAATACCATGCGAGTCGAAAAATTCACAAGCAAGTTTCAGGAGGCACTTGGCGATGCGCAGTCGCTGGCTCTTGGCAATGACCACGCCTACATAGAACCGGTGCACATGCTGGTGGCGATGCTCAAGCAGGATGATGGCCCCAAGTCGCTGTTGCAACGAGCTGGGGTGAACGTGAGCGGGTTGCTGGCTGCCGCCGAAGCCGCTGTCAAACGGTTGCCGCAGGTAACCGGGCAGGAGCAGGTGCAAGTCGGGCGCGATATGGTGAGCCTGCTGCAAGCCGCAGAAAAAGAATCCATCAAGAAGGGCGACAAATTTGTAGCAGGTGAGATGTTTTTGTTGGCACTGACGGACAGCAAACAAGACATTGCCCGCATCTGCAAAGAAAATGGATTAACCAGGAAAAATTTGGAGTCTGCTATTGAGACCGTGCGCGGTGGGCAAAATGTAGACAGTGCTGATGCCGAAGATCAACGCGAATCGCTCAAAAAATATTGTGTTGACCTAACAGATCGTGCCAGAGCCGGCAAGCTTGATCCGGTGATTGGCCGCGACGACGAAATTCGACGTGCGATCCAGGTGCTGCAAAGACGCACCAAAAATAACCCGGTTCTAATTGGTGAGCCTGGTGTTGGAAAAACGGCAATCGTAGAAGGATTGGCACAACGCATTGTTGCCGGAGAGGTGCCTGAATCACTGAAAAACAAGCGTGTGCTGAGTCTGGACATGGCCTCGTTATTGGCGGGTGCCAAGTTTCGTGGCGAGTTTGAGGAGCGACTCAAAAATGTACTGAAAGACCTGGCAAAGGATGAGGGGCAAACCATCGTCTTTATTGATGAATTGCACACGATGGTGGGGGCTGGAAAAGCCGAAGGCGCGATGGATGCAGGCAATATGCTCAAACCTGCGTTGGCACGCGGTGAGTTGCATTGCGTGGGGGCTACCACGTTGGATGAATATCGCAAATACATTGAAAAAGACGCGGCCTTGGAGCGTCGTTTTCAGAAAATTTTGGTTGGTGAGCCGTCGGTGGAAGCCACCATTGCCATATTGCGTGGGCTGCAAGCACGCTACGAAACCCATCATGGGGTACAAATTACCGACCCTGCCATCGTGGCAGCGGCGGAACTCAGTCACCGCTATATCACAGACCGTTTTTTGCCAGATAAGGCAATTGATTTGATCGATGAGGCTGCGTCCAAAATCAAGATTGAACTCGATTCCAAGCCGGAAATCATGGACAAGAAGGATCGCCGCAAAATTCAGTTACTCATTGAGCGTGAAGCCGTCAAGCGCGAAAAAGACGATGCTTCGCAAAAGCGCTTGGAGTTGATCAATGAAGAAATTGCCAACCTAGAGAAAGAAATTGCCGATCTGGAAGAGATATGGAAGGCAGAAAAAGCCCAGGCACAGGGCTCCAAAACCATCATGGAAGAAGTGGAAAAACTGCGCTTTCAGATTGAGGATCTGACGCGCAAAGGCGACTTCAACAAGGCGGGGGAATTACGCTACGGCAAATTGCCAGTGCTTGAAAAACAACTTAAAGACGCTCAGGAAAAAGAAACAGGCAAAGCCAAAAATGCCAAAGATGGAGGTCGTCCGCAGCTATTACGCACGATGGTAGGTGCTGAAGAAATTGCTGAGGTGGTGAGCCGTGCAACGGGCATTCCGGTCGCCAAGATGCTCCAAGGTGAGCGTGACAAACTATTGCAAATGGAGGTCAAATTACATCAGCGTGTGGTTGGCCAGGATGAAGCCATTGGCGCTGTGGCAAATGCAATCCGACGCTCACGCGCCGGACTTTCAGACCCAAATCGCCCGACCGGTTCATTCTTGTTTTTGGGTCCAACAGGCGTTGGCAAGACGGAATTGTGCAAGGCTTTGGCTGGATTTTTGTTTGACAGCGAAGAGCATCTGGTGCGCATCGATATGAGCGAGTTCATGGAAAAGCATAGCGTGGCACGCTTGATTGGCGCGCCTCCTGGGTATGTTGGCTATGAAGAGGGTGGACATTTGACAGAAGCCGTCCGGCGCAAACCCTACAGCGTTTTGTTGCTTGACGAGGTTGAAAAAGCACACCCGGATGTTTTTAATGTGCTGCTCCAAGTGCTTGATGATGGCCGCTTGACCGATGGGCAAGGGCGCACCGTGGACTTCAAAAACACGGTGATTGTGATGACCAGCAATATCGGCTCGCAGATGATTCAAAACATGATCGGACAGCCCTACGAGGATGTCAAAGATGCGGTAACCGACGAGCTAAAGAATCATTTTCGCCCAGAGTTTCTGAATCGTATTGATGAAACCGTGGTGTTCCATTCGCTCGACGCCAGTCACATTGCGGACATTGCCCAAATTCAACTGGGGGTGTTAAAAGCTCGCTTGGCGCATATGGAGCTGGGGCTCGAAGTCAGTGCTGCTGCCGTGGCCGAATTGGCCAAGGTCGGCTTTGACCCGATTTTTGGTGCCCGTCCGCTCAAGCGGGCGATACAGCAGCGCATAGAAAACCCGCTTTCCAAGCTGTTGCTCGAAGGCAAGTTTGTACCCAAAGAGAGCATCGTTGTCGGGGTTGACCCGATTCGTGCACCGGGGCAGTTTAGCTTTGCCAAAGCTGCTCCCAGTGCCTAATGATATTTGTGTGATAAAAACAACCTCCGGAGCATATGCAGTATGCGTGAGTAGCTATTTATTTTGAAGCATTTATACCCAGCCGTTGCTGTAGCAAGGCACTGCTGCTGGTGTACAACAGGATGGATGACTCTTGTGGTCGAATGCGCGCAGCGGCGGCAAATGCTGCCAGCGTTGCTTCGTGAAACCCGCATACGATGAGTTTCTTTTTGCCTGGATAGGTCACGATGTCACCGATCGCGAAAATGCCGGGCTCGCTGGTTTCAAATGTTGCCGTATCAACCGTTAATTGTTTGCGCTCCATCGCCAATCCCCATTGCGTCAGCGGACCAAGTTTGGGGCTAATGCCCTGGCAGACGAGTAGTGCGTCAAGCGGTAATGTGAGCGTTTTATCTTCAGCAGTTTGGACGCTCACACCACTCAATCGATCAGCCTCTGTGCAGACTGCGGTGACTTGTCCTGCCTGAAATTGGATGCGCCCAGTCGAACGCAGCTCGTCAAATGTGGATAAAGTCTCTGCGCTGGCTTGCAGAACATCACGGCGATAAAGCAAAGTGACGCTTCGGGCCTGAAGCGGACCTGCTTGAGCTAAAGATATTGCAGCAGCAAGCGCAGCTTCTTCACCACCGACCACGACCACGCTTTTATCGTGACAATCCGGCATCATGGTGTGACGATAAAACAGCTGACGGCCAAAAAAGTAGTCTAAGCCTTGCACTTTAAGTTCTTTGGGCATAAAGGCCCCAACACCGGCAGCGATGAATATGGTGTGTGTCAGAAATTGCTGATTTGATTGGTTGTTGACTGAAGTGGATACTAACCAGCGGCCATCTGTTTGCAGAGCCACGTGACTGACGAGCTGGGCAAAATGAAACTGCGGCGCAAATGGTTGAATTTGCTTGAGCAGGTTTCGCGTAAGCTCACGGCCGGTACTGTGGGGCTGACCGGGTATGTCGTACAACGGTTTGTCGGGATAGAGCTCAATGCACTGGCCGCCCGGCTCGTCTAGCGCATCAACAACATGACAAGAGATGCCATGCAAGCCCAATTGAAATACAGCGAAAAGCCCTGCAGGTCCGGCACCGACAACCAACGCATCGGTTTCAATCACAGCTGCAGCGCCGCTCAGAGAATCAACGAATCAGTTCTGACAGCTTGCCAGTCTTGTCTTTCCACTCTTCTGCTTCTGGCAACGCAGCTTTGCGCTTAGTGATGCTTTTCCAGGTGGGCAGCTTTGCCAAATCTGCATTGAGTTGGGTCATGTGGCGCTGGTTTTTAGGAACATCTTCTTCAGCATAAATGGCATTCACTGGGCATTCAGGAATACATACTGCACAGTCAATACATTCGTCGGGATCAATTGTCAAAAAATTGGGTCCCTCACGAAAACAGTCCACGGGGC
>CAIYYA010000273.1 GCA_903930255.1 uncultured beta proteobacterium
GCAACTCGCCTTCGGTCGGCTCTTCGAGCCCGGCAATGATATTGAGCAAGGTAGATTTGCCGCAGCCCGAGGGGCCAACTAGAATTAAAAACTCGCCTGGTGCCACGTCGATCTCGATTTTTTTCAAAATCTCGACGGTTTTGTCGCCCTTGCCAAAAACCTTGCGAATGCCTGCAATATGAAGTGAAGCTGCCATGAGTTTTATCCTTTGACCGCACCGGCAGTCAGACCTTTGACGAAATATTGACCTGCCAGCACATACACCAGCATGGTTGGCAGCCCGGCAAAGATTGCCGCAGCCATATCGACGTTGTAGTTTTTCACGCTGCTGGTGGTGTTGGCCATGTTGTTCAGCCCCACGGTGATCGGTTTGCTGTCAGCACCGCTAAAGGCCACACCAAATAAAAAGTCGTTCCAGATGTTGGTGAACTGCCAGATCAGCGTGACCATCAAAATCGGCGTGGACATGGGGATCACGATGCGGTAAAAAATGCGCCAAAAACCAGCCCCGTCCATGCGCGCCGCTTGAATAAGCTCTCGTGGAATGGCTGTGTAATAGTTGCGAAAAAACAGCGTGGTTCCAGCCATGCCCGCCAAGCAATGCACCAGCACCAGCCCAGTGATGGAGCTGCTCATACCTAAATAGCCCAGCACCTGGCTCATGGGCAGCAACACCACCTGAAACGGCATAAAGACACCAAACAAAATGAAACCAAAAAACAGGTCTGAGCCCTTGAATTTCCACATCGAAAGCACATAGCCATTGAGCGCACCCCAGGCAGTAGAAATCAACACCGCCGGCACTGCCATGACAACAGAGTTCCAGAAGTAAGGCTTCAAGCCCCGGCAATCCACGCCGGTACAAGCGCTCGACCAGGCCAGCGTCCACGACTCAAAGTTCAAGCCGTGCGGCAAGCTCAACAGATTGCCAGAGCGAATTTGCTCGGCTTCTTTGAAACTGGTGGCCAGCATCACATACAGAGGCGCCAAAAAGAAGAATGCCGCAAGCAACAAAACGGCATACACCGCCAGACGGGAGAGGTTTTTAGTGTTCATGAGGTTTGGAGCGCAGTTCGCTGTACAAATACGGCACCACAATGGCTGCCACCATGGCCAGCATCATGGTGGCGCTGGCCGCACCCAGGCCAATCTGACCCCGGGTGAAGCTCATGGTGAACATGAAGGTGGCCGGCACGTCGGACGAGAAACCCGGCCCACCAGCGGTGAGCGCCATCACCAAATCGAATGCTTTGATCGACAAGTGCGACAACACCAGAATGGTGGAGAACACCACCGGACGCAAAATCGGCAAAATGATGCGCCAGTAAATGCGCGGTAGCGTTGCCCCGTCAATTTGCGCCGCCTTGATGATGCTGTCATCGATGCCGCGCAAGCCAGCCAAAAACAACGCCATGGCAAACCCGGCCGACTGCCAGATGCCGGCAATCACCACGCAGTAAATGGCGGTGTCACTTTGCACCAGCCAGTCAAAACCAAAGCTTGCCCAACCCAGGTCGTGCATCAGTTTCTCCAAACCCAAGCTGGGGTTCAAAATCCATTTCCAGGCGGTTCCCGTCACAATGAACGACAAGGCCATGGGGTACAAATAAATGGTACGAATGACCCCTTCGAAACGGATTTTCTGGTCCAGAAAAATCGCCAGTACCATACCCAGCAGCATCGATCCACCAACGTACAACACGCTGAAAAGACCCAAATTTTTCAATGCCACATACCAGCGGTCCATCTCCCACAATTTGGCGTATTGCTCTAAGCCAACAAACTCGTCGTAGTTGGGCAACATGCGCGAGTTGGTGGTGGACAACACGCCGTTCCAGATCATGAAGCCGTAAATGAAAGCAAAGCCCAGCACAAAGGCGGGTGCGATTACCAGTTTGGGTAGCAGGTTTTCAATGGATTTCATGGGCACTTTAACTTTGGTTTAAAACCAGGGGAACCTTTGGTAGAACGAAAGCACTGCTCAAAGACCTGACGAGCCGGGTATTTCGCTTCGTTCGTGTTCCCCGCCCGAAAGCCTGAAGCTTTCGGGCTCCTCCTTGACCTCACTACGCGAAACACCCACCCCGTCAGGTCTCGGTACGGTTTGGGCTTGACGGCGTGCAAACTCAGACCTCCAGCAGAAGGGTTGGGGTGCCTGCCATAGCTCAGTCTGAGGAGGAGCCGAAGGCGGGGGACATGAGCGGCGGCAGGTACCCCAGCCCTGCTGCGGGTACTCGTTACAAACCTCACCAATGAACCCGACTTATTTGGTAGCCGCAGCCTTGGCAATATTTTTCACCCCATCCGCCACCGAAATCTTGTCGTCGTTCCAGAACTGGCTCACGGCGTCTTTGATGGCACCTTCAGCCGCTGGTTTGATGGCCATGCCGTGCGCCACGGAGGGCACCAAACCACCGGTTTTGGCGGTTTCAACAAAGTCTTTCGTCGACAGCTTGGCGCAGTCGTCAAATTTGGCCATGTTCATGTTCAAACGGACCGGGATCGAGCCCTTGTTCAGGTTAAATACTTCCTGGAATTCTGTGCCCATGATGGCAGCCGCCAGATCACCCTGCGCCTTTTGGGCTCCAGCATCTTTGAGCTTGAACATGGCAAATGAATCCACATTAAAAGTGAAGGCGTTGGCCGTGCCAGGAGCGGCGGCGCAAATGTAGTCTTTACCCGGCACCTTGCCAGCGGCGGTGAACTCGCCCTTGGCCCAGTCACCCATGAACTGGAAAGCCGCTTTCTCTTGGATCAACATGGCGGTAGCCAGATTCCAGTCGCGCCCAGGGGCCGCTGCATCGGTGTAGCCCTTGACCTTGCGGAAGGTTTCCAACGCTTTGGTCATGGTGGCGCTGGTCAACGCTTTTTGATCCAATTTGACAAAAGCATCGTTGTAAAACTTCGGTCCACCCACGCCCAACACCACCGACTCAAAAGTGGTGAAGTCTTGCCAGTTTTGACCGCCGTGCGCCACGGCAATCAAACCGGCTTTTTTGACTTTTTCAGCAGCGGCAAAAAATTCGTCCCAGGTTTTAGGTGCGCCCGCCACACCGGCTTTTTTCAGCACGGCGCTGTTGGCCCACATCCAGTTGACACGGTGCACGTTCACCGGTGCGGCCACGTAGTTGCCTTTGTACTTCATCACATCGGCAACCACCTTGGGCAGCAGATCATCCCATTTTTCAGCTTTGGCGGTAGTGTCCAGATTGGCCAAAACACCTTCACTCGCCCACTCTTGAATAGCTGGGCCTTTGATTTGGGCGGCTGCGGGTGGGTTGCCAGAGACCACTCGGCTCTTGAGCACGGTCGCGGCGTTGTCACCACCACCACCGGCTACGGCAAAGTCTTTCCAGACATGGCCTTTGGCTTGCATGATCTTCTTCAGTTCGGCCACCGATTTGGCCTCGCCACCCGAAGTCCAGTAATGCAGCACCTCGACTTCGCCAGCCATTGCGGCGTTACCAGCCACTGCCAATGCCACGGCCGTGGCCAATTTTGAAAGTTTTACCATGTAATCTCCAGATAAGTCTGCCTTGCAGCCGCTGAGGGCTGCAAGGCGTGGGTTGATTCGAGCAGACACCGTGTTGCACGAATTAATTAATTGTTAATTAATTTTCAACCTCTGACTATCAGCATTTACCCTAACCCCTCCAGCCTTTGCTCAATCCACGGTTTTCATCTGCCAAACCAATTTTTACGCCACCCAATAAGAACAAAGACATAACAATGTCTTTTAGAACTTACTCTAAATTGTCCCCACTAGGCGTTCCGACGAAGGCTGTACAGACGTACGACCAGTCGGAACAACGAAGTTGGGATGGTTTTGCGTAAGTCCTGTCTTTGAAACCACCGTTGCCCAGCTCATTATTCGCCCCAACTTTCCCCCAAGGCCTGCGCCTGCTGCAAAACCAGCTCAACAGCCGCGTCCTGCAGATCAGGCGGATATTTGTACTTGCGCAGTACGCGCTTGACCATCAGGCGCAGTTTGGCGCGCACGCTGGTCCGTTCAGACCAATCGACGCTCAGGTTTTGCCGCAGGTTTTCGGTCAACTCGTAGGCGATCTTCTTCAAGGTCTCGTCGGTCAGTTCTCGTACCGCTGATTCATTGTTTGCCAAGGCATCGTAAAAGCGCACTTCATCTTCGGTCAGACCGAGTGTTTCGCCGCGTGATGAGGCTTCGCGAAACTTCTTGGCCATGGCCACCAGTTCTTCCATGACCTGCGCGGTTTCAATGGAGCGGTTCTGATACCAGGTGATGACGTTGGTCAGCATCTCCGAAAACTTTTTGTCTTGCACCACATTGCTGGCAAATCGGCTCTTGATTTCACCCTCCAGCAGCCGTTCCAGCAGTTCCACCGCCAGATTCTTTTCAGGCAGATTGCGCACTTGCGCCAGGAATTCATCATCCAGCAGGCCAGCGCCCAGGTCCAGCAAAAACTGAGTGATGTGGGCGATCAGATCCGTTTCCAGCTCGCGCTCGGTGTGCTCTTTGCTGAGCGACAAAAAGTCAAACTTGTACGGGTCTTTGAGGATTTGGGTGGCCAGGTCTGACTGTGCGGCGGGCAGCGCCTGCTCAAAGTTGGTGATGGCTTGGGCGTAATACAGCGCCTCGTCGTGCTGCTTGCACTTGGCCAGAATGGCCAGGTTGTGACCCCAGGGGATGGACAGAATTTGCGAAACAGGCTGTTGCGCCAATTGGGCAACAGGCTGTTGCCCAATTGCAGTTGATAGCCAAAATTCGTGCCACTGCCGGATGTATTTGAGGTTGCGGACCGAAAAACCCTTCACATCCGGGAACTCGC
>CAIYYA010000274.1 GCA_903930255.1 uncultured beta proteobacterium
TCGCCATACCAGTGCCTCTCCAGAGATCAGCCATTGATTTCATTAGGAATTTCTAATGGTATCCATTAGAAATCATTGAAACACTGACTGCCTTGCGCGTTCAGATTCGGCTAATGGACAATCTCGGATAAAAGCTAGACCGGGGTGGACTTGTGTCTTGCATGGCAGCAACCGCTAACGGCACAACACGGCAAGCTTACTTGCAGGATGCGGGGCGATATTTGGCAGCAATGGTACCGCCGCACACCCAAGTGACTTGGCCGTTTGTGGCGTAAGTGCCGGTCATCGTGATGGTTGAGCCAGTGATAGCCGTGTCGCCTTGAGCAGTAGCCGTAACAACGCCCGTTGCGTAGGAGGTCGAAGCAACATACTTGGATGACATGGAGCTAAGCGTCAGACTGGCTGTGTTGGGCATGGCACCCAATGACGCAGCAGATTCGGACACTGCAACTTTGCCCGAAGAAGCAGCCAACATCACTTCAGACACCTTAGCGCGCACCGTGTAGTCTTGGTACGCGGGCAAAGCCACGGCCGCCAAAATGCCAATAATTGCCACAACGATCATCAACTCGATCAGGGTAAAACCCTTGTGTATAGAACGCTTCATCAATAGCTCCTTTAATTTAAAAATTCAATTGGGTCGTCAAAAAGGGGGACACATGTGATTTTGTCACATGTCAACGCCAAAACGACCACCGAAACTGCGTCAGGCGCGTATAAATGGCGGCATAGAGACAGGTGCTTAGCACAAAGCAGGCTGCCAATGCCCCGGTGTTTTGCATAAACACCACAGCTAACCCGGCAGGCAGGGCAACCAAGAGCCAGCAAAAAGGGCTGGTCAAGCCGTTCTGCAGCCTGGGCGCAAGATGCGGGAACAACTGTCGCACGACACGCCGATAAATAAAGTGATGCAAATGCGCCCGATCGGGCTGGCTTAGGTGATGACCTTCGCGCTTGATGCGTCTGCGTACAGAAAATGCCACGTCGAGCACGGGGTAAGCACACACCAGCAAGGTGGCGAAGGCATTCACTTCTTTATGGCGCATGGGCAGCAAAATGGCCAGCCAGGCGAGCAAAAATCCCATCAAATAGGCGCCACCATCACCCAAAAACAGCTTGCCCAGCGGCCAATTCACCGCGCCAAAGCCAAGCGCACAGCAAGCTACAGCGAAACTCACTGTGGCAACCGGCACATCACCCAGGCGCAAAGCCATCAGCCCCAGGGCACCCAGCATGATGGCCAGACTGCCGGCAGCCAGCCCATTAAAACCGTCAATGATATTGATGGCATTTGCCACACCGCCCACCGCGAAGGCGGTAAACAACATGGCTAAGGGCATCCATTGCAGCAACCAGTCAAGCGGAGGCAACCCGGTGTCTTGCATGGCAATGCCTGTCAGGTAACAGGCCAGCAAGCCACTGGTCATGGTTGCCAACAGACGCTTCAACACACTCACTTCTTTGGTAAGGTCTTCCGCCAAGCCAAAAACAAAGGCAGGAATACCAGCAATCAGCATCGGTGTCAGCACCGCTTTCACATCATGCTCAACCAACAGCCAAACAGCCAATAGTCCCATTGCTATGGCGATGCCGCCTATGCGCGAAGTGTTGTGAGTATGCATTTTCTGCACACCCAAAACGCTGTCGCCACTCAAGTGGCCGTGCAAGTTATGCGTTCGCACGATCACAACACCTGCCACCAGACAAACCGCAAACACAATGAGATAGCCGCTCAATAGCATTGAGATTGCCAGCGTGCTTGTTGAAAAGGTTCGATGGTGAGTCCCCTCGGATAGAGCCGTTAATTGGATTTTGTAATTTTTAGAGAGGCGATTCTATCCGCCTAATTTTTCGTCATATTTACAAAGTTGCCACTAACGCAACAGCATCTGACCGGAACCCTCGAAGAGTTCCCGGTCTATAAGATATGTGAATTCAAACCAGCAGAGCATTGACCCGCTTGACATAAGCTGCTGGGTCAGCCGGCAAGCCGCCTTCGGCCAACAACGCCTGGTCAAACAAGATATGTGCCAAGTCGTTGAAGTGCACCGAGCCTTCGAGCTTTTTCACCAATGCGTGTTCGGCATTGACTTCAAGCACGGGCTTGACATCTGGGGCGGTTTGGCCAGCTTGCTTGAGCATGCGAGCTAGCTGCGTGCTCATGCCGTGGTCTTGCACCACCAAACAGGCGGGGCTGTCAACCAGTCGTGAGGTTACGCGCACATCTTCGGCCTTGTCTTTGAGCGCTTCTTTGAGCTTGGCCAACAGCGGTTTGAAAGCTTCGGCAGCATCTTCGGCGGCTTTTTTCTCGGTTTCGTCTTGCAACTTGCCCAGGTCTACGGCGCCTTTGGCCACGCTTTGCAGGGGCGTTGAATCAAAGTCTTGCAGGTAGTTCAGCGCCCACTCGTCCACGCGGTCGGTCATCAGCAGCACTTCGATGCCTTTTTTCTTGAAGACTTCGAGTTGTGGGCTGTTTTTGGCGGCAGCAGCGTTGTCGGCAGTGATGTAGTAAATGGCCTCTTGGCCATCCTTCATGCGCGCTTTGTAGTCGGCAAAGCTGACGCTGACGGTGTCCGTGGTGCTGGAGGCAAAGCGCAAGAGCTTGGCCAGGCGTTCTTTGTTGGCATAGTCTTCGCCCAGGCCTTCTTTGAGAACGGCACCAAATTCGTTGTAAAACTTGGTGTATTTGCCTGCGTTGGCGGAGGCTTGCGCCTTGTCTTCTTCGCTGATCACATCGGTAACGCCATCGGTTGAAGCCGTGGTTTCTGGCAACTTGTCATTTTTGGCCAGGTCTTCCAGCATGCCCAACACGCGCTTGGTGCAACCTTCGCGAATAGCTTTAACGTCGCGGCTTTCTTGCAGCAACTCACGACTCACGTTGAGCGGCAGGTCAGACGAATCAACCACACCTTTGACAAAGCGCAGGTAGGTGGGCAGCAGCGCTTCGGCGTCGTCCATGATAAAGACGCGTTTCACA
>CAIYYA010000275.1 GCA_903930255.1 uncultured beta proteobacterium
CCCTACTTTGCAGCCATCGACGCCTATCTCCCAGTTTGCAGAAGGCTGCTTCATTTGCCAGCCAACCGTGTTTGCCCGGCGTACCCTGTGGCAGTTGCTCGGACCTCTGGATGAGCAATTGAAAGCGGCATTCGACTTTGACTACTGGCTGCGAGCATTCGCGGCATTCCCTGGGCGTATTGGGTTTGTGGACGCTGTGCAGGCCCACTCTCGGCTTCATGCGGGCTGCATCACGGTGCGAATGCGCCGCACAGTGGCGCTGGAAGGCATGCAGGTGCTGGCGCGGCATTTTGGGGGGGCACCGAAGGAGTGGCTGCTGACGTATGCCAATGAGTTGCTGGCTGATCCAGAAGTTGCTGGCAGTCTGGATGTGCGCGCACAGGTGGATGAAACACTCGCCGTGGCACAGCAATGGTTGCGTGCAGGCGAATTGCCAGAATTGAAATTGATTTTGAAAGAACGATTGGGATGAAAAAAATAACGAAAGCTGTGTTTCCCGTTGCCGGTCAGGGCACCCGGTTTCTGCCCGCCACCAAGGCCAGCCCCAAAGAGATGATGCCGATTGTGGACAAGCCGCTGATTCAATACGCGGTGGAAGAGGCCGTGGCGGCTGGCATTACCGACATGATTTTTGTCACAGGCCGGTCCAAACGGTCGATTGAAGACCATTTCGACAAAGCTTATGAGTTAGAGGCAGAGTTGGAGCGCCGTGGCAAAGCGGCGTTGCTGGAGTATGTGCGCAACCTGCTACCGCGCGACATCAACTGCATTTACATCCGCCAGTCCGAACCGTTGGGTTTGGGCCATGCGGTGCTGTGCGCCCGCCCTGCTGTAGGAAATGAGCCGTTTGCGGTGCTGCTGGCGGACGATTTGATCGACGGCACCCCACCCGTGATGCAGCAGATGGTTGGGGTGTATGACTACTACCGCACGTCTGTCATTGGCGTACAACAGGTACCGTTGGCCGAGACACGCAGCTACGGCATTGTGGACAGCAAGCCCATGACCGAAGCGCTGGAGCAGATTAAAGGCATTGTGGAGAAGCCCCAACCTGAAGACGCGCCGTCCACCCTGGCCGTGGTGGGGCGCTATGTGTTGACGCCGCGCATCTTTCACCATTTGGAAAAGCTTGGTAAAGGCTCTGGTGGCGAGATTCAGCTCACCGATGGCATCGCCGCGCTGCTGGCCGAAGAACAGGTGCTGGCTTACCGCTACAAGGGCACCCGATATGACTGCGGCTCGAAGTTGGGGTATCTGGAGGCTACAGTGGCCTATGGTTTGAAGCACCCGGAGGTGGGTGAAGCTTTCCGCGCCACAATGAAAAGCATGAACTTTGACAATTGACAGAAAGCAAGGTTTTCAGGCATGCATATTCTTGTAACGGGTGGCGCTGGGTACATTGGCTCGCACACCTGCCTGCAGTTGCTTCAGCGCGGTGATGCGGTTACGGTGTTTGACAATCTGGTGAACAGTTCACCTGCGTCGCTGGACCGTGTGGCGGCGTTGGCCGGTCAGCCCATCAACTTTGTGAAGGGCGATATTCGCGATGCTGCCGCACTTGCAGCTTTGTTCGGGGCCAATCGTTTTGATGCGGTGGTGCACTTTGCGGGCTTAAAAGCTGTGGGCGAGTCGGTGGCCCAGCCCCTGCGGTATTTCGACAACAACGTGGGCGGCACGTTGTGTTTGTTGCAGGCCATGCAGGCGGCAGGTGTCAAGACACTGGTGTTTTCGTCTTCAGCCACGGTGTATGGCGACCCGCAGACTTTACCCATCACCGAAGACGCCCCCTGCAGCGCCACCAACCCTTATGGCCAGAGCAAACTGATGATCGAGCACATGCTGGCGGACCTGTGCGCCGCAGACCCCAGTTGGCGGGTAGCGGGTTTGCGCTACTTCAACCCCGTAGGTGCCCACCCCAGCGGCCAGATTGGCGAAGACCCGCACGGCATTCCCAACAACCTGATGCCCTTCATCAGCCAGGTGGCTTGTGGAGTGCGCAGCCAGTTGTCTGTGTTTGGCAATGACTACCCCACGCCCGATGGCACGGGTGTGCGCGACTACATCCACGTGATGGACTTGGCCCGTGGCCATTTGGCCGCCCTGCAACGTTTGGCCGCTGAACCCCATGGGGCTTTCTTGACCGTCAATTTGGGCACCGGCAAAGGAATCTCGGTGCTGGAGTTGGTGGCCGCCTTTGAGCGGGCCAGCGGCAAGCCGGTGCCCTACCAAGTGGTAGCTCGCCGCCCTGGTGATATTGCGAGTTGTTACGCAGACCCGGCGCTTGCAAAAGAAATGATGGGTTGGCAGGCGGAGTTGGGTGTGGACGCGATGTGTGAGGACACTTGGCGCTGGCAGGCTGGGAATCCAAGGGGGTACAGCAGTTAGTGGTATTTCATCGAGGGTTAGGGAGACAAAAAAATGACACAACGCAAAGGCATCATCCTCGCCGGAGGCTCCGGCACCCGCCTGCACCCGGCCACTTTGGCCATCAGCAAGCAATTGCTGCCGGTGTACGACAAACCCATGGTTTATTACCCGCTCAGCACGCTGATGCTGGCGTGCATTCGTAGCATATTGCTCATCAGCACGCCGCAAGACACGCCGCGTTTTGCGCAGTTGCTGGGCGATGGCAGCCAGTGGGGCATCAACATTCAATACGCGGTGCAGCCCAGCCCCGACGGGCTGGCGCAGGCCTTCACCATTGGTGCGGATTTCATAGGCAACCACCCTTCGGCCCTGGTGCTGGGCGACAACATTTTTTATGGGCACGATTTTCAGCGCCTGCTCTCCAAAGCCG
>CAIYYA010000276.1 GCA_903930255.1 uncultured beta proteobacterium
ACCAGGCCATCGCGGGCATTTTGCAAGCCATGCACGCTTTGCCGGTGCTGGACGCGCAGCCCATGAACGAGCTGCTATATGAGGCCTCTGGCCTGCCCCGGTGACCGCTGCCCAAACCCCTCAGCGGTTCACGCTGGATGAGGCCATCGTCGATTCGTCGGCACTGATGTGCATCTTGATGGGCGAGCCAGCGGCCCCGCTGTTCATGGCGGCGCTGCAAAAGACCACGCGGCTCTACATCGGCGCAGCCACACGAGCCGAGGTGTGGCTGGCAGCATTCAACCTATTTTCCTCAGTTGGCTCCATGCAAAATCACGTAAGTGTATATTTCGTAAAGGTTTTTTGATAATTTGAGGTGACACCAAATGGGTGAAGAGAATTTTGCGCAAAGTTTGACCAGTCAAGCCTGCAAAGAGGTCATTGATGGATATGAAAAAGTGATCGATGAGTCCTTGCGAGTCAAGACCCTTGGTGGTTCATATGAAGTGCATTGGGATGCGCAAGGCAAAGCGACAGCGATGGGGCAACTGGCATTCTTTGCTGAATTTTTGGAGGTCAGTGGTTTGTTTGAACACTGGTTGCAGAGCTGCCCACTGCGCTACACCAGCCCCAACGCACCCGAAGTGAGAGATGTTTTGGGTACCTGGCTGCTGGGCATTCTCGACGGCCAAGAGCGCTACGCCCACATTGGCACGTTGCGTGGTGACGGCGTATCGCCTGAAGTCCTGGGCATGACCAAAATCATTGGCGACGACAGTCTCAGGCGAGCTCTGAAGGCCATTGCACCCGCACCCAAAGCCCGCCACAACGCCGAGCAGCGAGCAGCCCAACAAGCCCAGGCCCTCAAGGCCGAGCAATGGATGCAGGCGCAATTGCGCCACAGCATCGCACAGGCCACCAAGACCGGCTGGATACTGGACTGCGACACCACCGTCAAAGTGCTCTACGGACATCAAGACGGTGCTGTGGTGAGCTACAACCCACACAAACCCGGACGGCCCAGCCACGTCATTCACACCTACTGGATAGGCAACCTGCGGCTGGTCCTGGATGCGCACTTGCAAGCGGGCAACCGACACACTCCGTCCTATGGGCGCCCTGGCCTGAAGGCACTGATCGAGAGTTTGCCTGCAGATGAGCGGCCCCAACTGGTACGTGGCGACTGCGCTTATGGCGTTGAAGGCGAGATGTCCCAGCTCGAAGAACTTGAACAAGCCTACCTGTTCAAGCTACGCCAAAGCGCAGGTGTCAAGCAGCTCATCAAACGCCAGTGGCAGCGCCAGCACTGGAGTGATATGGGCCAAGGCTGGAGCGGCTGCGAGGACGAATTGCGACTAAGCGGCTGGAGCCGCAAACGCCGCGTCATCATCATGCGCCGCGAACGCAAAGTGGATCTGGTGCTGGAGAAGAAAAGCAAGACCGGCAAAGCACAAATCGACTTGCACTTCATTGATGAAAACGAACCGCTCAAGAGCTGGGAGTATGCGGTACTGGCGACCAATGCCAAGCATGAGTTGATGCAAATTGGACAACTCTACCGTGACCGGGCGGACTGTGAGAACGGCTTTGATGAAATCAAGAACCAATGGGGCTGGGGTGGCTACAGCACCCAGGACATTGAGCGCTGTGCGTTGAGCGCCAGGGCGGTAGCCTTGATTTACAACTGGTGGAGCTGGTATGTGCGTCTGGCCAACCCGAAGTCTAGGCTGGAGGCCAAAACCAGTCGTCCCCAGTTGCTCAGCGCAGTGGGGTACCTTACCAGCCATAGCCGTGTCAACAAGATCGTGCTCGCCCTCACCCACGAAGCGGCCACCCAAATCAAAGCCATGATCGGCAATATCCGTGCGGGTGTTGAGCATGTTCGAGGTATTGCGCCGCAGTTGAAAGGTCAGCAGCGCTGGCACACCTTAGCGCGCTACATCACCGAAAAAATCCTCGCTTTTGTTCCTCACACCCCTATCCCGAGGGCAGCATCTTCGGGGTAACTGAGGAAAATAGGATAAAACTACTTGGTCTCACAGCCGGGGATATCTTTACCTACATTTTTGAC
>CAIYYA010000277.1 GCA_903930255.1 uncultured beta proteobacterium
GTTGCTCGCTCCAGCTGGCTCTATGCTCGACGAAGACCTGATTGACGAGCTTGAAATCAGCGGTGTTGATGAAATCAAGGTTCGCACCGCCCTCACCTGCGAAACCCGCTTTGGCATTTGTGCTAGGTGCTATGGCCGCGATCTGGGTCGTGGTGGCCTGGTCAACGGTGGTGAAGCGGTTGGCGTTATTGCAGCCCAGTCGATTGGTGAACCTGGTACGCAGCTAACGATGCGAACCTTCCACATCGGTGGTGCAGCCTCGCGTGCGGCAATCGCCTCCAGTGTTGAAGCCAAATCCAACGGAAACATAGGCTTTAATGCCACCATGCGCTATGTAACCAATAGCAAAAAGGAACTGGTTGTGATTTCGCGCTCAGGTGAGATCGTCATCCACGACGAGCATGGCCGTGAGCGTGAGCGTCATAAAGTGCCCTATGGCGCAATTCTGACGATCAAAGTCGACCAAAGCATCAAAGCAGGCACCATTTTGGCGAACTGGGATCCGTTGACACGCCCCATCATTACCGAATACGCTGGGCAGGCACGCTTTGAAAACGTTGAGGAAGGCTTGACCGTTGCCAAACAGGTTGACGATGTGACCGGTTTGTCAACCCTGGTTGTGATTGACCCGAAACGTCGTGGCTCGGCAAAAGTAGTCCGTCCTCAGGTCAAACTGATTGATACAACTGGCAACGAAGTGAAGATTCCTGGCACCGACCACTCGGTGACGATTGGGTTCCCAGTCGGTTCATTGGTGCAAGTTCGCGACGGTCAGGATGTTGGCCCAGGTGAAGTACTTGCACGTATTCCAGTTGAAGGCCAGAAAACTCGTGATATTACCGGTGGTCTGCCACGTGTAGCCGAGTTGTTCGAAGCACGATCGCCCAAAGACACAGGTGTTTTGGCTGAAATGACCGGCACGATATCTTTTGGCAAAGAAACCAAAGGTAAAATTCGCCTGCAAATCACCGACCCTGATGGCAAAGTTTGGGAAGAACTGGTGCCCAAAGAGAAAAACATTTTGGTGCACGAAGGTCAGATCGTTAACAAGGGTGAGTCTGTCGTTGACGGTCCAGCTGACCCGCAAGATATCTTGCGTCTGCTGGGTGCCGAAGAGTTGGCTCGTTACATTGTTGATGAAGTGCAGGACGTTTACCGTTTACAAGGTGTGAAGATCAACGACAAACACATTGAAGTGATCGTTCGTCAAATGTTGCGTCGCGTCGTGGTTGAAAACGCCGGAGACTCTACCTACATCAATGGTGAGCAGGTCGAACGCTCAGAAATGCTCAACACCAACGACGCACTTCGTGCCCAGGACAAAATTCCAGCCACTTTCACCAACTTGCTTCTGGGCATTACCAAGGCATCGCTGTCCACCGATAGCTTCATCAGTGCAGCGTCCTTCCAAGAAACAACGCGTGTTTTGACCGAAGCTGCCATCATGGGCAAGCGTGACAGTTTGCGTGGTCTCAAAGAAAACGTGATCGTTGGACGGCTGATTCCAGCAGGCACGGGGATGGCTTATCACGAAGCTCGCAAAGCTCGTGAAAGCATGGACGAAACCGAGCGTCGCGCCATTGCAGAGGCCGAAGCAGCTGAACTGGCATTAGCAAACGAAGAAAATCAAATTGAAGGTGTTGAGTCGAACTGATTTTGATTCAAAATAGATAGCGCCTCACGCCTGTTGAATGCGGGTTTGAGGCGTTTTTTTATGTAAATAAATGAATTCAAAACATCAGCCTATTGCCCTGTGGCGTCAATTGCAGGCAGTGAGTTCCGTGCTGCAAGCTATTTTGGCGGGGCGATCTGCCACAGCGGCAATTGAAACTGTTCAAGCCGAGCTGCGACCAGGCGTGCAGTCTTTGTCGTTCTACGCATTGCGCTATTTCGGGCGTGCCCAGGCATTGCGCAAATTACTTGCAACCCGAACACCTCCAGCTGGAGTTGAGGCTTTGCTCTGTACCGCTCTGGCTTTGCTTTGGCAGCGTGAAGCTGCGCCTTATGATGCGTTTACCTTGGTCAACCAAGCCGTCGAGTGTGCAAAAAAAACACCGTCGATGCGACCCCATGCCAGCTTTATCAATGCCTGTTTGCGACGATTTTTACGAGAAAGAGATTCATTAAGTTCTCAAACAAATGCTGACCCTGTCGCTCACTGGAATCACCCCGCTTGGTGGATTGCTCAACTCCAAACCGATTGGCCCCAGCATTGGGAGTGTATTTTGCAGGTCAACGAAAAACAGGCGCCAATGGCGTTGCGTGTCAACACTCGGCGCATTGCCACCGATGCTTATCTTACTTTGTTGCACCAAACCGGCATAAATGCAAAGCGCATCAACCCCTGGGGTATCGAATTAACAGTGGCTCAACCTGTGCAACAACTGCCAGGCTTTGCCGATGGCTGGGTATCGGTGCAAGACGCTGCGGCCCAACTGGCCGCCGGACTGCTTTTATCCAATGGATTTATGCCGCGGCGCGTGTTGGATGCCTGTGCCGCACCTGGTGGCAAAACTGCCCATTTACTTGAGCTTGCTGAACTTGAGGTCACCGCGCTTGACATTGACTCTAAGCGCTGCCAGCGCATTCACGAGAATTTGCAGCGCCTTGGCGTGCATGCCCACGTTTTGGCTGCTGATGCTTGCGACACAGCCACTTGGTTCAATGGTGAGCCATTTGATGCCATCTTGCTTGACGCACCTTGCACCGGCTCTGGCGTGGTGCGTCGACACCCCGACATTCGATGGCTGCGTCGCGCTAGCGATGTGGCGCAATTGGCGCAAAACCAAGCCCGACTCTTGCACTCGTTATGGCCCTTGCTCAAGCCAGGAGGTCGTCTGTTGTATTGCACCTGTTCAGTTTTTCGAGCAGAAGGCATTGCGCAGATAGAAGCGTTTCTCGCGCACAACACCAATGCGGCATTGTTGCCCTCGCCCGGGCATTTGCTGCCAGGTCAGTGCGCAACAACACAGGGCATAGTGGACAATCTGGCGCATGACCACGATGGTTTTTATTACGCACTTCTTGAAAAATCAGCTCACTAAAAGTGTGGCATGGCTGCTCTGTGCGAGTTTGCTCGCGTTGAGTTCAAATACAGCGCAGTCCCAAATCGCAACGCCTGAGGTCTCGATGCTGCGCATTGAGCGTCAGGATGATGGTCTTTGGCTAACGGCTCAGCTCAGATTCGACCTACCGAACGTTGTTGAAGATGCACTCAACAAGGGCATTCCGATCATTTTTGTGGCAGAAGCTGATCTTTTGCGTGAACGTTGGTATTGGAGCAACAAAAAAGTCACCTCCGCCAAACGACGTATTCGCCTGGCATATCAGCCCTTGACCAGACGTTGGCGTGTGAATATGGACGCTGGCGAGATCAGTGCTACGTCCTTAGGCCTAGCTTTGAATCAGACGTTTGATTCTCTGCCAGATGCACTCAGCTCGGTGCGACGAATTTCGCATTGGAAAGTTGCAGAAGTCACTGACATTGAAGCTGATTCACGCCATAGTGTAGGATTTCGTTTCTATCTCGATCTGACGCAACTGCCGCGACCGCTGCAAATCGGCACCCTTGGCCAATCTGACTGGTCGATCTCATTCAGCAGCACACAAACGCTGGGCGCAGCTAGCGCGCCATGAAACTGACATCCCTCAATGCACCCACTCAGGCAGGCCGTTCACGTGCACTGCGCTTAACGCTGGTTTTGGGGTTGGCGGCCATGGTGGTTGTCGGGCTCGGCTTGCTGTTTTTGCTAACGCAAGCTACCACCAACCGTAATTTGTATGAACAATATTACAAGTCTCTGTTTGTCGTCAATGTCGTTGTCGCGTTGCTGCTTCTTGCCGTTATTGGTTGGATCGCCTGGCGACTCCTCAAACGGGTTTATCAAAATAAATTCGGCAGCCGTCTGCTTGTGAAACTTGCCGCGGTCTTTGCTCTGGCAGGTTTTGCCCCCGGAATGCTAATTTATGTCGTCTCTTACCAGTTTGTTTCACGCTCGATCGAAAGCTGGTTCGATGTCAAAGTTGAGGGCGCCCTTGAGGCTGGCTTAAACCTGGGTCGATCCACATTAGAAGCGTTATCAGCAGATTTAGCGAGCAAAGCGCGTGCCAGTGCAGCACAACTCTCGGATGTGCCCGACAGCAGTGCAGCTTTACCGCTAGAACGCTCACGTGAAGCCATGGGAGCCGACGATTTGATCCTTTGGGGTATCAATGGGCGTTTGATTGCAGCTGCCGGGCAATCTCGCTACCAACTTAACCCAGAGCTCCCCGGGCAGCAACAATTCCGCACCGCGCGAGCGCAGCGAGTCATCACCTGGATTGAAGGAATTGACGATAGCGCTACGGCCAGCACCGGCAGCGCCCGTGTCAAAGCCCTGGCACTTGTGAGCAGCGATAACTTGAGTTCACTTTCTGAGCCACGCTACGTTCTTGCAACAAAAAGCTTACCGAGCACTTTGGTCAGCAATGCATTAGCCGTTACCCAAGCCAACCGTGAATATCAGGAACGTGCATTGGCTCGCGATGGACTACGTCGCATGTACATTGCCACCCTGACTCTGAGTTTGTTTATGGCCGTGTTTGGCAGCGTGCTACTTGCCGTCGTTTTGGGCAACCAAATTGCACGTCCCTTGTTATTGTTGGCTGATGGTGTGCGCGAGGTTGCTGCGGGTGATCTGAGCCCCAAAGCTACGCTACAGGGCAAAGATGAACTTGACGGTTTAACCCGTTCTTTTGCAGGCATGACCCAACAACTGTCCGATGCACGTCAGGCAGTTCAGCAAAGCATGGAACAGGTCAGCTCTGCACATGCTAATTTGCAAACCATTCTGGACAATCTGACCGCTGGCGTCATCGTTCTGAATGCTAATGGCATGATTGAGTCCGCCAACCCAGGTGCTACTCGTATTTTGCACATCCCTCTGACTGCTTATGAAGGAAAATATCTCGCCGATATCAATGGCCTTGAGGTTTTTGGACGCGGTGTGCAACAGCAATTCGATGCCTTCCTCAGTGGTCAGGGTGGTCGTATTCTGGACCACTGGCAGCAATCTTTTAAACTAGGTAGCATTGTTCAGGGTGCCATGGGTGCTTCTGGCAACGACATCATTACGTTGGTAGCCCGTGGTGCTGAATTACCCGGTAAACAGCGTCTTTTGGTGTTTGACGATATATCTGAAATTGTTTCAGCACAGCGCGCACAAGCCTGGGGTGAAGTAGCTCAACGGTTAGCGCACGAAATCAAAAATCCGCTGACACCCATTCAGTTATCCGCAGAACGACTCGAAATGAAGCTCTCCGGCAAAGTGGCACCCAGCGAACAAGTGATTTTGACCAAATCTGTCAAAACCATTGTTGACCAAGTTGAAGCCATGAAGCGCCTGGTCAACGAGTTTCGTGATTACGCAAGGCTGCCGGCTGCTGAATTAAAGCCCATAGACCTGAATGGATTGGTCATTGAATTGTTGCATTTGTATGCCAACGATAATGCGCTGGTTGGTGTTATCAGCGAACTCGACTCAGAATGCCCCAACATACTCGGTGATGCCCAACAAGTGCGCCAGGTGATCCACAACCTGCTACAAAACGCACAAGATGCAACCTTATCGGCCGGTAGAACCAGCCCCGTGCACCCAGTTATTCTTAAAACCCAGTGGCTACCCATGTCGAACCGGGTTCGCTTAAGTGTGCTTGATAGTGGCACTGGATTTCCAGAAAACATTTTGAAACGTGCATTTGAGCCTTATGTCACCACCAAAGACAAAGGCACAGGACTAGGACTGGCGGTAGTGAAAAAAATTGCTGACGAACACAGCTCTAGGGTGGACATCACAAACCGGCTGCTCGATGGACAAGCGTTCGGTGCGCAGGTGTCGTTATCATTCGCTGCAGCGCGTGTTGCATTGCCACAGCCAAGTTAGCAACGACAACACATATCAAGAGGAAAATGCAATCATGGCAAACATATTGGTAGTAGACGATGAACTGGGCATTCGTGATCTGCTTTGTGAAATTCTCAATGATGAAGGCCACGCCGTTGAGGTTGCTGAAAATGCTGCGCAAGCGCGTGCAGCCCGCCTGCGAGAAGCACCTGATCTGGTGCTACTTGACATCTGGATGCCTGACACTGATGGCGTGACGTTGCTCAAAGAATGGTCGAGCAGTGGCGCACTTACCATGCCGGTGATCATGATGAGTGGTCACGCCACCATTGATACAGCGGTGGAGGCAACTCGAATAGGCGCTCTGGCTTTTTTGGAAAAACCGATAACCATGCAAAAATTGCTCAAAGCTGTTGCGCAAGGTCTAGCTCGCGGGGCACTGCGAAAACTAGCCGCAAAAGCCCCTGTCGTTCTGCATAAATCGTCAGCAATAGCCCCTCATGCTAGCCATACGGCCGAAAATTCCGCCATCCCTGCTGCAGTGGATACAGGACCTCATGCGACTCAAACTTTTCTACTCGATAAGCCCTTGCGCGATGGACGCGATGAGTATGAAAAAGCCTATTTTGAATTTCATTTATACAAGGAAAATGGATCCATGACCCGAGTTGCTGAAAAAACCGGGCTCGAAAGAACACACCTTTATCGCAAGCTCAAACAACTGGGTGTTGACCTAACCCGCAGTAAGCGAAACTGAGATTTTTGGGCGATTTTTTGCTGCTACAATCTCGCTCCTTGGCCCGGTAGCTCAGTCGGTAGAGCAGAGGACTGAAAATCCTTGTGTCGGTGGTTCGATTCCGCCCCAGGCCACCAA
>CAIYYA010000278.1 GCA_903930255.1 uncultured beta proteobacterium
GTTAGGTCAGGATGTCGATTTGTCGCTGATCCAAGCTGTGCCAGGTCTAACGATTGAAGATGGTGTGGTGCAGGTCAACGCGCAGATGATGACTGGTCACGCTGGCATTTTTGCAGGCGGCGACATGGTGCCGGCCGACCGAAATGTGACTGTTGCCGTGGGGCATGGTAAAAAAGCTGCACGCAATATTGATGCTTGGCTACGTGGTGAGGCTTATGTACAACCAGTAAAAAACGAACTGGCCAGTTACGACAAGCTCAACACCTGGTATTACAGCGATGCGCCTAAAACGGTGCGACCCATGCTGGACATTATTCGTCGCCAATCGACCTTTGAAGAAGTGCAGGGTGGTTTGGATGAGAACAATGCCCTCTTTGAGGCGCGGCGCTGTTTATCGTGTGGCAACTGCTTTGAGTGTGACAACTGCTACGGCGTATGCCCTGACAACGCGGTCATCAAAAAAGGGCCTGGTAAGGGGTTTGATTTCAATTACGATTACTGCAAAGGTTGTGGCATCTGTGTATCAGAGTGTCCATGTGGGTCGATCAAAATGGTGCCCGAAGATATTTGAAGGAGTTTGTATGTTTAAACATATTTTGGTTCCGGTCGATGGGTCGAATACGTCGCAGACAGCTGTTGGCAAAGCCATCAGTCTGGCCAAGGCCTTTGGCAGCCAGGTGACGGTGATTTATGTCATTGACCCTTACCCGTTTACCGGTGTGGGTACCGATTTTGCTTATGGTCAGGCTGAGTATTTGAGTGCAGCCACCGCAGAAGCGCATGCGGCGGTCAAATCAGCCAAAGATGCCTTTGCCATCGCCGTGGTTGATGTGGACTCGTCGGTGATTGAATCCCACAGTGTTTGGCGTGGCATTGTCGAAGCCGGTTCCTCCTTGGAGGCGGATCTGATTGTGATGGGCTCGCATGGACGCAGCGGGCTGGAGAAGCTGGTGCTTGGCAGTGTTGCCCAAGCCGTTTTGTCGCACACCAAGCTGCCCGTGCTGGTGGTGCGCGACTGAGTTCAACTTATCCGCATTGCCCCACATAGCCGCAGGCGGTACAAAAGTCACAGCCATCTTTGTGGATAACGGTTGGGTTGCCGCATTCTGGGCAGGCTTTACCAGCCATGGTTTTGCTTGACTCGCGCCCATCAGGTGTGTCGAGCACTCCCATGTCTCGCAGTGGGTATCCTTCTTCGTTCAGAATGCCCAGCATGGCGTAGCGGTGAATGATGAGGCGTGCGATATAAGCAACAGTGGAAGGCCAGGTTTTTTGGCGCCTTTCACCATTGGGTAAGCCAGGTACAAATGCCATGAAATGACCCAGCGGTTCGGCGTAGTTAAGAAGTTTGCGCAACTTCATGCCGATCCATGCTGGGTCGATCACCCGCATATCCAGCGAGAGCAAGCGCGCCAGACCATCCATTGCCTTAGGGTAATTGCCACTAAACCCCACGGCACAAGGGCGCGTCACCAAGCTGCCGTCTACACCCGGCAGGTTCACTTCTTTAAGTGTCACCGTGAAAGCTTCGCCTGTTGCCGGGTTATCCACATCCACTGCCCAGGCCAGCGTGCCAGATGTGCCGGTTTGTGGCTCGCCACGACTGAACATGGCATCTATAACGGGGGTTGCAGCTGGTGGGGTGGAAGGGGTTTTAGCGGCCGAGCGTGCGCTGAGTTGATCGCAGCGCCAGCGAATGACCGCCGCTGTTGCGGCAACAACACCCGGGAAAAGACGCTTTTCACCATGCGGTGGGAAGGGCATTTCAAACGCGTGTTCTTCACTGACGGTGGCCAAGGCATCCAGTTTGAGTTGAAGCCATGCCGGATCATTGGCTCGCAAATCCATCGATAAAGTTTTCGCCATGGCGCCCAAGCCGCGCGGTTGTTCTGCACCATTCACCCATACTTCAAACGGTTGGGCTGGACCACCTTCTTCGCTTTCCAGTTCTCCGATGAACAGGGCAAAATCACCAAACGGGTGATGCACCATGAAGGTCCAGGCCGGGTTACCACCGGGCAACTCGGGGCGACCAGGCCAGCGCAGACTTGAGAGCACAGGTGCGGGCAGTCGGTCAAGCGACAGTCTGTGATTGGTGCCATCAATTTGCAAGGGCTTGGCAGCGCTGGATGCTGCTGCGGTACTGACACTGAGGACTGAGCCCAGTATCGAATTGGGGCGATAGGTTGCCAGGCCTTTGAGGCCGCTTTGCCAGGCTTGGGTGTAAAGACCCTGAAAGTCGGCATAGGGATAGTCGGCAGGTACGTTGACGGTTTTTGAAATGGCCGTGTCAATGTAGGGTGCAACGGCGGCCACCATGGCTTCGTGGGCTTGCGCGCTCATCTCTAGTGCGGTTACAAAGGCATCGGTCAGCTTGGCATCGGTGCCTTTCAGGTGTCGATACAGACGCCATGCATGGTCTTCAACAGCATACTCCTTGAAACTGCCGTCAGGCATGCGTTTTTTACGGTTGTAAGTCCAGCTAAAAGCAGGTTCGATGCCGTTGCTGGCGTTGTCGGCAAAGGCTAAGCTGATGGTGCCCGTGGGGGCGATCGACAGCAGGTGCGAATTGCGTAAACCCTGTTTGCGAATCTGTTCTTTCAGATTGGCCGGCAAGCGCGAAGCAAAGGTTTGACCACTCAAATACAAGTCGGCGTTAAAGAGTGGAAAGGCACCACGCTCTTGCGCCAGATCACTCGAAGCTTGGTAAGCTGTGTCACGCATCAGTTCTGATATTTGGCGTGCCATGTCACGCGCAGCAGCTGTGTCATAACGCAAATTGAGCATCACCAAAGCATCGCCCAAACCGGTAAAGCCCAAGCCAACGCGGCGTTTGCTGGCAGCCTCGCGCTGTTGCTGTGGCAATGGCCACACGCTGGCATCGAGCACGTTGTCGAGCATCCGCACTGCCACCTTGGCAACGTTGGCAAAGGCTTCTGAGTCAAACTGTGCCGACTCTGTGAAAGGCTCGCGAACAAAGCGAGTCAGATTAATCGAGCCGAGGCAGCAGCAGCCATAGGGGGGCAATGGTTGCTCGGCACACGGATTGGTCGTGGCAATGGTTTCGCAATACGACAGGTTGTTGTCGCGGTTGATCTGATCCAGAAACAGCACGCCCGGCTCAGCATGGTCGTAGGTGCTGCGCATGATTTGCTCCCACAGTGCACGCGCCTTGGGTTTGCGATAAACCCACATGCCGGTGTCTTTGTTTTGGTAAGCGCCAGCTGCTTTTTGTGCCAAACCCGGCTCGGCGCGGTGCGTCAGCTCAAAGTCTTGGTCAGCTTGCACGGCTTGCATAAAGGCATCTGTCACGCCAACCGAAATATTGAAGTTTTTTAGATCGCCTTTGTCTTTGGCATGGATGAACGCTTCGATATCTGGGTGGTCACAGCGCAGCACACCCATTTGCGCGCCACGCCGAGCGCCGGCCGATTCAACCGTTTCACATGACCGGTCAAACACCCTCATGTAGCTCACTGGACCTGACGCACTGCTTTGCGTGCTGCCGACCCAGGCGCCATGAGGACGGATGCGAGAAAAGTCGTAACCTACACCCCCCCCCCGGCGCATGGTTTCTGCCGCTTCGGTGAGCGCTGTGTAAATACCGGGATGACCATCTTCAACGTGGGCAATGGAGTCGCCCACGGGTTGCACAAAGCAGTTAATCAGGGTTGCAGCCAAATCGGTTCCTGCGGCAGATTGCACACGCCCGGCAGGCAGAAAACCAGCTTCGAGGGCAGTCAGAAACCGTGCCTCCCAATCTGCTTGCTGCTCTTTGGCTTCGACACTAGCCAAAGCACGGGCGACACGGCGGTTGATGTCTGCGATGCTTTGCTCGGTGCCCTTGCTGTATTTTTCCAGCAATACTTCTTGGCTGATCGGTTGCGTTGGAAGTGGCTTTGTGGCTTGGGCTGACTCTTGGGCTTGCAGTGACATGTTATTTCCTCAAAAAAGTTTGGCGATCGTAGATGGTTGAAAATTCGGCATCATTGATCTGATTCAATCTTCAGCAAAATAAACACTAAATGTGTTGTTAAAAAGTTATTGTGACACTATAGGTAGTGTTTTGCATCGATCAAAACCGATTTGAGCACAAGTCATCGCAAGGACAAAAGGCGTCAATTTTTTGAAATGTGAGCGCCGGTTCAGCTTGCCAGCTTGGCCCAGGCGCGAGTCAGTTGATTCACGAGGTCTTCGGGTTTGCGCACCATGGCATAGCCATGCACACCAAAAAGCATGGGCAAGTAGTCATGCGCTTTTTCATCAATCGTCACACAGAACGGAGACAAACCAAGGGCATGTGCTTCAAGAATGGCTTTTTGGGTGTCTTCAAGCCCATAGCGTCCCTCGTAAACATCCAGGTCGTTGGGTTTTCCGTCGGTTAGCAGCATCAGCAAGCGCCGCCGCTCTGGTCGTTGCTTCAATTGCAAGGTGGCAAAGCGGATGGCGGCGCCCATGCGGGTGTAGTAGCCGGGTCGCACCGCACCGATGCGTGCCCGACAGGCATCGCCCCAGCTTTCAGAAAAAGTTTTCAGATGCTGCATACGCACGTGTTGCCGTCGCACCGAGCTGAACCCCCAGATGGCAAAGGGGTCGCCCACGGCGTGGAGTGCTTCGCCAAAGACAAAAAGAGCGTCCCGAATCACGTCAATCACCCGTGCTTGCTGTGTCGCGTAGGCATCGGTGGACAGCGACAAATCGGCCAGCAGCAGGGTAGCCAAACTGCGTTCAAGTCGTGCCCGGCGGGTGTAGATGGCTGGGCTGTCGGTGTAAGGGTGGCTGTGGCCCAGTTGATCGGCACTGAAACGCACCCAGGCATCCAGGTCAAGGTCGTCGCCGCTGTCTTGGCCATGCAGGGCGCGCGGTGCATCGCGCAGGGTTTCCAGACGGCGGCGCAATCGTCTGGCGGTCAGTCGCAGGTGCGGCACGGGGGTAAATGGCGGGCAGTTTTTGGCCTGCATCACTTGCACCAGGCAATGCCCGGGCTGCAGGATGGAACGCCGATAGTCCCATTCGGGCAGATGGATGCCAGCGCCCAGCGGTGTGTCGTCGGCACTGCTGCTGGGCAAGTCCAGGTCAAATTTAACGCGCGATGCCAGGCTTTGCCCATCGGGCGCTACCGAGAGCTTTTCCATGTCGTTGGCGGCGTTCAGCGCATTGCCGTCGTCTTCGTCATCGGTGCTGCGGTTGACGTGCACCATCTCGCTCCAGGACATCAGGGCCTCGCCCCGAAACGGCAGCACCATGGCGTTGCGGCTTTGCTCATGGGTGGTGCTTTGGGTGCGACGGCGTTGTGGGTCATTGGCGACCAAAGCACCGCTGCGTTCGTCGGCTGCGTTGTCACTGGCGGGGGACTCGATGGCGCTGCTGACGCTGAGCCACTGCCAGACCGCTGCTACATCTTGCGGTTGACAGGTATTGGAGCCGTTGTATTGACCCTGCAAGGCGGCCTGCACGGTGGCTTCTGATTGCGCTGCTGCGCCGGTCAGGTCGGCTGGGTTGGGGCGCTGTGCCAGGTGGGCTGCCACCAGGGCGCGGTGACGAGTGGTAAAGCCAGGAAAAGACCGCAGTGCTGCCTGGCTGGCCCATTGGTTGTCGGCAACCCAGTGGCCGCTGTGCACAAAACTGGCTGACAACATGGCGAGCCACAGATAGAGGTCATGGTTGAGCTGCGTGGTATCAAATACCGCCAGCGAGGCAGGCAGAGCCAGCACGTCGGGCTCTAGTTGAGCCGTGTCCGCTCGTTTGGCGCTGCCGGCCAGCTTTTGCAGCCAATGGCGTTGCCCGCCGACGGGTTGCGCCGAGGCTGATGCAAAACGCAATGCGGTTGGGCCACCGGCGGCTCGAAACAGAATGCCAATGGTTTTCTGCATGTCTTGGAGATGCACCACGGCTTGAGCATGGTCACTGCGTGCCAAATGCGACACGGCTTGGTGCCACCAGCGCCCGACTATTTCTTCCATCAGGTGCGCTCCGCCTGGTCGCGTTGGCGTTGGCGCAAGGTTTCGCGCAGCGCGTCTACACCCACTTGCCACTCTAGCGTGGCGCTGCGCTGCTGCGCTTGTTGGGTGGCATCGCAGGCAGTCAGACATTGGCCGCATTGCACGCAAGAAAACATCATACGTTTGATGTTGCGCGGGTTCAGTCGCATCGGGCAAGCGTTGTCACAGGCAGAGCCTCTGGGCTGGTCGCAAGTTTTGCAGTCGCGCGCCCGCTCACGCGCAAAGGCCACCACCAGGCCCTTGGGGTTGGCCATCCAGGCCAGACTTTGAAACAAACCCACGGCACAGCCGAAACGGCAGAATAAGTGGCGGGCAAAAGCGAACTCCAGCGTCAGCAAGGTGCTGGCGATGAGCAAGAAACGGGTCTGATTGGCGCTCAGGGTGCCGTGCATCAAACCGCCCCAAATAACAGACGGTGGCAACAAATAGGTCAACAGCGTGATGGCCCAGGTGAAACCCATCAGGGCACAACTCAAACCAAATACCGGCCACCATTGGGCTTGGGGTTCAGTGCCGGGGCGCGGGGTGGGGCTTTTGTCCCACACGCTTAACTTGCCGCAGGCGCGTTGCAGCAACGCATTGAGCCCCTCGACCATCGAAAAATGAGGGCACAACCAGCCGCAGTAAAGCCGCCCATACCGATACGCAATAGCCAGGAAAAGCGCTATAAATAGGATGCCCGGAACAAAGGCTCTCCCGACGATTTGCAGTGCGGCCGTGGTGGCATCGATTTGGCCTTGCGCCAGCGCATCAATGCCAAGAGACCACTTTTGCCCGAGAAACCAGAGTTGTGTCTGGTTTAAATCGAAGCGCAACAAATCAAATGCTGGTGCCAGTAAAAACAACGCAAAAAAGCCGGTCTGGGTGAGCAAACGCCAAGGCTGCAACTTGGCTGGACTCAGGCGATTGGCAGTGGCCACGGCTTGGTTGACTTCAGACGGGGCTCGGTCAGGGCGCATCGCCAAACAGGGCCCGCACCACTTCGCCCAGGGCTAACGCTGTCGGGGCATCGTCGGTGAGTGCATCGATGACAGCCGCCTGGCAGGCGATCTGGATCGGCAAGCCCGAGGCAATAAGCCGACCCGACGAAACCAGCAAACGCGTGCTGGCGGTTTCTTCCAGGTCGTGGTCGGTCAGGGCGCGCAAGGCCTTGGCCAGTTGCACCAACTGGGCGGCCTGGGTGTCCGAAATGCCGGTTTCAGCCTGAACAATGGCCTGCTCCACAACAGGCTTGGGGTAGCCCATGTTCAAGGCAACAAAACGCTGGCGGGTACTGGGCTTGAGCCCCTTGAGCAAATTCTGATAGCCGGGGTTGTAGGAGATCACCAGCATGAACTCGGGCGGAGCCTGTAGCTCTTCACCGGTTCGCTCGATGGGCAAAATGCGCCGGTCGTCAGCCAGCGGGTGCAGCACCACCGTGGTGTCTTTGCGCGCCTCGACCACTTCATCGAGGTAGCAAATGGCGCCCAGGCGCACGGCGCGAGCCAAGGGGCCATCCGACCACTGGGTGCTGCCATGGCCGATCAAAAACCGCCCCACCAGGTCGGCCGCACTCAGGTCATCGTGGCACGACACCGTGACCAGCGGGCGTTTAAGGCGCGCCGCCATGTGCTCGACAAAGCGGGTTTTGCCGCAACCCGTGGGGCCCTTGATGAGCAGCGGTAATTGCTTTTTCCAGGCATGCTCAAAAAGAGTGCATTCGCCGGCTTGCTCAGCATAAAACGGGATCACTGACATGGACAAGTCGGTTAGGCTGCCTGTGTGCGGCGATGCATCATGCCTTTGGGTGCAATGGCCTCATCCTCATTGGCACCCGGTGCGGCAAAGAAGCTGTACAGGTAGTTCAACAAGCCAATCAGGAAACCCACGCCACCCGCCACCCGCAACCAGTAAAAGAAGCGCAGTTGGTCTTGCGTTGCCATGAATGGCATGGCACCTTCGGTGGGCATGCGCTGCAGCCAAACTTGCAAGATGCCAGCGCCAGTCAGCGCCAGCACCATCAGGCCCATGCTGATCGTCATGATCCAAAACGACCACATCTCAAAACTTTGGGCACGGCGGTTGTTGGCTTCACGGCCACGCAAGGTCGGCATGGCGTAACTGATCATGGCAATCACCACCAGCACATAGGCGCCATAAAACGCCAGGTGGCCATGCGCCGCGGTGATTTGTGTGCCGTGGGTGTAGTAGTTGATAGGCGCCAGAGTGTGCATAAAGCCCCACAGACCCGCGCCAAGGAAACCCACCACCGAGCAGCCCACCGCCCACAGCAATGCGGCCTGGTTGACGTGGTCACGGCGGCGGCGTTGCACCATGTTGAAGGCAAACACCGTCATCATGAAAAACGGAATAGGCTCCATCGCCGAGAAAATGCTGCCAACCCATTCCCAATAGCCAGGCATACCAATGAAGAAGAAGTGGTGACCGGTGCCCAAAATACCGGTGATGAGTGCCATGGCGATGATGACGTAGAGCCATTTGTCGATCACTTCACTGTCAACACCGGTGGTTTTGATCAGCACAAAAGCCAGCAGCGCGCCCAGAATCA
>CAIYYA010000279.1 GCA_903930255.1 uncultured beta proteobacterium
GTGGCCAATGCGTGTTCCACCGTGGTTTTTTTGAAAATAGCTGCTCACCCGCTTTTTTAAATTGATGGCTTTACCAACGTAAAGCACCAAGCCTTGCGCGTCAAAATAGCGATAAACACCTGGTAAAGCAGGCAAACTGGCAACATCGCTGAGCAGTTGATCGGGGTAGAGGTTGATTTCTGATGGGTCGGACATAGGTGCGTATTGTGGACAATCTGCGCATGCATGATCCAAAACCCCACATCAGCTTGCGTTGGGATATTTTCTGCCGGGTGATCGACAATTTTGGCGACATCGGCGTGTGTTGGCGCTTGGCCGCAGGTCTGGCACAACTTGGCCAACAGGTCCGCCTATGGACAGATGATGCCAGCGCGTTAAGTTGGATGGCACCAAAGAGTGCGCTTGGCGTTACGGTGATGCAGTGGCGTGAATCCATGGATTTCAGATCGATCTGCCCAGGTGACGTTCTAGTGGAAGCTTTTGGTTGTGAAATTGCTCATGAATTCATAGCATCTTACGCCAGTTACATAAGCACTAGAGGTCAACAATGCTTCTGGATTAACCTTGAGTATCTGAGCGCTGAAAGTTATGCAGAACACTGTCATACGCTGCCCTCACCGGTCATGACGGGGCCAGGTGCAGGCTTGGTTAAGCATTTTTTTTACCCAGGATTCACCCCGGCAACAGGAGGTTTATTGCGTGAACGAGATTTGCTCCAGCGTCAAAGTCAGTTCGACCGTGCAAATTGGCTAACCGATCTAGGTATCGATTGGCAAGACAAGCGATTAATTTCCCTCTTTTGCTACGAACCCTGCGCACTAGATGCACTTTTTGATCACTTGGCCAATGACACCATTCCAAGTTGCTTGCTCATCACTGCAGGGCGAGCTCGCGCCTTTTGTAATGCATTGATTGCCAATAAAAATAGGCTTCAAAGCTTATGGAATAAGCATGAAGCGCTATCATTTTTTTATCTACCACCTCTCACTCAAACAGATTTTGATCATTTACTGTGGGCCTGTGACTTGAATTTTGTTCGAGGGGAAGATTCCTTGGTTCGCGCATTATGGGCAGGAAAGCCATTGGTCTGGCAGATTTATCCACAAGACGATGGTGCTCATGCTGGCAAACTTCATGCGTTTTTAAATTTATTGCAAGCAAAAACGTCTTTGCGCGACTTTCATCACGTTTGGAATGGCCTGCGATCCAACGCCCAATTACCGTCGTTAGATATGCAAATATGGCAAAAAACCATACAGCAAGCCCGCCAAAAGCTCTTGCAACAAGATGATCTGGCAAGCACACTGATCCGTTTTGTTTCAAAAAACCACTAAAATCCACCGCTTTACGGCGTAAATATGAGTATTCACTCGATCGCAGCCGACCTCGCCGCCTGATGCGCGGCCTACTTTCACTCAAAGTTTATGAAAATCGCACAAGAAATTCGCGCCGGCAACGTCATCATGCATGGCAAAGACCCCATGGTCGTCCTGAAAACCGAATACAGCCGTGGCGGCCGCAACTCTGCTACTGTGCGCATGAAGCTCAAAAGCCTGATCGCCAACTTTGGAACTGAAGTCGTTTTTAAAGCTGACGACAAGTTGGATCAAGTCATTCTCGACAAAAAAGATTGCACGTATTCCTATTTTGCAGACCCGATGTATGTTTGTATGGATGCTGAATACAACCAATATGAAGTTGAAGCCGAAAACATGGGAGATTCGCTGAACTACCTTGAAGACGGAATGACTGTTGAAGTGGTGTTTTACGACGGCAAAGCTATTTCGGTCGAGCTGCCAACTAGCGTGGTTCGTGAAATCACCTGGACTGAACCGGCTGTCAAAGGCGACACATCAGGCAAAGTGCTCAAGCCTGCCAAAATTGCAACCGGTTTTGACATTGGCGTGCCTATTTTTGTGGCTCAAGGCGACAAGGTTGAAATTGACACTCGCACCGGTGAATACCGCAAACGTGTGTAAACCCGGTGGCGTTCATACGCGACCAAATCCCCCATAGGCTTCCTTGAGAAGCCTTTTTTTGGCTCACTATCAAGTCATGGAAAACACCCAATCATTGCCTCACCACATCACTGAACAGCGCTTGGCCGAAGCTTGGTCAGCTTTGCTGAATCATCCCGCCGATGCGACCGTGCTCAAAGCCAATGCACACAGACTGGCTTTTGCCGACCCCGAGTTTTTATTGCGTCGCGAAACTCGCGGCATTCGCATCCAGCTTGAAATGCTCAAGCCCGACCTTGGTCAGGCAGAGCAAGGGATTCACAACACGGTTGTGGTGTTTGGTAGTGCGCGTTTCCCAAGTCCGCAAAAAGCAGCCGAACTGATGCAACTTGCCACCACTAACGCTGATGCGCAAGCCATTCAACTTGCCCAACGCCATATGCGCAATGCGCATTATTACGATCAGGCTCGACTTTTTGCCAGACTGGTGGCCAGTTACAGTGCAGAGCGCAGCGCAGAGCAGCGTTTGTACATTTGTACCGGTGGTGGTCCTGGCATCATGGAAGCAGCCAATCGGGGTGCCCATGAAATGGGTGCACCCACCGTTGGCTTGAATATCGCTTTACCGCATGAGCAAAACGCGAATCCATTTGTCACCCCGTCATTGAGCTTTAAATTCCATTACTTTGCTCTGCGCAAAATGCATTTCATGATGCGAGCCAAGGCTTTGGTGGCGTTTCCAGGTGGTTTTGGCACATTGGACGAACTTTTTGAGGTGATCACGCTGGTGCAAACCAAAAAAGCTCAACCCGTACCGATTGTGCTTTTTGGGAAAGAATATTGGCATCGCCTACTCAATATGGAGGTCATGCTGGAAGAAGGTGTTATTTCTCCAGAAGATTTGGGGTTGATTCACTATGTTGATGAACCCGAAGCGGCTTGGAGCGTGATTCGCCAGTTTTATGGTTTATAGAGCGACTGAACCATCAGGGTAGCACCAGCCATGCCATTTCAAAATTTCAAAATTTCAATAATTTTTCGTTCAAAGGTGTCAGCGCTGTGCCTTCTGTCAGATAAGCAATCAGATTGTCGGCAGCCAAATGTGCCATGGCCAGACGGGTTTTTATAGTTGCGCTGGCAATATGCGGGGTCAGCACCACATTCGACAAACTCAGCAATTCAGGATGAACCGCCGGTTCACCTTCAAAAACATCCAAACCCGCTGCCGCAATCACACCATGCCGCAACGCCTGTGCCAAGGCAGCATCATCGACGATGCCACCTCGCGCGATATTCACCAAAGTTGCTGTTGGTTTCATTTGCGTTAATTCCAAAGCACCAACAGCGTGGTGCGCCTGCGCACTGTAGGGCAGCACTAACATCAAGTGATCACAACGCTTCAGCAATTCGGCTTTGCTAACCCAAGTGGCTTTGCAAACAGACTCTGTGGCCATATCGAGACGGCTGCGGTTGTGGTAAATAACGCACATGCCAAATCCGTGCGCTGCTCGCTTGGCAATGGCTTGCCCAATGCGACCCATGCCTAAAATTCCCAATGTGCTGCCATGCACCTCAGAGCCGGCAAACATGTCGTATCGCCAACGGTTCCACTGACCGGAGCGCAAAAAATGTTCTGACTCTGAAAGTCTTCGGGCTGTTGCCAACAACAGTGCAAAGCCAAAGTCGGCCGTAGTTTCAGTCAATACATCTGGCGTATTGGTACCCAGCACACCTTGTGCTGACATCGCTGGCAAGTCAAAGTTATTAAACCCAACCGCCATGTTAGAACATATTTTCAAATCGGGGCATGCAGCAAGAAGTGTGGCATCAATACGCTCACTCCCCGTACAAAACACACCCACCTTGTCTTGCAGCTTGGTAATCAGTTGCGCAGGAGACCATAAAACATCATCCTGGTTCGATACGATGTCAAAATGCAGTGCCAATTTATCAAGCACAGCAGGAAATACAGCACGCGCAACCAGTACAGCAGGTTTCATGGAGACCTCATTTTCTCAACATCGATTTATTATTATCGACTGCGCAACAGGAACGAAAAAAAACCACCCGAAGGTGGTTTTTGAATAATTGCGGAGCAATTATTTCGATGCAGCAGAAGCAGGGGCTGCAGCAGCCGATGCAGCAGGGGCTGCAGAAGCAGCAGCTGCGGGAGCGGGAGCAACTACAGGCGCGGGTGCTGGAGCAGGAGCTTCTTCTTTTTTGCCACAAGCAGACAGGGCAGCAGCAGCGATAACAGCCATCAAAACGAGAGATTTGTTCATTTGTAAATACCTGGTGTAAAAATTGTCTAACCAAAACCGGTTTTTGTAGTTGCCCACAAAAAACTGAGCAAACAGTCGTTTGCAGAATGTTTGCTCAGGCGCAAATTATAGTTTCAAACCTCTGGTTTTTACGCTTGACATACGTGGTCGGATGTGCTTTAAATATTTTTTTTGCAATTTCACAACAACCAAATCGATTTTGACGAATCATTCGAGAGCCTGCACCCAACCTGCTTGAGCCCAAGTCAAAACAAGAGCCAGTGCCTGAGTGCTGATTCTTAGCATTTCCTTACTGGTTAAAAATCGCTGATTCGCCAATTGCTGCATAAGACGGGCATCTACTCCAGCGGCATTAAAACTCTCGCCGTTAATAAATATATGCTCGTTATCAAACATCATACGGCTGCGTCGATCGAGCCTTAGACCCGATTGACGCAAACTCTTTGCGGAGAGTTGACTCGATTGCTCCGCAGCAAACCACACATTCGGTTTGGGTTCGGTCAAATATTCACCCAAACCGCGGGCAAAGGCACTTGTGTCCTTGATTGCGTCGAGCAATGCGTCTTGCGCGAATTGAATCATTTGCACGGGGATTTCTGCTGGCTGGTCAACCGCTACTTGATTCGGATCGCGGTATAGCTTGACGCCTATCGCGTCTTCTGCATCTTCAGCCAAACGCTGTAACAGTTCACGCGCCAATTCAGCACGATTCGGGATACGAAAGCCGATCGAATATGTCATGCATTCGCCCTCTGCAATGCCATCATGCGCATAGCGTGGAGGCAAATACAGCATGTCACCCGGCTCCAGCACATATTCAACTTCAGGTTCAAAATGTGTCAATATCTTGAGCGGAACATCGGGTTGCAGACTCAGATTTTTTTGTCGCCCAATGCGCCAGCGCCGACGTCCATGGGCTTGTAATAAAAACACATCGTAGCTATCAAAGTGCGGCCCTACGCCACCACCATCGGTGGCGTAGCTGATCATTAAGTCATCCAGGCGGGCATCAGGTACAAAACGAAACTGATTCATCAAGGCGTGCACGGCTTCGTGGTGCAAATCGACGCCTTGCAACAAAATTGTCCAGCCACCTTGCTTAAGCGGCGGCAATGCACGCCGCTCAAATGGGCCATTTTTCAGCTGCCAGCCAGTTGTTGACTCCGGTTTTTTAATCACCATGCGGGTCTGCGCCTCATCACACGCGGCCAGATCAAACAATTCGGTTCGACTTAACAACGGCTTGAAATTAGGCACAGCTTGGCGCACTACCAGTGGTTTTTTTTGCCAGTAGCGTTTCATAAAAAGTTGTGGACTAATGCCACCAAGGAGTTCAAGGGGCTGTTCAACATTCATGAGGTTAATCCTAATTAATCGGCAGTTTTTGGGGTCTGCGACAATTCTCGTATGAAAATCAATCAAACCTGTGTTGTTGCCCTGACTTGGACACTAAAAGACGTATTGGGCGAAGAATTAGATGTGCTGGATGAACCCGTAGAGTTCATGATCGGTGGTACTGATCTTTTTGAGGTGATCGAGCAAGCACTTCAAGGTGCTCACGTTGGAAATACCGTAAACATCGATATTGAACCCGAACAAGGTTTTGGCGAATACGACGAAAGACTTGTTTTTCTCGAGCCACGCGCTATTTTTCCGCTTGAGCTTGAAGAAGGAATGACGTTTGATGGCACGGCTTTACCTGCTGGATGCACCATGGATGAGCCGCAAGAAGCGCTCTACACCGTAACTGACATTTACCCCGAGCACGTTGTGCTGGATGGCAATCACCCTCTGGCTGGGATCGCACTGCGCTTGCGTGTCAACGTGACGGCAGTTCGCGAAGCGACTTCTTCCGAGCAAGAAAGCGGTAGCGCAGGAACTGGTTTTTTTAGAATTAGCCCTGCATCCAACTTGCTTCCAGGCTCAGATACGCTGCAATAGTTTCAACATTCCTCAGATTTTCCCGGTAGAACCATATCCGCCTTCACCGCGCTCGCTAGCGACAAACTCGGTGACAACATTGAATTGTGCTTGCATAACCGGCACAATGACCAATTGGGCGATGCGCTCCATCGGCTCAATGGTAAAGGCAACATCGCTGCGGTTCCAGGCGCTCACCATCAGCTGACCCTGATAGTCGCTGTCGATTAAACCAACCAAATTACCCAGAACGATGCCGTGTTTGTGTCCCAATCCTGAGCGCGGCAAAATGATGGCTGCATAGCCTGGGTCTTTCAAAAAGATGGCGATGCCGGTAGGAATCAGTTGCCAGGCGTTGGGGGTTAATGTCAGTGGCTGATCCAGGCATGCGCGCAGATCAAGTCCGGCACTACCAGAGGTGGCGTAGGCAGGAAGTTGATCGACCATGCGAGGATCAATAATTTTCAAATCAATTTTCATCATCTCAGGCTCCAGTGCTTAATCTGCTTGCGATGTTAGCTATTAATTGACGAGCAAGCGAGAGCTTGGAATCACGTGCTAATTCGTTACATCCCTGCTCATCAACGAGCAACAAGGTATTCTCATCCTGTCCAAAAGCTTGTGGTCCAATGTTGCCCACCAGCAAAGGCACACCTTTGCGCAAACGTTTGGCTTGCGCATGCGCCTGCAGGTCGTGGCTTTCGGCAGCAAAGCCAACGCAATACAGCGCGCGACTTTGACCTCGCTCAGACTGAGCCAACGTAGCCAGGATGTCCGGGTTTTCTACGAACTGCAGTTCGGGCGCGTTGCCGCTCCCGTCTTTCTTGATTTTTTGCTCGGCTGCCGACGCAGGCCGCCAATCAGCAACTGCGGCTGTTGCTATAAATATAGAAGCTGTCGAAGCTTGCTGCATAACCGCTGCATGCATATTTAATGCAGAACGTACATCGATGCGATGAACTCCTTGGGGCGTTGTCAAACTGACTGGACCGGCAACCAAGGTCACTTCAGCTCCTGCTTCGCGCGCCGCTCGGGCAATGGCAAAACCCATCTTTCCGCTCGATAAATTGGTAATTCCGCGCACCGGGTCGATCGGTTCATAGGTTGGCCCAGCGGTGACAAGCACTTTTTGCCCTGCTAACACTTTGGGCTGAAAGAAAGCGATTAACTCCTGCAATATTTCATCGGGCTCCATCATGCGCCCATCACCGGTCTCGCCACACGCCTGTTCACCACTACCCACCCCCAACATACATGCGCCATCGCGGATGACTTGATCTAGGTTGCGACGAGTTGCTGGGTGTTGCCACATTTCCCGATTCATCGCTGGAGCCAGCAGCAAAGGTGTACGCTCAAGCGGGCGTGCCAGACACAGCAAGCTCAGTAAATCATCAGCCTGACCATGCGCCAGTTTGGCCATGAAGTCAGCGCTGGCAGGCGCTATCAAGCAAGCATCGGCATTGCGGCTTAAGTTGATATGTGCCATGTTGTTGGCCTCACGCGCATCCCATTGCGATAGCGCCACCGGTCGTTGGCTCAGCGCCTGCATGGTGACAGGCGTAATAAACTGCTCTGCCGCAGCCGTCATGACTACCTGCACTGAGGCACCAGCTTTGATGAGCAGACGACATAGTTCAGCAGATTTGTAACAGGCAATACCACCTGTCAGACCCAAAACGATGTGTTTTCCAGAGAGATCTTTCATGCGCCGCAATGTAACAGAGGCGAAGAGCTTGGCAAATAGTGGCTTGCCCGAACTCTATAATCTCGCTTTACCAGCTTACCGAGCGTTTAGCTCCCCCTGACATGACCAAATTTGTCTTCGTCACCGGTGGTGTGGTGTCTTCCCTGGGCAAGGGAATCGCCTCAGCCTCCTTAGCAGCGATTTTGGAATCGCGCGGCCTTAAAGTCACTTTGATCAAGTTAGACCCCTACTTGAACGTTGACCCTGGCACCATGTCACCCTTTCAACATGGAGAGGTTTTTGTCACCGATGACGGTGCAGAGACTGATCTCGACTTAGGTCATTACGAGCGTTTCATTGAAACGCGCATGAAAAAAGCCAACAATTTCACCACTGGTCAAATTTACAAAAGCGTCCTTGAAAAGGAGCGTCGTGGCGATTATTTGGGCAAGACCGTTCAGGTTATCCCACACGTTACGAACGAAATTCAGGATTTCATCAAACGTGGGGCTGGTTTTGGTACAGCTGAAGCGGTAGATGTAGCGATAGTGGAAATTGGCGGCACCGTGGGCGACATTGAATCGCTTCCATTTTTAGAAGCCGTGCGTCAACTGAGTCTGCAACTCGGCCCGAACAACAGTGCTTTTGTGCATTTGAGCTATGTACCCTGGATCGCTGCCGCGGGAGAGCTCAAAACAAAACCGACACAACACACCGCCAAGCAATTGCGCGAAATCGGTATTCAGGCAGATGTGTTGCTGTGTCGGGCGGATCGACCAATCCCTGACGAAGAACGCCAAAAAATATCGCTTTTTTCCAACGTGCCGATCTGGGGAGTGATCTCCATGTGGGATGTTGACACTATCTACAAAGTGCCACGCATGCTGCACGAGCAAGGGCTTGATGGTTTGATTTGTGACAAACTGCGCTTGAACACGCCACCGGCAAATCTCAAACGCTGGGATGACTTGGTCTATGAAACAGCGCATCCCCAAGCAAACGTCAACATTGCCATGGTCGGCAAATATGTGGAGTTGAGTGACAGCTATAAATCCCTGAACGAAGCCTTGCGCCATGCCGGCATGAAGAACCATGCCCGCGTCAAAATCAACTACATTGACTCAGAAACCCTCAATCCGGACAACATGACGCAACTGGCCCAATTTGACGCCATATTGGTGCCTGGTGGTTTTGGTGTTAGAGGCGTAGAAGGCAAAATTTGTGCGGCGCGTTTTGCCCGCGAGAATAAAGTTCCGTATCTTGGAATTTGTTTGGGTATGCAGGTTGCAACTATTGAATTTGCGCGTCATGTTGCTGGCTTAACCAACGCCAACAGCACTGAGTTTGATGCAGCTTGTCCATTCCCGGTGATCGCCCTGATTACCGAATGGAAAGATGCCGACGGGAGCATCAAAACCCGCACGCAAGACTCCGATCTAGGTGGCACCATGCGTTTGGGTGCACAAAGCTCCGATGTATCCAAAGGCACCCTGGCGCATCAAATCTATGGTGATGTGGTCACTGAGCGCCATCGCCATCGCTATGAAGCCAATGTGAACTACCTTGATGCCTTGCGCAAAGCTGGATTGGTGATTTCTGCTCTGACACAGCGCGAGCATCTGACTGAAATTGTGGAACTACCCCAAAGTGTTCACCCTTGGTATGTGGGGGTGCAATTTCACCCCGAATTCAAGTCAACACCCTGGAACGGTCACCCTCTGTTTAACGCGTTTGTCCGTGCCGCTCTCGATCAACCAGCACGCGCCAGTGCAGCAAAGGTGGTCGCCGAATGAAGTTGTGTGGTTTTGAAATCGGCTTGGAGCAGCCGTTTTTCCTGATCGCAGGGCCTTGCGTGATTGAGTCCGAACAATTGCAAATGGACACAGCGGGTACGCTGAAGGAAATCACCCAGAGTTTGGGAATTCCGTTCATTTTCAAAAGCAGTTTTGACAAGGCCAACCGCTCCAGTGGCAACACCTTTCGTGGCCCAGGCATCGATAAGGGGTTGGAGATTTTGGCCAAAGTCAAACGTGAATTGGCTCTGCCAGTGTTGACCGATATCCATGATGAAAGCCAGATCGCGCAGGTTGCAACGGTGGTTGATGTGTTGCAAACGCCCGCCTTTTTATGCCGCCAAACCGACTTCATTCGTGCTGTAGCGCAAAGTGGGAAACCGGTGAATATCAAAAAAGGCCAGTTCTTGGCGCCGGGTGACATGAAAAACGTCATCGACAAAGCCCGCGCAGCAGCCGCAGAAATGGGGCTCGAAACAGACAACTTTATGGCCTGTGAGCGTGGCGTCAGTTTTGGCTACAACAATTTGGTGAGTGACATGCGAGCTTTGGCCATCATGCGTCATACAGGTGCTCCGGTCGTTTTTGATGCAACGCATTCGGTACAACAACCTGGTGGACAGGGTACAAGCAGTGGCGGTCAACGTGAAATGGTTCCCGTATTGGCGCGTGCTGCTGTCGCTGTGGGTGTTGCAGGTTTGTTTATGGAAACCCAC
>CAIYYA010000280.1 GCA_903930255.1 uncultured beta proteobacterium
AGTGCGGCGTTATGGAATTTTGCCGAAGCTGTAGATCAAGCACAGACGGTCGAACTGGGTTGCCAGCACGATGCGACAGCGAGCCGAGACCAACACCCAGCGCCACGGCGCTCATGCTGCCATCTTTGCGAAGCACTGGCCTTGACTGCCGGGTGTCAGGTAATGGCGGCACGCCTTTACCGCATGACTGCATGACCAGCCGCTGAACTGGCGAAAGTGACGATGTGGCTTTTTTAACAAAGGCACGACTTAAAAATGGCCGCATGGTCACGCTGCTGGCTACCGTGCCAGAAAGCGCGCCACGATGCGAAGCGAGCCGAGACATTCACGTCTGCGCCCCAGCGCACTGGCTGACTTTTGCGAAGCACTGGCTATGACTGCCTCAAGCTGGTGACAGGTGCAACCCTCGGCACTGAGCGGCTTTGCTTGCTGGCAAGTTTTTGGCCAGCAAGCATAGGCGCGTGGTGTTCGGTGTGTGGGCGCCTCCAATGCGGCCTCAAACCCCGGACAAGTGACGATGCACCACACTGCAACAAAGGTACGACTTGCAGTGTGGTGCATGGTCACGCTGGTGGAGAAAGCTGACGGTGTATCGGTCATGTCTGCGCTCCAGCGCACTAGCTGCCATCTTTGCGGAGCAACTAGTTTTGACTGCTGATGGTTGGCAAATATGCAGATACTTGTACGGACTCCAACAAATAGCAGGTCAAAGGGATGCTGTTCGAATGTCCATCAAAACCCACAACAAAAATGTAACTCACGCACAGGAAGACTATCTACAGCTTTCAAAATCTGTTGTGGTTTTGTTGGGGTTTTTGGGAGTGACAGACCACAAAGAAGAAAGGACTTAGCCCATTTCTAAGCTAAGTCCTTGATTCATATGGTCGGTGTGAAAGGATTCGAACCTTCGACCCCTAGCACCCCATGCAAGTGCGCTACCAGGCTGCGCCACACACCGTTGTTAAGGATTATAGTCTAGGCGAACCGACAGGCATCTCTACGGCGACTTGATCATCGGTTTGTTGTTGCATCACCTGGTAGTGCAAGATGAACTGGTACTGGTCTTCCAGAATGCAGACTTTCACTCCGAGCTCCACAGGTACGCCCGCTTTACCTTTGCTGATCCATTCGGTGTGGGGTTGGAATATCGAGAACACTTTCTCGGCGTGAGGGATGACTTCGCCCAGGATCACACGACGCTTGATTTGATCGATCTGGCGCACCGCATGGGCAAAGAAGCTTTCGATCTGGGTTTTCTTGCGCAGATCAATGGCATCAGCGAGTCCGCTCTGTGTGATGCTGGCAAGCGTCTGGCCGACTTTGTCGAGGTAGCTTTGGGCGACATTCAAATAGGTTTGGTGAGCCTCAATGATCAGCGCCTCATTCTTGGCCGATTGGTTTTTATTTTTGGCTTTGCTACGCTTTTTGTTTTGCGCGTTGCGCATGGCGATCTTGACTTGACGCACGTTGTAGGCCGACTGACGCCAGTCACTCATGCCCAGTTCATCGCACCATTGTGCCGTCAGGGTGATGCTCTTGGTCGGTCTGAAAAATCATGGAATTGGCTTACTCGGAAGCGTGCACGGGTAACGGTCGGTTTATTTCTATTTTCCTCAGTTACCCATCAATAAAATCGCGTAAATGTAGACTGCATGCGGGTTAGCGCGATATTTGAGGGGACACCAAATGGGTGAAGAGAATTTTGAAGCGAGCCAGACGAGCAAAGCGTGCCAAGAGGCCATCAAACAAAGTGAGCAAGCGGCACAAGAAGTGCTGCGAGTCAAGACACCCGGGGGCGTCTACGACGTTCAGTGGAGCACTCAAGGCAAAGCTACTGCGATGGGGCAGTTGACCTTCTTTGCCGAGTTTTTGCAGGCGCTGATCTGCAACTGGTTGAGCACATTAGGAACACTTCGCCGCAGTTGCAAGGATCGCAGCGTTGGTATGCCTTGGCACGCTATATCGCTGACAAAATCCTCGCCTTTGCACCCCAAACACCGCCCCCAGCGGCTGCCGCAACAGGGTAACTGAGGAAAATAGGTTTATGCTGCTTTGAAGTCCGTGACAACCTGTTCAAATCTGGCCACTTTATATCAAGCCCCCGTGTTGTCTATCACCAAAACAGACAAAACGCAGTGCCCAACCAGGGCAATCCGGCAGGCAAATCTAATTTATGCCTTGTGTTTTTTTGCTCTCAAAGTTCTACACCCCGGGACAGTCATCCCCAAGTTATTGTTCCAACAGTCGTATCGGCATCGGCCAATTTGAGCTCGTTCAAGGCAAAATGCCAGCATGAACAACGCCCCACCCCAAACCATGTTGCTAGTCGATGGCTCCAGCTATCTGTACCGTGCCTTCTTTGCCGGGGGCGGCGATATGAAGGTCACCCTGGCAGATGGCACTGAGCAAAAAACCGGCGCTATACGCATCATCATCAATATGCTACAAAGCTTGCGCAAAGAAGTGCACGCGGAATTTGTGGTGTGTATTTTTGATGCCAAAGGCCCGACCTTTCGGGATGATTTGTACCCTCAGTACAAAGCCAACCGCTCCCCCATGCCGGAGGACTTGCGCAGCCAGATTGAGCCGATTCATGAGGTGGTTCGCCTGCTGGGGTGGCGCGTGCTGGCGGTGCCGGGCGTTGAAGCTGATGATGTGATTGGCACGCTGGCCGCCACCGCGGCGGCGCAGGGTCTGAATGTGATTGTCAGCAGTGGCGACAAAGACCTAGCGCAACTGGTCACCGAAAAAATCACCATCATCGACACCATGAACGGTCGCAAGCGAGACGTGGCCGGCGTGAGCGCCGAATTCGGTGTGCCACCGCATCTGATGCGCGACTACCAGGCATTGGTGGGCGATGCGGTTGACAACGTACCCGGCGTGCCCAAAGTTGGTCCCAAAACTGCAGTCAAGTGGCTGACTGAGTTTGGCTCGCTCGATGCCATTGTGGTCAACGCCGCCAGTATCAAAGGGACTGTGGGTGACAACCTGCGTCAGTCGCTGGGCTGGCTACCCACCGCTCTAGCTTTGGTCACCATCAAAACTGACTGTGATCTGAGTGCTTATCTGCCCAAATTTCCTGCTCTTGATTCAATAGCTGCTCACGCAATGGATACAAGCGCCCTGGCTGTTTTTTATGATAAATATGGGTTCAAAGGGTTGGCACGCGCCTTGAGCGCAAGTCCAAGTTCGGTGGCTGCTTCGCCAAGTGCGCCTGTCTCTGCCGTCAGTTCGGCAGCCAAATCTCAGCGAGAACCCGACTTGTTTGATGTCCCCGACGAACCCACGGCAGCTGCGCAGCTGACGCCCAGCCCGGCTACCGCTGTGCATTACGACACGATCCTGAGCTGGGATGCGTTTGATCTGTGGTTGGCAAAGGTGCAAGCTGCTGACTTGGTGGCCGTGGATACTGAGACCACCTCGCTTGATGAAATGCGCGCCCAGATCGTTGGCATCAGCCTGAGCGTGAACCCCGGTGAAGCGGCCTACATTCCGTTGGCGCATGCAGGTCCTGATGCGCCGATCCAGTTGCCATTGGTCGAGGTGTTGGCCAAACTCAAACCCTGGCTGGAAGACCCTGCACGGCACAAACTTGGTCAACACATAAAGTATGACCGCCATGTCTTTGCCAACCACGGTATCGAGGTGCAAGGCTATCTGCACGACACCATGCTGCAAAGTTATGTGCTCGAAGTGCACAAACCGCATGGCCTGAGCAGCTTGGCCGATCGCCACCTTGAGCGCAAAGGCATCAGCTTTGAAGACCTGTGCGGCAAAGGGGTAAACCAGCTCTGTTTTGACCAAGTGGAGGTGAGCAAGGCATCGGAGTATTCGTGTGAAGACTCGGACATGACGCTGGCAGTGCACCATGTGCTGTGGCCGCAACTGCAAGGCGATGCCAAGCTGCGTTTTATTTACGAGCTTGAAATTACCAGCAGCGAGGCGCTCTACCGCATTGAGAGGAACGGTGTGCTGATTGACGGCCCGACGCTTGCCACGCAAAGTCATGAGCTCGGTCAGCGCATCTTGCAGCTTGAAAAAGAAGCTTATGCTTTGGCTGGGCAACCGTTTAACCTGAGCAGCCCCAAGCAAATTGGTGAGATATTTTTTACCCAAATGGGCCTGCCAGTGGTAAAAAAAACCCCAACTGGCTCACCCAGCACCGATGATGAAGTGCTGCAAAAGTTAGCAGAAGACTACCCGTTGCCCGCCAAAATTCTGCAGCATCGGGGCATTGCCAAGCTCAAAGGCACCTACACCGACAAACTGGCGCAGTTGGCATTGCCGCGCACGGGGCGCGTGCACACGCACTACGCGCAAGCCATTGCCGTGACCGGGCGCCTCTCCAGTAATGACCCGAATTTGCAAAATATTCCGGTGCGCACGCCCGAAGGTCGGCGTGTCCGTGAGGCTTTTGTAGCGCCCAAGGGCTGCCTGATTGCCAGTGCCGACTACAGCCAGATCGAATTGCGCATCATGGCGCACCTGAGTGGCGATGCCGCCTTGCTGCTGGCTTTTCATGACGGTATGGACGTGCACCGAGCTACAGCCGCTGAGATTTTTAGCATTGAAACATCACACGTCACCAGCGAACAGCGTCGCTACGCCAAGGTCATCAACTTTGGCCTGATTTACGGTATGAGCGCCTATGGGTTGGCCAAGGCACTGGGCATTGACAACACGGCGGCGAAAAACTACATTGCCCGGTATTTCGATCGTTACCCAGGCGTCAAGCATTACATGGATCACACCCGTGCGCTGGCCAAAGCGCAGGGCTATGTGGAAACCGTGTTTGGGCGCAGGCTCTATTTGCCCGAAATCAACTCACCCAACGGCCAGCGCCGCGCGGGTGCCGAGCGCGCTGCCATCAACGCGCCTATGCAGGGCACGGCAGCCGATCTGATCAAACTCAGCATGGTCAAGGTACAGCGAATGATTGATGCCGAACAGCGGGCTACCAAGATGATCATGCAGGTGCATGATGAACTGGTGTTTGAAGTGCCAGAATCCGAGCTCGACTGGGTGCGCCACGAGGTGCCGCGTCTGATGGCCGGTGTTGCGCACCTCAAGGTGCCATTGTTGGCTGAAGTGGGCGTGGGGCCGAATTGGGACAAGGCACATTGATACGATCGAGCGATCATGGAAAACTTCACGGTTTTGGCTATTTCGGGTTGCTTGCTAAGTGCTTTGGCAGTTTATGTCTGGATGCAGTTTCGGCGTGTTAATGACCAGCAAGCGGCGGAGTTGAAGCTGCTTAAATCGGGGGCTGAGCTTGAGGGTTTGCAAAAAAAGCTCAAAACCTACACCCAGTGCAACGAGTTTTTGGGAGCTGCCCAGCAACACCTGCTGACGCAAGCCAAGCTGTTCAACGTGCAAGCAGTGCGTGAATACGTGATTTTGGAGCGCTATACCAAAGAAAAAAATCAAATTGCGACTGACGTTTTGCTGGCTGTGAAGTGTTCTGTGAGCTACGACTTTGGCCTAGAGTCCGGAGCCATGGGCTTTGAGGTGGTTCCATCCGCGCCGGGTCTTCGCATCAAAAGCAATGCCCCTGCTTTGCTTGGCACGCCACAGATCAAAGTGATGTCACATGAGGTTTCTGCTGCCAGCATCCTGCCAGACGAGCGTGCAGCCATTGCCCAAATGGTTCAGAAATTCGCACCCTTAGCGCAGCGCTACGGTGTGGCGTTAACCCGCGAGGACGGTGTTCGTGTGCCTTTTAAATCCAAGTTGGCAGATGGTTTGCGTGACTTTCTGGCGGCGCAATCTGGGGTGCAGTATGTACCCTGCGTCACAGTCGATTGGCGCTAACGGTTTAGGGCACGAACAGCGTGGCTGGGCATTCCAGATAGCGGCGCAGGCACTGAACAAATTCAGCAGCATGTAATCCGTCCACCACACGATGGTCAAACGATGACGATAAATTCATGATCTTGCGGGCGACCACTTGGCCACCCAAAATGACAGGGCGCTCGACGATTCGATTGGTTCCCACAATGGCAACCTCGGGGTAATTGATCACCGGTGTGCTAACAATTCCCCCCCATGCACCTAAGCTGGTGATCGTGATGGTTGAGCCGCTGAGCTCTTCACGTGTAATCTTGCCAGACCGGGCGGTTTCACTGATCCGCTTGACCGCAGCTGCACAAGCCCATAAATCAAGGCATTCGACATGGCGAATCACTGGGACCATGAGTCCGCCTTCAGTTTGCGTAGCCAAGCCCAGGTGCACCGCTTTGAAGCGTGTCAATACGGCGGCATCGTCGTCGTAACGTGCATTCACTTCAGGATGATCGCGCACAGCCAACACCAATGCGTGCATCAAAAAAGGGAGCAAGGTCAGGCGCTCGCGTGTTGCTTCGTGCTGTGCGTTGAGCTGCTTGCGCAGGGTTTCGAGCTCTGTGACATCGATTTCTTCAACATAGGTAAAGTGCGGAATACGCCGTTTGGATTCCTGCATTTTTTGTGCAATTTTCCGGCGCAGGCCAATCACCGGCACCGTTGTTTCAGATGTTAATGCCTTGTAGCGCTCGTTAGCATTGCGTGAAGCGCTCTTAATTGAGGAGCTTTCAGGGCGAGCGAAGTACCCCACCTCGTCTATCGGGTGCTTGGCCGCATGGGCTTGCAAGTCGGCATCGGTGATACGCCCGGCTGGGCCTGTGGCTTTTACTTGCGTCAAATCCAGACCCAGCTCCCAAGCCCGGCGGCGCACGGCCGGGGCGGCGATCGGGCGGTTGGCGGGCAAGCCCCCAGCCCAGCCCTCCCCCAAAGGGGGCGGGAGCAAGGCAGGCGCTGGTTGGGGTTTGGGTGGACAGTTGGCTACCTCTGTTTTGGCAACCACAGTAGCTTGTGTTGGTGCTGCGGCTGGATCTGATTTTGAGGTCACGTTTGCTTCAATTTGTGGAGCAGCTAACGCTTGCTGCACAGCCGCTGCAGCGGTTTTTATGTGAATTATCTCGGTGCCAACGGCCACCACTTCTCCCACCGCCGCATCGAGCGAAATCACCGTGCCGCTCACGTGTGACGGAATCTCAACCGTGGCCTTGTCGGTCATCACGTCGGCCAAAATCTGGTCTTCAAGCACCACATCGCCCACTTTGACGTGCCAGGCCACCAGTTCTACTTCGGCAATGCCCTCGCCAATGTCGGGCATTTTGATGGTTTTTATGCTCATGACTCAGGCCTCCATGACGCGTTTGAAGGCAGCGGCCAGGCGTGCTGGCCCGGGGAAATACGACCACTCCTGGGCGTGCGGGTAGGGTGTGTCCCAGCCGGTCACGCGCTCGATTGGCGCTTCGAGGTGGTAGAAACAATGCTCCTGAATCAGCGCCAGCAGCTCAGCGCCCAAACCATTGGTGCGCGTGGCTTCGTGCACGATGACGCAGCGGCCGGTTTTTTTGACGGATGTCACCAAGGTTTCCAAGTCCAGCGGCCATAGGCTGCGCAAGTCGATCACTTCAGCGTCAATGCCGCTCTCCAGTGCTGCTGCTTCTGCTACATGAACCATAGTGCCATACGCAATCACAGTAAGCGCTGAGCCCGTTTTTACTACTTTGGCAGAATCCAGCGGCACGGTGTAATAACCGTCTGGCACATGGCCGCTTGGGTGTTTGCTCCAGGGCACTACCGCCTGCTCGTGGTGGCCGTCAAAAGGGCCGTTGTAGAGGCGCTTGGGTTCCAAAAAAATGACCGGGTCGTTATTTTCTATCGACGCAATCAGCAGACCTTTCGCGTCATAGGGGTTCGACGGCATCACGGTGCGCAGGCCGCAGACCTGGGTAAACATAGCCTCGGGGCTTTGACTGTGCGTTTGCCCCCCGTAAATACCGCCGCCACAGGGCATACGGATGGTCAACGGGCAGGTAAAGTCACCCGCCGAGCGGTAACGCAGGCGCGCTGCCTCGGAGACAATTTGGTCGGTCGCGGGATAAACGTAGTCGGCAAACTGAATCTCGATGACCGGGCGCAAGCCATAAGCGGCCATGCCTACCGCCGTGCCGACAATGCCGCCCTCAGAGATGGGCGCGTCAAAAACACGTTGCTTGCCATGCTTTTGCTGCAAACCCTCGGTGCAGCGAAAAACGCCGCCAAAGTAGCCTACGTCTTGGCCATAAACGACCACATTGGGGTCGCGCGTCAGCATCACGTCCATGGCTGAGCGCAGCGCCTGGATCATCGTCATCGGGCTGGTTTTTAGATTGTCGTTGTGCATGATCAGGCTCCGATCTCTTGGCGCTGGCGCAGCAGGTGCGCGGGCATGTCCTGATAGACATCTTCGAACATGCTGGACAAGCTTTGCAGGTGGGCATCGTTGAGCGTGCCAAATTTTTCAGCCTCTTTTTGCGCAGCAAGCACCTCAGCTTCGACGGCATTTTTAGTGGTATCGTGCTCGGCCTCAGACCAGACCCCCTGCACGATCAAATGTTTTTTCAGCCGCTCGATCGGGTCGCCCAGAGGAAAGCGCGCTGCGTCGTTGGTCGGGCGGTATTTGCTCGGGTCATCGCTGGTCGAGTGCGGCCCGGCGCGGTAGGTGACCCATTCAATCAGGGTCGGGCCAACGCTGGAACGTGCCCGCTCCAGCGCCCATTGGCTGGCCGCATAGCAAGCCAGAAAGTCGTTGCCATCGACCCGCAACGAGGCAATGCCGCAGCCGGCACCGCGCGCAGCAAAGGTGGTGCCTTCGCCACCCGCAATCGCCTGAAAGGTCGAAATCGCCCATTGGTTGTTGACCACGTTGATGATCACCGGGGCCCGATAGACGTGGGCAAAGGTCAGCGCGGTGTGAAAGTCGGCCTCAGCGCTGGCACCGTCGCCAATCCAGGTGGAAGCTACTTTGTCGTCGCCCTTGATGGCGCTGGCCATGGCCCAGCCAACGCCTTGAATCACTTGCGTGGCCAGGTTGCCCGAGATTGAGAAAAAGCCTTGCTTTTTGCTCGAATACATCACCGGCAGTTGGCGCCCCTTCATCGGGTCGTGCGTGTTGCTGTAAAGCTGGCAGATCATGTCCACCATGTTGTTGTCTTCACGGGTCAGCAGCAAGCCCTGCTGGCGGTAGGTGGGAAAGCACATGTCACCCTCGCCAATAGCCAGGGCATGGGCGCAGGCAATGGCTTCTTCGCCCAGGCATTGCATGTAGAACGACATCTTTTTCTGCCGCTGGGCGATCAGCATGCGGGCATCAAAAGCGCGCGTCAGCATCATGGCGCGCAAACCACGTTTGAGTAGAGCCGCCTCCATTTGCGGAGCCCAGGGGCCGACAGCGTTGCCGTCGTCGTCGAGCACGCGGATCAAGGCAAAGGCCAGATCGTTGGTTTGGGCGGCTGCCACATTGACGGGCGGTCGGCGCTTGGCACCCGCAGCAGACAAGGGAAGATAAGAGAAATCGGTGTCGTGACCGGGCCGGCCGGTGGGCTCGGGTACGTGCAGATGCAAGGGTTTGCGTTGTGGCATAAAAAACTCCTGACAGGCTTTTGACCCGTAAAAGAATACATTGAATTGCTTGCCAGCGCCACGGGATCACCGCAACATTTGGCTTGGGTGGCAGAGCATAACGCAAGCCTGCGAGGAAAAAACCTTTTGAGTTGGCTGGATTCGTATCGCCGTTAAGCTCTGGTTTTTCTAAACTCTTTTGGAGACCTTTCATGCTCAATCAGGATCAATCGCACGACTTTGACGCTTTGCTGCCAGGTCGATCAACGCTTGCAGGTGCCAACCGACGCACGGCGCTCAAAGTGGCACTTGGCGTTGGTTATGCGGCCAGTGCCATGCCGATCATGGCGCAAACCGCGATCAAAACCTCGAGCGAAGGTTTAAGTAGCGGAGAAGGCATCTACGATATGGATGGTTTTTCAGTTCCATTTTTTTATGCTGCGCCAGCAGGTAAAAAAAATCTACCTGTGATTTTGGTGATTCAGGAGATTTTTGGTGTGCACGAATACATTGCCGATACTTGCCGGCGTTTTGCCAAAGCGGGTTATTTGGCGATTGCCCCTGAGTTATATGCGCGCCAGGGTGACCCCAGCCAATATGGACAAATGGCCAAACTTATGGCTGAAGTGGTTTCCAAAGTGCCCGATGCTCAAGTCATGGGCGACTTGGATGGTGCCGTCAAATGGGCAGGTGCAAACGGGGGCAACCTGAAAAAAGTGGGTATCACTGGTTTTTGTTGGGGTGGACGCATCACCTGGCTCTATGCCGAGCAGAGCAAAAATGTCAAGGCTGGTGTTGCTTGGTATGGCCGTCTTGTCGGCACAACCTCGGCGCTGACCCCCAAACATCCGCTCGATTTGGCTGCTGATTTGAAAGCGCCGGTGCTGGGTTTGTATGGCGGGCAAGATGGCGGCATTCCATTAACTACCATCAATCAGATGAAAGAAGCCTTGGCTGAGGCTGCTGCCAAAGGCAATGCTGCGGCAAAAGTCAGTGAGTTTGTGGTCTATCAAGAAGCTCCGCACGCGTTTCATGCCGACTATCGTCCGAGTTATCGCGAACAACCTGCCATTGACGCGTTTGCCCGGGCATTGGCTTGGTTTAAGGCGCATGGCGTGGTTTAAAAAGACCGACACGGTTCGTGTGTTCAAAAAATGCCGCTTGATTGCGGCATTTTTTTTGAAGATGTTTCTGTGGACTTGGCCATTTACATCTGCTTACCAGATGGCTAAGAATTCGTTAAGAAGTCTACGTTATGCTTAGGAAAACCATTTTTTTATTCAGGTTATTTATTTTTTATTCATGAGCTCTGGTTTACCAATCAACGCAAGTCATACAGCCAGTGCGCTCGAATGGGATTTTCCCGATTCTGTGCTTCTGTCCGATCAGCATTTGGACTCGGATTCAAAGGGTCAGCCCTTTCGCAGTTCATTGCCAACCGATGTGGTGGTTTACATCGTTATTACTGCGCTGGTGCTGGCCGCCTGGAAGTTCAGTCAGTTGGGTTTTTTTGAAGCGGGTGATGACACCGGGTATTGGATCGGTGTCGTGGGTGGTGTGATGATGCTTTTGCTATTTAGCTACCCACTGCGCAAGCACTTTGCGTTTGCCAGAAACTGGGGGCGAGTTAAATGGTGGTTTTTGGTGCACATGCTGCTGGGGGTGGGTGGACCGGTGTTGATTCTGTTGCACTCCACATTTCGGGTTGGCTCACTTAACGCTGCTGTGGCGATGTATAGCATGGTGGCCGTCGCGGTCAGTGGTGTGATTGGCCGATTTATTTATGCACGTGTCAATCGAGGGCTACGTGGCGAGCAGGCCACCCTGAAAGATTTACAGTCCAGAGCGGGGTTGCAAGAGGCTGATGTGCGGTCTAGGCTGGCATTTGCACCGCAAGTTGAAGCCAGACTGATTGCATTTGAGCAAACAGAGCTGAAAGCCAAGGCCGGTTGGTTAACTTATTCACGACAAGTTTTCTGGCTACCGTTGCAGCAGTGGTTGGTTTATCGTGCCTGCGTTGCTGATTTGCATGGCGTATTAAATACCTTGTCGCGGCGCGAGCATTGGAGCGATAAAGACTTGCAGCAGCGAAAAAAATATGCCCAAATTTTGGTGAAACACTATTTAACTGCTGTAACACGTGTGGCGCAATTCACGGCTTATGAACGTTTGTTTTCTTTGTGGCATGTTGCGCACATCCCTTTTGTGTATTTGCTGATCATCAGTGCCGTGGTGCACGTGTTCGCAGTTCACATGTATTGATGCGATTTGTGAACCCATCAAATGCGCATATTGAACCAAATTCAGCTCTGGCGAGGGACTTTGAGCCTTTGTTTGGTGTTGCTGGGTTGGCTGTTTCCAGTTTGGGCAGTGGCGCAAAGCATCGAATCAATTTTGGCGCCAGGCCAGGTAATTCAGGGGCACCTCAAGCTGGAGGACGATTGCAAGCAGTGTCACATCAAGTTCGACCGCAAGGGTCAGTCAGGCTTGTGCGCGGCTTGTCACAAAGAGGTGGGTGCTGACATGAAAGCCAAAACCGGCTTTCATGGAACTCTTAAACCGCAAGCGTGCAGCGTGTGCCATACCGATCACAAAGGGCGCGATGCAAAAATTGCCAGTTTTGACAAAAAGAAATTTGATCATGCGCAAACAGACTTTTTGCTCAAGGGCAAGCACAAGCCCCTTGAGTGTGAAAAATGCCATGTTGCTGGCAAAAAATTCAGCGAAGCGGCATCCCAGTGCAATGGTTGCCATAAAAAGGACGACACCCACAAAGGCTCCTTGGGAGTCAAGTGCGCAGATTGTCACAATGAAACCAATTGGAAAGAAGCCAAGTTTGACCACGAAACCACCAAGTTTGCGCTGCAAGGTAAGCATTCAGATGTGAAATGCACAGAATGCCACAAGGCCGGAAAATACAAGGACACACCGCGTACTTGCGTCAGTTGCCACAAAAAAGACGACGATAGCAGCAAAGGTCACAAAGGCTTGTTGGGTGAAAAATGTGAAACCTGTCATGGTGTGAAAGACTGGAAATCCAATACGTTTAACCATGGTACGGATACCAAATATGATTTGCTGGGCAAACACCGCAAAACGCCATGTTCTGCCTGTCATAAAGAGAATGCCTATAAAGTCAAACTAGGTCAGGATTGCTTTTCTTGCCACAGTAAAGATGACAAACATAAGAATTCATTGGGCAAAGATTGCGTGAGTTGTCACAACGAGCGTGGCTGGAAAGAGCCCGCAAAATTTGACCATGACAAAAGCAGCTTTCCTCTTTTGGGTAAGCACATCAAAGTTGAATGCAAAGAGTGCCATAAGAACGTGATGTTCAAAGAAGCTCCGAAAGATTGCATTGGCTGCCACAAAAAAGATGATAAACACAATGCCACGCTGGGTGAACAATGCTCAGATTGTCATGGTGTCAATGATTGGAAAACGACGACAGGGCGCTTCAGACACGAGAAAACACGCTTCACATTGAGCAATGCGCACGCAGAAAGCAAAGTCAAGTGCACTGCGTGTCACAAAGACCTGCAAAGCTATCGTAAAACGCCGCTGGATTGTTTTAGCTGTCACAAAAAAGATGACAAGCATGAAGGCCAACAGGGCAAAGCGTGTGAATCTTGCCATAACGACAGCAATTGGCGTGTCAGCAGGTTTGATCATTCGCTGACGCGTTTTGTATTGACCGGAAGACATATTGTTGCAACTTGCAAGAGTTGCCATTTGACGCCACGCTTCAAGGATGCAGCGCGGGATTGTTATTCGTGTCACAAAAAAGAAGACAAACACAAGCTTAGCTTTGGCATGCGCTGTGAATCGTGTCACAACACGCGTTCTTGGACGCTTTGGGATTTCAACCACGATAAGCGAACAAAGTATGTA
>CAIYYA010000281.1 GCA_903930255.1 uncultured beta proteobacterium
GTTTGTATGCTGCAGAGGTGGTTACGACCGTAACTCCCATTGAAAGAAATCGGGTCAATCTAACTTTCAGTGTTATCGAAGGCGAGCCAGCGAAGATCAGTGAAATCCACATTGTCGGCAACAAGGTCTTTGAGCAATCTACATTGCGAGATTTATTTGACCTTGACACGGGTGGTTGGTTGAGTTGGTACACCAAATCAAACCGCTACTCGCGAACAAAACTGAATGCTGACATTGAAACTTTGCGTTCATATTATTTAACGCGGGGGTACCTTGAATTCAAGGTTGAGTCGACCCAAGTAGCAATTTTGCCAAATAAGACGGACATCGGTATCACGATCAATATCACTGAGGGTGAGCGGTTTGTGGTTAGCAGTGTCAAACTGGTTGGAAACTATTTGGGCAAAGAGGACGAGTTCAAATCTCTGGTGCGCATCCGGCCAGGACAGGCCTACAACGGTGATGATGTCACCCAAACGACCAAAGATTTCACTGATTATTTTGGAAATTTTGGATATGCGTTTGCTAGGGTTGAGTCCAAACCAGAAATTGATCGCGTGAATAATCGTGTCAGTCTGGTACTACAAGCGAACCCTTCACGTCGAGCGTATGTTCGAAAAATCAATGTGGCAGGAAATACCCGCACGCGTGATGTTGTGGTGCGCCGAGAGTTTCGTCAGTTCGAATCGTCCTGGTATGACGGGGACAAGATTCGGCTGTCGAGAGATCGGGTGGATCGTTTGGGATATTTTGGAGAAGTCTCTATTGAGACACAAGAGGTGACTGGCGCGCCAGACCAGGTTGATTTGACGATCAATGTGACAGAAAAACCGACCGGTAGTTTGAGTTTGGGCGCAGGCTTTTCCAGTGGTGACGGTCTTGGTTTGTCGTTTGGTTTGAAGCAGGAAAACGCTTTTGGTTCGGGTAATTCACTGGGTGTCCAAGTCAACACCAGCAAGGTCAACCGGGTGGTTGTTTTCAACACAACTGATCCGTATTTCACCGAAGATGGTGTTTCTCGAACTTACGATCTATATCACAAAACAAGTAGCCCTTACCAAGATCAGAGCTATTATCAGTTGATCACATCTGGACTTGGTTTGCGTTTTGGTGTGCCATTTACTGAAATAGACACCGTGTTTTTTGGCGCTGGTGTAGAGCGAACAACCATTGTTCCTGGTACTTTATTACCTACTTCCTACGCTACTTATGCGACTGATTATGGCTATGACAGCTCCGCCATTCCGTTAACCTTAGGATGGGCTCGCGATAGCCGTGACAGCGCGTTAGCACCTAGTAAAGGACGCATGCAACGTGTCAATGGCGAGTGGTCGTTTGCTGGTGACGCGCGCTATTTGCGAACGGTCTATCAATTCCAACAATATGTGCCGATCAGCAAAAAACTAACGGGTGCTTTTAATATTGAATTAGGCTGGGGTCAGGCAGCTGGCGGGCGGACTTTCCCGATTTTCAAGAATTTTTATGGCGGTGGTCTGGGCTCGGTGCGTGGTTTTCAGCAAGGCAGTTTTGGGCCTCAAGATGCAAGTGGCACTACCCTGGGAGGCACGCACAAACTTAATGTGAATCTTGAAGTGCTGGCGCCGTTTCCTGGTGCAGGTAATGACCGCACGTTGCGTATGTACGCTTTTATGGATGCCGGTATGGTTGGTGGTCCGGATCAGGGATTGCCAATCAATGTTGATGCCAATAGTCTGCGTTCATCTACAGGGGTGGGGATCAGTTGGATTTCACCTGTCGGGCCTCTTCGTTTGGCGTTTGCAAAACCTATTCGGTCATTTGCTAACGATAAAATTCAGTCCATGCAATTTCAAATTGGAACCAGTTTTTAATGAAACATTTATTTCATAAATTTGCTGCTCTTAGTCTCACCAGTTTTTGTTTTTCAGTAGCGCTTGCTCAGGATGCACATCTTGGGTTTGTTAGTACCGATAGGGTATTGAAAGAGGCTACTACGGCCAAAACTGCTCAAACCAAGTTAGAGCAAGAATTTTCCAAACGCGAGAAAGACTTGGTTGACCAGGGTGCAAATATTAAATCGGCGGCTGAGAAGTTTGAGCGTGAAGCACCGACTTTGCCTGAAACGCAGCGCCAAAGTCGGCAAAAATTGTTACTTGAGCAGGATCGAGATTTTCAGAGAAAACGTCGTGAATTCCAAGAAGATTTGAATGCTCGAAAAAACGAAGAGCTTCAGTTAGTTATCCAGCGCGCTAACAAAGTTATTAAGGATATTGCTATCGCTGAAAAGTATGATTTCATTTTTCAGGATGCTGTATATGTTAACCCCAAGCATGACATCACTGACAAAGTGATCAAGGCACTGAATGCCAGTGTTGCCAAGTAGTTTTTTTTAAGGTGTCATAGAGTGACCCTACGTTTGGGTTTGATCGTCGAAAAACTCGGTGGAGAGTTGTTTGGTAGTCCTGATCTCTGCATTGAGGGACTACAGTCTTTGGAGATGGCCAATGAACATCAGTTGAGTTTTTTGAGTCATCCCAAATATCAAAACCAATTGCAACAATCAAAGGCTGCGTGCATCATTGTTAGTCAAGCGTTTAAAGATAAAGCACTCTTGCGCGGTGCCTGCATAGTGGTAGATCAACCATACCTGTATTTTGCCCTTGTAACGCAGCTCTGGAAACAGCATTTACCACCCATAAATTCGCCGCGTATCCACTCAAGTGCAGTGATTGACAAGGACGCAATTGTTGACCCTAGTGCTTTTATTGGACCATTGTGTGTACTTGAACGAGGGTCAGTTGTTGGTGCAAATAGCGTGTTGAAGTCACGCGTTTCTCTTGGTGAAAAATGCCGTATAGGAGCCCGCTGCCTTGTTCATTCTGGCGTGGTGATTGGAGCCGATGGATTTGGCTTTGCGCTGAATGCGGGAAGATGGGAAAAAATCGAACAATTGGGATCAGTAATCATTGGTGATGATGTGGAAATTGGTGCAAACACTTGCATTGATCGAGGGGCCTTGCAAGATACAGTGATTGAAGACGGTGTTAAGCTTGATAACCTGATTCAGATTGGGCACAACGTTCATGTGGGTCATCACAGTGCCATGGCTGGTTGTGTCGGCGTTGCTGGTAGCGCGACAATTGGTGCGCATTGCACGATAGGTGGCGGTGCTGTGGTGCTTGGTCATTTGTCACTTGCTGATGGCGTGAATATCTCTGCTGCTTCGGTTGTTACACGTTCCATTCTTAAGCCTGGTCACTATACGGGGATGTTTCCGATCGATGAAAACTCCGCATGGGAAAAAAATGCAGCTTCTCTAAAGCAGCTGGCTCGACTGCGTGAGCGTGTTCGCGCGTTAGAGAAGCAATTACAAATGAACAATAGCTTCAATTAAAGGCATACAGCAATGGATATTCATAAAATATTAAAACAACTTCCTCATCGGTATCCATTTTTGCTGGTAGATCGTGTGCTTGAAATTGAAAAAGGGAAAACGATCAAAGCATTGAAAAATGTTACGATTAATGAACCTTTTTTTGAAGGGCACTTCCCTCACCGCCCGGTGATGCCTGGTGTTTTGATGCTTGAAGCCTTAGCACAAGCGGCGGCACTTTTGGCTTTTGATGCCCTCGGCTCATCGCCTAGTGACGATATGGTGTATTACTTTGCAGGCATTGATGGTGCTCGATTCAAAAGGCCAGTCGAGCCCGGCGATCAGTTAATTCTTCAAGTTGAATTGCTTCGCATGAAAGCCGGTATTTTCAAGTTTATGGGGCGCGCTTTGGTGGGCGATGAACTAGCTGTCGAAGCCGAGCTGACTTGCGCCATGCGCAAAATTGCCTGAGGTTGCTTGTTGTGAGTTTGATTCATCCTACCGCTATCGTCGATCCATTGGCTGATTTAGATAGCTCAGTCAAGATTGGGCCTTACAGCATCATTGGCCCATCTGTAAAAATTGGCGCTGGCACGCAAATTGGTCCTCACTGTGTGATTGAGGGGCACACTACCATTGGCAACGACAATCAAATTTTTCAATTCAATTCTCTGGGTGCGATTCCGCAGGATAAAAAATATGCAGGTGAGCCTTGTGAGTTGATCATTGGTAACCGCAACACTATTCGTGAGTTTTGTACTTTTAATATTGGTTCCCCTGGAGACAGTGGCGTTACACGCGTTGGTGACGACAACTGGTTGATGGCTTATGTGCATTTGGCACATGACTGCGTAGTTGGCAACAACACCATATTTGCCAATAACTCCCAGCTTGCAGGCCATGTACATGTGGGCGATTGGGCTATTTTGGGTGGTTTTACCGTTGTGCATCAGTTTGTTCGCATTGGCGCACACAGCATGACCGCCATGTGCACATTGCTTTTCGCTGACTTACCTCCTTATGTGATGTGCCAAGGTCAACCTGCGCAGGCACGCTCGATGAACTACGAGGGATTGCGTCGCCGTGGTTTTTCTGGCGAGCGTATCTCTGTTGTAAAAGCCATGCATAAAGCCTTGTATCGAGACGATTTGACCCTGCAGCAAGCTTGTGAACGGATCAAAGAGTTCGACAAATACAGCACTGAAAGCACACCAGACGTGCATATGATGCTCCTTTTCTTAGAGCAAGTTGCAGCACAACGTGGCATTGTTCGCTAATCAGATTGGCTTGAGTCAATGCAAGTAGCCATGGTCGCTGGCGAAACTTCTGGCGATTTGCTGGCCGGTTTGCTGCTCGATGGTATGGTGCAACGCTGGAGCGATTTGAGCACCATGGGTATCGGTGGACCAAGCATGTGCCACCGAGGTTTTGAAGCTTGGTGGCCGCATGAGAAATTGGCTGTTCACGGTTTTGGTTGGGATGTTTTACTGCGTTATCACGAAATTGTTGGTATTCGCAAACAACTTAAATCGAGGCTTTTGCTGCAGCGTCCTGATTTGTTTATCGGTGTAGATGCGCCAGATTTCAATTTGGATCTTGAGCATGATTTGCGCATCAACGGCATCAAAACCATTCATTTTGTTTGTCCCTCTGTGTGGGCTTGGCGTGCCCATCGAATTGAAAAGCTCAAGCGCAGCTGTGATCACGTGCTGTGCATTTTCCCGTTTGAACCGACTTTGCTGGCTCAGCATGGAATATCCGCAAGTTATGTAGGTCATCCGCTAGCCAATGTTATACCAATACATTGCGATCGTTCTGCTGCACGGGCAAGGCTTGGCTTGCAAGCGGAAGATACGGTTGTGGCTATCTTGCCCGGAAGTCGGCGCTCAGAAATTGCGCATTTGTGCTTAAGGTTTTTTCATGCTGCAGCGCTTATTCAGAAAGCGTTACCAGCTACAAAATTTATAGTTCCGGTAATACCATCTTTGAAATCTGAAGTTCAGGCGATTGCACGGGCCAGTGGTATGGATCCGTATATTCAACTGGTTGACGGACAGTCACACAGTGTCCTTGCTGCCTGCGATGTGACCCTGATCGCCAGTGGTACAGCTACTCTCGAAGCAGCATTATTCAAGCGACCAATGGTCATTGCCTACCACATGAGTTCGTTGTCGTGGCAAATCATGAAGCGTAAACGTTTACAAGCATGGGTTGGACTACCGAATATTTTGTGTCAAGAATTCGTAGTACCTGAGTTGCTCCAAGAGGCCGCAACACCACAAGCTCTGGCGCAAGAAGTGTTGAATTGGCTTACCGATTTAAGTAGTGGCTCTGCGAGAATACGCAAAATTGAACACCGATTCGGTCTGCTGCACCAAGAACTGCAACGTAATACAGCCGAGCTTGCCTCCGATGCAATCACAAAAATCCTTCAACACTGAATCTTTGTTGCTACCTCTTGTTGATACGCTTGTGAAACGACGCAACAGACGCGACAAAAAATTAAATATCACTATGCAGCAAGTGGCACATGAATGGGGTTTGCCAGGCTTGATCGCAGGGGTTGATGAGGCTGGGCGAGGGCCATTGGCTGGTCCAGTCGTAGCGGCAGCGGTGATTTTGGACGATCGAAACCCAATTGAAGGGTTGGCTGACTCCAAAAAACTCAGTGCCTTGCGCCGTGAGAAGCTGTTTGATGAAATCAGAGCCAAAGCACTATGCTGTTCAGTCGCTCAAGCTACTGTTGAAGAAATTGATGAACTTAACATACTACAGGCAACTTTGTTGGCGATGCAACGTGCAGTAGCAGGGTTACGGTTGGCCCCCAAGCTTGTGCTGGTGGATGGCAATAGGCTGCCTGTGTTATCGATACGTGCAGAAGCGATTGTCAAAGGTGATAGTTTGGTGCCGGCTATTTCGGCTGCGTCCATTCTGGCCAAGGTCACGCGCGATCGACAGTGCCTGGAACTCGATCAGCTATATCCGAATTACGGCTTTGCTAAGCACAAGGGGTATGGAACCTCTGATCATTTGCTGGCCTTGCAACGCTTCGGTGCTTGTCAGGTTCATCGAAAGACATTTGCACCAGTAACGCAAGTCTTGAAATAAAAGAATCATACAAATACCCGTACAGTTGGCTGATATGACTCGGGGAATCGATTCAATCTACTTGTTGGTCGGTCTGTACCAAAGCAGCGAAGGCTCGCAGCTTGTCTTTTTTATTTGGACGTTGACCTTTTACGCCGCCGTTTTGAGGCGTTTGTGGGTCAGTTGATGGCGTTGTTGTGGTGATATTCGTTTCGAAACCTGCGATGTTTTCGAGTTGCAATTTGATTTTTTGTCTTTTTTCAATCAGATGCCAATGGGGCAGTGTGGTAGCGCTGATAAAGCTAATTGCAAGACCCGTTTCACCTGCACGACCTGTACGTCCGATGCGGTGGGTGTAGTCGTCGGTGCTACGTGGCAGGTCGTAGTTGACGACTACATGTAGCTGGATGATGTCGAGCCCACGCGCTGCCAGATCTGTGGCAACGACGACCGTTAGTCGAGATGCTTTGAAATCAGCCAATACCTGTGTGCGTTTACCTTGACTCAACTCACCATGGAAAGGCTCTGCGCTAATCTGTGCCTTGCGCAATTTGTCAGCCAGAATTTCGGCCGTATACTTACTAGCGACAAACACCAAAATACGGGACCAATGATGTAAACCAATCAAGTGGCGCAGTAATTGGGTACGCATCGGTGCAGGGACGGCAATGGCTCTTTGTTCAATCGCAGGATTATCAGCAACAACTTTGACCTGCACGGGATCGTGCAGCAGCGTTTGAGCCAGTAGCTGAACAGCCGATGGAAAGGTCGCCGAGAAAAATAGATTTTGGCGTTTGATCGGTAACAGTTTTAATATGTGTGCTAACTCTTCGGAAAAACCGAGGTCAAGCAAACTGTCCGCCTCATCTAGCACCAACATCGATATGTGTGAAAGTACCAGAGCATTGTGGGCAATTAGGTCAAGTAAGCGACCGGGTGTCGCAACCACGATGTCGGTGCCCCCGCGTAGCCCCATCATTTGCGGATTTATCGAAACCCCACCAAAGACAACACTCACTTTGATCGGTTGAAGCAAGTGAAGAGCTAGGTTGCGGATCACATTACCCACTTGTGTTGCCAATTCACGAGTTGGGACTAACACTAAAGCCTTAGGACGCTTAGCACTTGAATCGACCTGATAAACAACGTGCTGCAACATTGGTAATGCAAAGGCAACAGTTTTACCTGAACCCGTTTGGGCTGAAGCAAGAATGTCGAGGCCTTGCAAAGCGGATGATATGGCTGCTGATTGAACGGGCGTTGGGGTGCTGTAACCCAGACTGTTCGTTGCTTGGATCAGTGCTGGTAACAAACCGAAGTTTAAAAAAGACATGGCATTCTTGTTGAATTTTGAAATTGATGCAATTTCTGTCTGTTTAAGGGTAAGGAGGATATTTTGCGGCTCGATAATCGGGTTCAATGAATCTTGGTTCAGGCATCAATAAAGGCTACTGTGAAAAAAACATTCAAACTGATCATCGAAGGCCAAAACCGCGATCGCGTAATAGAAGCTACAAAACACGAAATACGTCAATACGTGAAGCGAGAAAGACGTAAAGAATTACCTGATGGGATTGATTATTGGGATTTTGATTGCAAATTCGGTGCCTTAGAATCTACTGCGCAGCCTGTGCATTTGTCAAAAATTACAGAATCGATTGATACTTTAGCATCAGAAGGTGGCGATTTTTTCTATTTAGAGTTACTTGCCAAGGGGGCGATCCGACAGGCGCGTGCGCCGGCTGAAAATAATTGAAAAAACCCGCAGCAGTTTTACGCAAGCGGGTTTTAGATAATTTGATGGTGGTGGAAAAGGGTACTGGATTCAAATCCATTCTCCAACATCGTTGGGCAAGTGTAGCTCGTTTGTCCCTGCTTTTGTCGATTGTCCGTTTCACATCATGATAATCAACAGATTGCCGTAACTCAAGCTTGATGCGCTGGTCGAGAGCCGCTGCCGCACCCGCCAAGGTCGTCAAAGTAAGGCTGATATCGTTTTCGTCCAGAAACGGTTGAACGAGGCTCGACTGGTTCTCATCTTCTTCTCTAACGCAATCTTGCTGATTTATTGAGCCGACAGGAAAACACTACAGGGACTGGGTGCCCGGGCGGTGTAGCATTGTTAATCTATGATGAAGATCGTTGAAGTGTTACCGGGTCGATCACATTTTTGATAAATGGCATGATCATTTTGACCCTTAGCGAATTTATACAAATCAGTAATAACCCTATGCACGATTATGCCCTTGGGCAACACTACACAGGCTCTGGCGTAGCCAAAACGCTTTCAGAGCTAATAGGCGTGCGCAGCCCAGGCACAGTAATTGATCTGGGAGTGGGTGAAGGTAGTCTTCTGATAGGTGCCAACGACCACTGGCGTGATGCCGCATTGCATGGTATTGACATCGATCAACACAATTTAGACTTGGTACGCGCAAAGCTGGGCCACGGAACCTTTGGCAAAGCGGACTGTCTTTCTGAAACGCTTTCGCCAGCTATAAGCGACCTTTTTTTAACGGCAGACGTAGTTTTATGTAACCCCCCGTTTCTTGAGTTTGCTCATAACACTGGCAGCATGGTTATTTCGCAAGATTGGCGACAAACGGCAGAAGTCAGGTTTTTTGAAATTAGTTTGCAGCTTCTCAGACCGGGCGGCAGCTTGGGCATCATATTCCCGGCACGATATGTTTCAGGTCCTGCATATCGCGAATTCCGTAAACAGCTGCTTGAGACGTGCAATGTCGTGTCCGTCACTCATTTGCCAGCATCGACATTTAAGACTGCCGAGGTTGAGGCGTATTTTCTGGTCTTGCGCAAGGAGGCTCCTGCTGGAAAGGTCAAACTGCAGGCATTGAGCGACGGGGGAATACTAAAACCAGTAGTCAATTTGACAAGTCAAGTGGCTGTTGAGCGAATGGACTATTGTTACCACTCAGGTTTGGGCGATTGGGTCAACGATGCCGTTCCGCTTGCTTTCTTCTTAACTGAAGATGTTTGTCGGGGTATTGAATCTTCTGGCAGAACTACGCCTGAATCAATATTCCACACATCCAGTTTCAAGTTTCATTCAGATGGCTATATTCGATGCCCTACACATAATCTGTTGCCTGGCCAGCGATTTGCAGTTGAAGGGGATATTCTGATTCCTCGTGTTGGATCACGCTGTCTTCACTATGCTGCACAGGTTCAGTCTGGAGAAACTTTATTTTCGGATTGTGTCTATCGGTTGCGTGTCGACCTGAAGTGGCATGCCTACGTATTAACTTATTTGCGCAGTCGTGCGGGCATTGCCATGCGTCACACTGCCGCGCATGGTACATGCGTCAAAATCTTGAGTAAACAAGCTATATTGGATTTGCCGGTTCCGATGATGTCAATTGAAAGTTTGGATGATTTATGAGTTACTGGGATGACGCGCAGACCTGTCTAAATGAACTGATGTCTAAAGGCTCAATGGCGATAACTGAGACTCAACGTCAACACGCATTAAGAATGGTTAATTTACTGCATACTGACCCAAACGTAAAAGGGGGAATGATGTCCATGTACAAACTGGCGACACATTTAGGCGATTGCAGAAAGAAGCTTCTTAACTCCGCAAATGCAGGAATTTTTCAAACTGGTCCACGTAAAAAAATGGCCTCAGGAACTAAGCTTATTCACTTAGCAACTAGCTCTTCCATAAATGGGTTAACTGGTTCGGTCAGTCAAATTGCCGACGACTTCAAGGATGGCTTCGACACCTACATTGCTTCGAGAATAAGTCAGAAGAGGTCGCTTTGGATTGCGGAGAACTGCAATGCGGCGACAACTTTTGATGGAATTTGCAAAGTTGCCAGAGAACTGGGTTTGTATCACTTTGGCTTCCTACTGCTTGATCAACCCATAGTGGCTTTCCACCTACGCACTACGCGCGCGGTGGAGGCGATAAAGCCCAGCTGGGCGCATGCCTTCGATAACTGGTACTTTGACCCCTGGCCTGAAGGCAGCAACACACTGGACGTACATGGAAAAGCACGGTGCCTGGACACAGGCCAATTATTGCGAAGCGAATGGGTAGTACATCCCGATGACATGGGATCGGCACTCGAAGTGGTAAATGTCTACCTTTCGCACGAGGTGGATGAAATACGCAGTATGCCTGACTTCAATGCATTGGGTGCAAGCTATTGGCCCACAACCGATGCACGCGTAAATCAGTTGCAAAAGGTGGTGATGTCGTCATGAAATATTTCAATAACAAAGAGGACATTCGACAAGTCGTCAAGCTGCGTCTTCAAGTTGATACTGCGGATGCTCTGCCTAGCGACGGCACTGCAGGTCCACAACCATTTGACATTGAACCGCTTGAGAAGTGGCTGTATGAAGGTTATGCACGCCACTACCAACATGATGAAGCGCTCAAAGGGGCTTTTTGGTTTGGTATTGCCGATGTGCTTGAGGATGCCATACCGGCGACCACTGCAGGCAGGATTGAGACGGTCAAGCGATGTGCGAATTTGCTCGATCAAATTGCAAATAACTTCGGGGTGGCATCTATTCAAGTTGCGGCGATCGCAAGAATGTTAAAGCGTCCGGCGACATCAAGTAAGCAGCTCGTGTTATCACTCGCGGATATGCTAAGCCTGCAAGTTGCGTTGCTCCGAATATTTTTACTGGTGTCCGGTGGCAGGGCACATCCGCAATTGCTACAGGCCGAGTTTGATACATGGTCGACTCTTCACGCAAATGTGGTGGCGGCAACAATGCCATTTGCTGCAACCCAGGCTGCTGATGCGGTATGCGTATTGTTCCGCGCTTGGGCATTGATGTGTCGGCGAAACCCGCACGAGCAGTCAATAGTCCGCGGGTGGTGTCAGTCAAACGCGCTGGATACATTGCGTTTACTTGCCTACATGAAACGAACACATACCTTGCTTAAGGCTTCAGGAGCCTACTTTGATCCGGCAATCTGGGCTGCGCTTGAGTCTTGTGTTACAGGAACCCGCAATCAGGTCAGAGCAAAGACTTCGAGCGTACCGCGATTTCTACCCGTAGCTGCAGCCAACCTTCAACCCATGCTGGTCGCAGCGTAAAGGAGTAAAGTGATGAGTAGTCAATCGCCTCGCATTGTTGCGTTCTATTCATATAAAGGTGGTGTAGGGAGATCTCTAGCGCTTGCCAATACAGGCGTGGCACTAGCCATGCGCGGATATAGGGTTCTGTTGGTTGACTTGGACCTCGAAGCCCCGGGCCTGCACGACATACATCCCTTCAGAAACGTCGGTGTTCCAGCGGCAGGGGGGTTGCTGGAATTGCTCAATTTGTACATGCAAGACCAAAGTCACGTTTCAAGTGCTCCCTTTCCAAATTGGCAACTCGAAACCTACGCAAACCCGGTGTGGCCCAACTTGGCATCATCAGATGCAAGCTCAAGTATTGAGACAGGCAACGGGGAAGTTTGGCTAATGCCAGCGAGTGGGCGCGTGTGGCGGTCAACAAGCGGTAACGATATTGATCAAGGCTATGAAGCGCTGCTAAACGCATTCAAGTGGGCGGACTTTTACACACAGGCAGGGGATGAAGCTTGGGCTGATTTTCTTAGCCGCATTACTGGAAAACCTGGGGGCTATGGTTTTGACTTTGTGCTGCTGGATTCGCGTACAGGCCTTAGCGACCCGTTTTACGTTGCACTGACGATGGCATCTGATGTGGTGGTGGTGGCTGGTTTTAATCGACAAAATATTAAAGGAGCGCGCAATGTGTTGCGCCAGGCAGTAGAACCCTCATTTATAGCCGAATATGGAAAAAAACGGTTGCATTTGGTGGGTTCGCCAGCGCCTGATCGGGACGCTGAACAGTGGAAACGCTGGGAATCAGAAACTGTAGTTTCAGGCTTATGGCCGGAATTTCCTGGTTTTCTCGTCAAGTTGCCCTATTTCCAAGAATTTGCATTAGATGAGCGGGTTGTCGTCGATGACAAAAGCAAAGAGTCACTACACCAACAGCGCCAGTATTCCGAGCTAATTGGGGTTCTTGCTAATGCCATTGATAAACCAGAAGGCCAAGAACAATCTGTAGGGATCGCTGTGCCTGAACCTTCCAACCCGTTTTCTTTACTGAGGGCCGATTACGCCAGTATTGAGGAGTTAGGGCACTACTTTATTGACCCTGGGAAAGAGCTGCTGCGTGCCATGAAGATGTTCAAGCCCGTGGTCATGGCCGGTGCCCGAGGTTGCGGCAAGACAATGCTGGGTCGCTATTTCAGCTTTGAGCGGGAGGCAACAGAACTAAAGGAGCGTGGAATTCGGGCTACCCCGGCCAGTGCGCCTGAATATCTTGGACTTTATTTGCGCATTGACATCGACTTACTGCAAATATTCAATCCACCAACTGAAGGTGAGCGGCACCTGTACAACGCTCTATTCGGTCAGTTTTTTGATCTGTTGGTATTTCGCAAAGCACTTGACGCGCTGGAGACTTTTGGTGGTCTAGCGGCATGGTGCGGCGGACAGTCTGAAGAGGCAGCGGCTTACACGACTCTGTTGCGAGAATTCGGTCCGCATGGCAAGGCA
>CAIYYA010000282.1 GCA_903930255.1 uncultured beta proteobacterium
CCGAATCAATCGCCACACCGGCTTTGCCGACATCGCCCGTGACCCGCGGGTGATCGGAGTCGTAGCCGCGGTGTGTCGCCAAGTCAAATGCCACTGAAACACCCTGCCCACCGGCCGACAGCGCCTTGCGGTAAAAAGCATTGGATTCTTCGGCGGTGGAAAACCCGGCGTACTGGCGAATCGTCCAGGGGCGCACGGCGTACATGGTGGCTTGCGGGCCGCGCAGGTAGGGTTCGAAACCCGGAAGGGTATTGGCGTAAGCCAGATTTTGCGTGTCTTCTGCGGTGTACAAGGGCTTAACGCTGATGCCGTCGGGGGTGATCCAGTTCAGCGCATTCACATCGCCACCGGGAGCAGATTTGGCCGCTGCCTTGGCCCAGGCTTCCAGGGTGGCCGACTTGAATTCAGAGTTTGATTGCGTCATGGGAATGTGCCTGAAATGAAATTTTTGGGTGGGCTAAAGTTTACGTTATTTATAATTATTGATGCAAAAAATTCCTGTCAGCTTACAATTATCGGCATGGCCGCTCTCTCTTTAGCTCCCCGCGCACTTTATGAAGAAGTAGCTGAACTGCTGCGCCAGCGCATTTTCAGCCGCGAACTTGAGCCCGGCAGCTGGATCGACGAGCTGAAAATTGCGCAAGACTACGGTATTAGCCGCACCCCGCTGCGCGAAGCACTCAAAGTGCTGGCCGCCGAAGGCCTGGTGACCATGAAAGTGCGCCGTGGTGCCTATGTCACCGAGGTGTCTGAGACGGATCTGGCTGACGTCTATCACCTGCTCAGTCTGCTGGAGTCTGATGCAGCTGGCGTGGTGGCGAGCCAAGCCAGCGCGCAAGAACTGGCTGATCTGCAAGTTCTGCACCAAGCGTTAGAGCAAGCAGCTGCGCCAGAGCAACTTGATCGCGAGCGTTTTTTCCAAATCAACGAGCAATTTCACATGCGCTTGCTCGATATTGCCAACAACCGCTGGCGCAACCAGATGGTGGCAGATCTGCGCAAGGTGATGAAACTCAACCGGCATAACTCACTGCTCAAATCAGGACGTATCATGGAGTCGCTCAATGAGCACCGCGCGCTCATGAGCGCACTGGCGCAGCGCGACCCCAGCCAATGCCGCCAGCGCATGCAGGAGCACTTTGCCAACGGGCTGGAAGCAGCCAATTAACTGGGATTTAACAGGTGGGTTGATTGCACTGGTGGAGCGCGGGTTTCATGGGAGATTTATACCGGGTTATTTATTCAGCGCATCGGCTTGTAAGCTAGACTGCAAGCCACTTTCAGGACAATTTTGTGACCAGATTAATACGCAACGTCCAGATTATTTTGCAAGTCTTGCCGTATACATTACGTTAGCCCTCTACACCACCTCTCATACTAATTCCAATGGCCAAAGATAAACTTTCCCGTTCCAGAGAACTTGCCTCAAGAGTCATTTTTGCGGCGTTCAATATTCTCAAGGAAAAAGGCGGGCAAGCTCCGGGTAAAGAAGTAATCGCGGAAGTTGAAAAGCGTGTCGAGCTAGACGACTGGGCAAAAGCCGTTTACGAAAAATCGGGATACGTTCGGTGGCAATCAATCCTTCACTTCTTTAGCATTGACTGCATAAAAGCGGGTTTTTTGGTCAAGAAAAAGGGTGTCTGGTATCTGACGCCAGAAGGAGAAAACGCACTCAAATTAGGGCATGTCGAAATGCTTCACGCAGCTACTACGGCATACCGAGCTTGGAGTGACCAGAGAGAAACACCGGAGCCTTCCGAAGATGAGCAATACGTAAGCAACGAAGGGCAACAAGGGCAAGAAGCAACAATTCACGAAATGGAGCAGTTGGCTATTGAGGGTTTGAAAAATCAAATAAACCAAAAAAACCCGTATGAATTTCAAGAGCTAATCGCTGCTCTGCTACGAGGCATGGGTTACTACACTCCTTTTGTAGCACCAAAGGGTAAAGATGGTGGCGTTGATGTAATTGCATATCGAGACCCACTGGGAACGGTTTCTCCACGCATGAAAGTGCAAGTCAAACACAGGGAGGCCTCAGCTACCGTCCAAGAAATACGACAGCTTATGGGGTTACTCCAAACCAATGGCGATGTGGGCATTTTTGTATCGTCTGGTGGTTTCACGCCTGATGCAAAAGCAACTGCAAGAAGCTCACATGTCCACGTCGAGCTTATTGACCTTGATCGATTTATTAGTCTTTGGCAAGAGTTTTATCCAAAGCTATCCGATGAAGACAAAGCACTGCTTTCTCTCGTGCCAATTTACTTTTATGCGCCACCAATATAGGGCTAACTAATCATTCAACACGGACTGGC
>CAIYYA010000283.1 GCA_903930255.1 uncultured beta proteobacterium
GGGTGAATACGCGTAGTTGATAGCGCTCATGGTAAGACCGTATCCCTGTGTTGCAGCCGTGTAATTCACACCATCTTGAGTCCAGAAATTGCTTGCCCCTTCCATGCCCAAGACACCCAACCCCGCCACATTGATGCTGGGAAAATAGCTGGTCAGGCCGGGCTTACCAATGGTGCTGGTTCGATAGGTGATACCTACCGCATCTGCAAAAGTAAAAGTCAACCCGTCTGTGCTAGTGCCAACTTGATTGCTGTCAGTAACCAGTGTTGCGTAGGCATCCCCTGCGTTGATACGTCTGGCGGCCTGTGCCATCACTGAGGGCAGCACAATCGCGTTGCCAACCTGCACAACGGTGCTCGTGCGACCGCCTTGAACCACCGCATTGGCTCCTGTCGGCAAGGCGAAGGTTTCCACAGCCCAGCTGCTACCGTCAGTGGAGCTATAGATCAAACCTTTGGCAACAACAGGATCGGAGCGAAAAACGCTGATGATGCCGCCGTAAATCCGATATTTGCCCCCAATGTAGAACGGTTCGCTGCAATATTTGCTGTTGCCTTCCTTGTAATAGTCAGTTGGTAATGCGAGCGTTTTCAGGTCAACGCTTGTCCAAGTAGCTGCATCAGTGGAGGAAATGGCCATGCAGGTGTCTACATCCAGGCTGGCAAAGTAACGCCCGTTCAGGTATTTCACGCCCATTGGACTGGGCACTCCAATTTGACCCATGACGTAGGTGGCGGTGCTGCTTGTCCAGTTAATGCCATTGCTGCTTTGGGCAATGCTGACGGTGGGTGAAGTTCCCATGTTCGCCATCAATTGAAACAGTTTGCCATTGGCCGTGCTGAAGCTGATAAAACTGCTGGGTAAGTCGGTTGTTTCACGAGTCCAATTGATGCCGTCGGCCGATTTCCAAACAAAAAATTTGGCATTGACGTTGTGGTAATCGGTGCTTTGCTCGAGCGCCACGAACTCAGTTCCGGTCCAGACAACGGCACTAGGGGTGTTCATAATGTTGGCTGGATTAGCGCGTGCTACAAAGCCCGCAGGTAATATGCCTGAGCCTGTGCTGCCACCGGAACCACCAGTGCCGCCACCGCTGGCGACTGTGAAGGTTCCCAATGCGACCTCGCCACCGGGGTGAACCACGGTCACGGTGTAGCTGCCAGCGGCAAGCGTTGACGGAACTGTGGCCGTAATGCTGGTGGCAGTTTTAGCTGTTGTCGTACCTTCAACAAATGAATAACTGGGTGACGGACCGGTAAACAAGACCTGGGTCACTGCATTCAGATTTGAGCCGCTGATGGTGAAGCTAGCACCAGCCGCGCCGGCGGTGGGTGTGAATCCACTGGCCGTTGGTACCGTTGGAATGACGGGCGCAGCGGCCGCTACTTTGCCAGTAAATGTTCCGTTAGTGCCGCCACCCGCATCCCAGCTGCCACTAAAAACCCCAGTGCTGACATTCAGAGTGCCAGTCCAAGCAGCTGAGCCCGCCATGCCGGTAAAACCATAGGTTGAGCTGACGAGCATGTCCGTGCTCAAATGTCCTGTAATTGGGCCAGCACCATTGACGGTGTCGTTGTACGTACTACCTAGCATCACAGTGCCATCTTTCGCATCGAAAGAAAGGCTCCAGGTTCCGCTTAAGCTGCCGCTGTAGCTACCCGTGAATTTTTTGGCAAACAGTTTGAAGATGCTATCTCTCATGTGAGACTCAGCTGCCGAAGCAAGTACAGGCGTCACACCAGGCTTGACCGTTGTAATCATCGTGTCAAGGTCAGTTGCAGTTATATTTTTGAAGTCAACCGCTTTGCCTTTGGCTTTTGTGACTGCCGCATTGTCAATAACCAAATTACCAGCAGCATCCGCTGTACTGATCGACAGCAGAAAACGGACAATATTACTGACCGCGAGATCCGTCGGTTTTGCATTCAGACCCACCAAATCAAGCGGAGTAACGACCGCTTGTGCAGAGGCAACCGAACCCAGCAGAATGTCACCAACATAAAAACTGACCGGATCGCCTGCATTACAAGTGTAGTAACCGTTGGCATCTGTGGTGCCAAGGCTGGTTGAGGCACCGCATTTGTAGCTCAAGCCTGCCACGGGGGCATCGACAAACTGCCCCGTCACACTGGCAACACCGTCGCTGCCACCACAACCCGACAAAGTCAAAGCAGCCACAGATGCCAGCGCCAAAGCGCTTGCGCTGGCTTTTCTCCAATCATCAATCATTGAAAGCATGAGAACTCCACAAAAATAATGAGTCTTCATACTAGCGCTGTCTGTATGCAATTTCCACCCCTCCAATGGGGGGGATGTCACACTTTTGCAACGCCACAAGCACACGCTGGCATAGCAAATTTCACATAAAAAATCAATCTCTAGCGCTTACCAGGCATGCGCAATTCGCTATGAATATCAAAGCATCAATCTACTCAACCGATTCAACACTGTGGTTAACCGCCCGTGGTCAGCCAAAGTCGTTTGTGCAGGCTTTGCGATGGGCTATGCGGTAGACAGCAAAATCGGCACGGTCGATGGTGACAATGTTGCTAACCCGAATGCGTGTTGTGCAAATTCTGATTGTCGAGGGGCTTGGTCGATCGGCAGAACGATCGCTGGCAAACCTGAATTAGGCTGGTAAGCTCGGGTTATGAGCAATTTCAAACAACTCGAAACCTTTTGTGCGGTGGCAGCACGCGGTGGGCTGACCGCTGCAGCCAAAGCTGAAGGTGTGGCGCCTGCCATGATCGGCAGAAGGCTCGATGCGCTCGAAGAGCGTTTGGGTGTCAAACTGATGCTGCGCACCACGCGGCGCGTGAGCCTGACTTATGAGGGCAGCGCATTTTTAGAACATTGTCAACGTTTGCTGGCCGATATCGCCAATGCCGAGGCCAGCGTGTCGGTTGGCAGCCTAAGGGCCAATGGACATATCCGCATGACCGCGCCGGCTGGTTTTGGCCGACGCCATGTCGCGCCTTTGGTGCCCCAGTTTCGCGGACTCAACCCCGAGGTGAGCTTGTCGCTGAACTTGAACGACCGCGTGGTCGATCTGGCAGCCGATGGCTTTGACTGCGCCGTGCGTGTGGGCGAAATGCCTGATTCGTCGCTGGTGAGCGTTCGCTTGGCCGATAACCGCCGTCTTTGTGTCGCCACTCCAGCGTATCTAAAGCGTCATGGCACACCACAGCACCCCCATGAACTGGTGAATTTTGATTGCCTGACGCTGTCTGGTGATATTTCACAAAACCGGGGCTGGGCTTTTTCGCTACCGCATGGCGAAATAAACACCATCGTTCACCTCAAGCCTGGTGGCCCTTTGAGTTGCTCAGACGGCGAGGTGTTGTTTGACTGGTGCTTGGCTGGCTACGGCATCGCTTGGCGCAGCACCTGGGAGGTGCAAGCTGAAATAGCCTCGGGTAAGCTGATCCCCATTTTGGAAGCTTTTGCAGCACCACACAATGGCGTGTATGCCGTTTTCCCGCAGCGCAAGCACTTGCCCTTGCGTCTGCGCTTGTGGATCGATTATCTGAAGCAGCAATACGCAAAACCTGAATTCTGGCAATCCCATGGCCGCGCACTTGCCAACAACCCCTAAATCACTGATCGTCTGTGCAGATGACTTTGCGGCAAACGCTAGTGTGTCACTCGGCATAGCCCAACTGGCTCAACGCAGGCGCATCAGCGCAACCAGCGTCATGGTACTGTCGCCCCGCTGGCCACAAGACGCAGCGCTGTTGCAAGGTCTGCGTGCGCAGATCGATGTGGGTTTGCACCTCGATTGGACCAGTGAATTTGCCGTGCAAGCAGGTCACGGCCTGTCATTGCACAACGCTATGCGCCGTGCCTGGATGCGCGGTTTTGACCCAAAGCAAGCACAAATGGTGATTCAGCACCAGCTCGATTTGTTTGAGGCGCAATGGCAAGCCCCACCTGACTATGTCGATGGACACCAGCATGTGCAGCAATTTGCTGGCATTCGCCAGGCGTTGGTGCAGGTTTTGACACAGCGTTACGGTAATCTGCCTGCGCAGCCCTATTTGCGAATTTCTCGCGCACCAGCTGGGTCAGCCGACCTGAAAACACGGGTGATTGCCTGGATGGGCGCCAACGCTCTCAAAAAGATAGCTACTAACAACCGTCTGACAAGCACCAGCGTCCTATCTGGCATTTATAACTTCAGCGGCACCGGTGCTGATTACGCACGCCACATGAAGCGCTGGCTGCAGCAAACACCGGCAGGTGGCATCATCATGTGCCACCCCGCACAAGCCATCGAAGCTGGGGATGAGATCGGCATGGCTCGGCGACAAGAATACAACTACCTCAGCAGCAGCGAATTTGCCGATGCCTTGCAGCAAGCCCAGGTTGTTATCACTCGCGGGGTATCTTCTAGAATTCAAGGGTGAACAAAACCCTAACTGAACAACAAAAATCGTGGCTCTTGCTGGTCGCTTTGTGGCTGGGCTTGCTGCTGCTGGCCAGCTTGCGCCCCATTGCCGTCCCTGACGAAGGCCGCTATGGCGAGATCGGTCGCTGGATGCTGGTCAGTGGCGACTGGCTTACACCACGTCTCAACGGGATTCCCTTCTTTCACAAACCGCCTTATCTGTACTGGCTCGAAGCACTCAGCGTGGCGACCTTTGGTGTCAATGAGTTGGCGCTGCGGCTGGTGCCAGCGCTCCACGCCGGCCTGATGCTGATCGCACTTTACCTAGCCGCCCGACACATCAGCGGAGAAATCATTGCCCGACGTGCAACCCTGATGCTCGGTACCAGTCTGAGCTTTCTGGTCGGCGGCCAGTACATCAACCACGACATGCTGGTCGCCTGCTGGATTGGACTGGCTATTTGGTGTTTTTCATTCGCCTTCATGGCAGGAGACAAACCGCATAGCGGACTGGCTCGTTTGGGATTTCTGGCTTGCGCCCTGGGTATGCTGAGCAAGGGGCTGATTGGCATCGCCCTGCCCGGCCTGGTTATTCTGCTCTGGCTGATTGCCACACACCAACTGAAAAAAATCATGTATCTGCCCTGGGTCAGTGGACTGAGCCTGTTCAGCGCCGTGGCGCTGCCCTGGTTTGTGTTGGCCCAGCAAAAATACCCCGATTTTTTCAACTACATGTTTGTTGGGCAGCAATTCAACCGCTACACCGCAGCCGTTTATAACAACCCGCAGCCTTGGTGGTTTTACCTGCTGGCGCTGGCGCTGTTGCTGTTTCCCTGGATGTTTTTTGCACTGGCGCAATGGCGCCGGGTCAGCCCAACGGATGCGCAAAATCCGCGCGCCAGCATGCCAGCCGCCTGGTGGAAACTGTGCTGGATTTGGTTGCTGACCATTTTGCTGTTTTTCTCGATTCCGCATTCCAAGCTCATTGGCTATATCTTGCCCGTGTTGCCACCGTTGACTCTGCTGGCCGCACTGGGCTGGCAGCGCTGGGTTGGCGCACGCCAGCATGCTGCGCGCTGGTTTGCCGGCGTGTCGGCCGTGAACCTGCTGATCGCCCTGGTGCTGATGCTCAAGGTTGGCGATGTCACGCGCAGCAGTCGCACGCAAGATTTGGCCGAAGCCTTTGCTTGCGCTGCAAAGCCCGAGGACACGCTGTTTGTTACAGACGCTTTTCCTTACGATTTACCGCTCTACGCGCAAACCCGCAAGCCCATGGTGGTGCTGGGCGACTGGCCGCAAATTCGCAAAAACGCCGGCGATGGCTGGCAGCGCGAGTTATTTGAGGGCGCCGACTTTGATGCGCAGGCAGCTAAAGTGCTGCAAGCGTTTGAAAAATTAAGCCAGGTTGCCAACACCCCGGGTTATTGGTTTGCCACGCGCAGCGGCAGTCAGCTTGCGCAAAACACCCCTGGTTGGCAACTGTATTACAAAGGTGCAGGGTGGGATTTATTCCGCTCTGGCGGCAGTCACGATTCAACGCCGAAAAGCCCAGAAGCGACTCAGCACAAAGGTCTGCCCGGCTGCAAAGAGCAGCGCTAAAAACAGCGCCAGCAAACTCGGCAAGTCCAAAACGCGCAGTAACAACACAAACACGAGTTCGTTACTGACAAAACCAGCCAGCGCCGTCACAACAAAGCGACGTAAGCTGGTGGCCACGCTGGTATTGGCATCTTTGAAACTGAGCAGTCGGTGCCCGGCAAAGCTGACGACAAATGCAATGCAAAAACCCAGGGCATTGGCAAACTCGGGCCACATCATGTGTTGAGCCACAGCAAATACACCCATGTGGGTTGCCGCCGCTGCCCCACCAACAGCCAAAAACCAGAAAGTGCCTGCGTTCACGCTAACGGATTGCGTGGCGCGGGCAATGCCAGCCCCTGGCCGACACGCTGACTTACCAAATAGTTCGGGCGCTGTTTGACCTCTTCATAAATGCGCCCAACATACTCAGCCAAGATGCCAATCGACAGCAACTGAATGCCACTAAAGAACATCATGCCAACCACAATCGTGGCATACCCCGGCACCGCAATACCGGTGATGAAATACTCACCGACCACCCACAGACCATAACCCAGCGCCAACACTGACAGCAAAAAACCGGTAAGGGTTAGCGCGCGCAAAGGCGCAATCGAAAAAGCCAAAATGCCGGTAAACGCCAGCGAAAGCGAACCAAACAGGCCAAAGTTGCTTTTGCCAGCGGCGCGTGGCAGCGGCTGGTAGTCAATGGCAACACTGTTAAAACCCACCCAGGCGTACAAGCCCTTCATAAAACGGTTGCGCTCAGGCAAACGCTTGAGTGCCTCGACAACTTTGCGATCCATCAGGCGAAAATCGCCCGCGTTGGCCGGAATTTTGACCCGGTTGCCCAAATTGACCAATTTGTAAAACCAGCCGGTGAGCCTGATTTGCAAGCTTGACTGGTCGTGCCGGGTTTGGCGCACGGCATACACCACATCAAACCCTGCTCGCCACTGCCGCAGCATATCTGGCAGAAGCGACGCTGGGTGTTGCCCATCGCCATCCATCAAAACCACCACATCACCTTGGGCAGACTCAATGCCTGCCGTCAGCGCCAGTTCTTTGCCAAAATTGCGCGACAGCCGCAGATAAAGCACTTGCGCATGGGCGGCGCACAAGCCCTGCATGACAGCAGGGGTGTCATCACAGCTGCCGTCATCGACCACGATCAGCTCCACTTGCTGACTCAAGCCATTCAGGGCACTCAACAACGCTGGCACCAGCGTGCCCAAGTGTCCGGCTTCGTTAAAAGCCGGAATCACACACGAGATGGAAGGCTGGAGGTGGCTGCGCGTCACGCTGGGAGACCTGTGCTTGCTTAGCCTTTATTGCTCAGGCACTCTTTCATGAAGGCCTTGCGGGGTTCACCGGCAAGTTTTTTGTCGGCAGCATCTTTATTGCAGGTTTTCATCTTGCTTTGCTGCGTTGTGCCTTTTTCTGCCACGGGTGCTGCGGCTGGCTTGGCCGACAGGCAGTTTTTCATGAAGGCTTTGCGCTCTTCACCCGCGAGTTTTTTCTCGCCTGCATCTTGATTGCAGGTGGCCATTTTGCCTTGTTGCGCCGTTTTTGCCGCTGGTGCTGCGGGCGCAGCCGAAGCGGCAGCTGCTGCGGGCGTTACCGCATGTGCAGCGCCAAAAGTTACTGCCAAAATCAAAGCCAACAATGATACTTTCATGTAATCAATCCCGTAAAAATTAAAGAAAAAAACCAGGCGCGATGTTAACTTGCAGAGCTCGCCCTTTTTGAACCCTGTTTATGCACGTCGGTCAAGCACACAAGACACACCATATTAGCCAAACGCTGCAATGCTTGCCAGGGGTCATCTGGCCAATCGGCCTGTTTCAGGCCTTTGACAATGCCATCAACCAGTTGCGCAGCCTGCAAGAGCTTGGCCACTTCAGTCTCGCTCAGGCGCGGCAGGATTCGCGCAAACAGCGATTCTTTGGCACCCCACACCCGTTGTTCGCGCAAAGCCATGGGCAAGGGCTGACCTTGGCGCATGGCATCTTTGACCCGTTTTAAGGCGCGAATATCTTCAGACAAAGTGAAGTGAACCAACACGGTAGCTTCGCCTTCAGCTTGCAAACCCTCAAGCATGCGCTGCACCCGCGCCAACTGACCGCTCAACACAGCCTCGGAAAGCTTAAAAACGTCGTAGCGCGCTACATTCAGCACGGCAGCTTCGATCTGCACCCAACTTAACTCGCCTGGCGCATAGAGCAAAGCCAGTTTTTGTACTTCTTGATGCGCTGCCAGCAAATTGCCCTCAACCCGATCAGCAAAAAATTGCAAGCTACGCTGCCCTTCTTCGCCGGCAGCCACGCGCTGACCCTGCGTTGCCAACCTTTGTGCAATCCATTGCGGCAGGGCTGCACGCAGCACGGGGGCGAACTCCAGCAGCATGCCTGTCTCGAGTGCAGCAAACCAAGCACTGGCACGCGTGGTTTTGTCTAACCGGGGCAAAGTGACCAGTGTTAAGCATGCGTCGTTGCCGCGCGCCTGCTCAACCAACTGCTGCAAGGCCAAACTGCCTTCCTTGCCGGGCTTACCGCTTGGAATGCGCAGCTCCAAAATCTGTTTTTCAGCAAACAAGCTTAGGGAGCCGCCCGCAGCCAACACAGCACTCCAGTCAAAATGCGCGCCACTTACCACGTGCACGCTGCGCTCGGTAAAACCCTGCGTGCGGGCTACATTTCGAATCGTGTCTTGCGCCTCTTGAATCAGCAAGGGTTCATCACCCAGCAAGGTGTATAGGCTTTTCACACCTTTTTGCAAGTGTGCGGGCAATTGGGCGGGGCTGAGTTGCATAAGTGGCTAGTTTACGCAAGCCTGAACGTTTCGAGATGAATGCTGGTTTCGGTGTTGCTGATCCCTTTGAGCAAACGAATGCGTTCGAGCACTTTTGCCAACTCTTGCAAGTTTTGTGCGCGCAACTCAGCCAACAAATCCCAGCGACCATTGGTGTCATGCAAACTTGCCACACCGGGTTCGCCCAGTAGATTGGCGATCACAGCGCGCGTTTGATTGCCATCCACTGCAATGCTCATCCAGGCCAGAATGCTGTTGTGCTGCACATCCGGACGCAAGCGAACTGTATAGCCCACGATGACCCCCGTGTCTTCGAGGCGCCGAATGCGGTTGCTCACAGTGCCACGCGAGACCTTGAGTTTTTGAGCCAACGCGGCCACCGTCAAGCGCGCGTCCTGGCGCAATAGCGCCAGCAGTTGTTGGTCAATTTCATCCATTTTGCTAATTTAGCCTATCAAAACGCCAATTATGTGACACTTTTTATGCACAGTTGCTCATTGTGCTTGCCGGCATGTCCCTTCACACTCTAACGCTCTTGTTTCTGTTTCTGTCATTCCTTTGAGAAAACGCATGTTTAGCGCCCAAAACACCACCTTATTTCTGAGCCCGCGCGACGTGGCTCGTCTGCTTCAACAGCAAAGCATGGCAACCACGCTACTTGGCATGGCGACTTACATCGAAGAAGATTTTTTGCGCTGGAAAAGCTTTGACAAATCACCACGCGTTGCCAATCACTCGCCAGATGGTGTGATCGAACTCATGCCGATTGCAGACGCTAGTACCTACACCTTCAAGTATGTCAACGGACACCCCAAAAACACCGCGCGAGGTTTACCCACAGTGATGGCATTTGGCGTGCTGGCAGATGTCGCTACCGGTGTGCCACTGCTGATCAGCGAGCTCACGCTGACCACGGCTCTGCGCACCGCGGCAACCTCGGCCGTTGCGGCGCGCGCACTGGCCAGACCCGACAGCCGCGTGATGGCCTTGATTGGCAATGGTGCGCAAAGTGAATTTCAAGCGCTGGCGTTTCATCATCTGCTTGGTATTGAAGAAATTCGCATCTACGACCTTGACCCTGCCGCAAGCGTCAAACTCATGCGTAATCTGCACAACAACCCGGATGCTGTTGGTTTGCGCCTGGACCTGTGCGACAGTATTGCACTGGCAGTGCGTGGTGCGGACATCGTGACGACCATCACCGCCGACAAAACCAACGCGACCATCATCACCCCGGAAATGTTAGAACCAGGCATGCACATCAATGGTGTGGGTGGTGACTGCCCAGGCAAAACCGAGATTCACCCCGACGTGCTGCGCGCAGCCAAGGTGTTTGTCGAATATGAACCGCAAACCCGCATCGAAGGCGACCTGCAACACTTGCCCGCAGAATTTGCCGTAACCGAGTTGTGGCAAGTGCTGAACGCTCAAAAAACCGGCCGTGACAACGCATCTCAAGTGACGCTATTCGACTCGGTCGGCTTTGCCATGGAAGATTTCTCAGCCCTGCGCTACGTGTTTGACCAAGCGCAAGCCCTGCGACTAGGATCGACGATTGACTTGATTCCCCAACTGGCTGACCCCAAAAACCTTTACCAACTGGTACGGCCTGACCCGATTTGACCCATAAGTCACCGGGTCGGCATGTGATGTTGTCATGACAACAGCCACCTGAGTGCCAGCCACCAGCGAAGTAAACGCCAGGGTCTTACTACTCCTGATTCAATAGCTTCCTACGCAGGTATTACGGCCGCTAGAGGCCAATCGGGTTGCCACAACTTAGCCATTTGACTCAAGGGCCGCGCGATCGCGCGTTGGGACAACGGAAAAGCTTCACTCACCGGGGCGATGACAAACCCCGATTTAAGTTTAAGCGCATCCAGCACCTCGACAAAGCCCTTGCCCAGCTTGGGCTAGGCGGAGTGCTTGATCTCAATAGCGCGCAGTTGACCACCAGGCAACTCCAGCAACAGATCAATCTCATTGCCGCTGGCGGTGCGAAAAAAGCTCGGGCGGCTACCCACAGGCGCTTGGGACAGAATTTGCTCAATCAATGGCGTCCTCACTGTCAACGGTGGTGTCGCACATCAAGGCAATATTGGCACGGAATCGGACGGTCGATATGAACGCTTGTCATCGCCATTGATCTGCGGCGAGGGAATCCGTGCTCGGGGGATCAAGCGCAGATTGTCAAGCGCTGCTTCCGGATCGAAGGTCTGCTCGTTTGCCGTTTCAGCATCTTGTTCGAGTTCGGCTAAAACAAGAGTCCAAAGCTTTTGTAGCTGAGCAGGAGGAACACGTTGATCAATGGCATTGGCAAAACCAACGCGACCATCATCACCCCGAAAATGTTAGAGCCAGGCATGCACATCAATGGTGCGGGTGGTGACTGCACAGGTAAAACCGAGATGGGGGCTTGCCTGCGAACCCTGGCTGCATAAAACAGCCCCAACCCTCCCCCAAAGGCTGGAGGGAGTCATGCAGAGCCCAGCACTTGCGGCTCGTCCGGCATATTGAGCAGACCCAAGAATGTTTTAAGTTCCGTTCGGGCTGAGCCTGTCGAAGCCCTTCGACCGTTCGTCAAGCTCACGACCGGCCAAGCTCAGGGCGAACGGTTCATACTTTATCGGGCCGGAGCAATAGGTTTAAGCACTGCGCATTTGAGAGGACTCTTGGAAAATCTTTCCGCGTTTGCGCACAAGTCTGTTTTTTGCCCTTGTTTGAGGCTTTGAAAATGGGTCGGCGCGGTACAGTGAATGCATGTTTGAAGTCCTCGCTTATGTGTTCGAAAACTACGCCAACGCCAGCTCCGCGTTAGCCCTACCCGCACTTCATCGCAAGCTCCATCAAATGGGTTTTGCGACCGAAGAGATTGAGCATGCGCTGCTTTGGCTGGAAGATATGAAACAGGCTGCGCGCCAACTGGGTCAAGCACCACAGCGCTGCGCTGGGCGCGATTTACCATCGCAAGCCATGCGCGTGCTGACCCGCAAGGAGCAAAAGCACCTGGGGCTGCAAAGTTGGGGTTATCTAACTTATTTGCAATCGATTGGTGTTTTGACCGGGGAACGGCTTGAACTGGTGCTTGAGCGCGTGCTGGGCGTTCCAGGCTCGCCGCTGCCACTGGCCGATTTAAAACTGGTGGTGCTGATGGTGTATTGGAGTCGCGACGAAGAGCCTGATGCGCTGGTGCTCGACGAATTGTGTGACAACGACACCGATCGGGTCGCGCATTAGACATCCAACATCCGACAATATGTTGAGGACAGAGCAAATTTGCTGCGCAAATATTGGTCTGTCCCGCAAGGTCTCAGGATAGTAAGCGCTCGGGGTTGGCTTCGAGCTTGCCTAGGGCATCTCGGGTGGCGCGCACTGTCAGTGATTCGTCTTCTTGTGGTTCGAGCAAACCCGCTTGCAGATAGGCAGCCAGGCGCGCGGTCTGAATGAGATAACTGCGCCCAATGTTCGATGCAAACAGGTGTAAATGCCCCAAGGGACTGCGCCAAACAAATTGCACTAGCGCAATTTTTCCGTTGTGGTTAAGGGTAAACCAGGCACCCAGATCGAGTTCAGCAGCCCATTCGAGCATGCTGGCACTGGCGCTGCCGCTGGCGCCACCACTCACGATTACTTCGAGCTCCGAGGCATCAATGCCCAGCAGGTCTTCGATGGTCTGGGCATCGAGCGGCAGTTCATCCGTGCTGTCGTCCGAAACATAGTCTTCCAAATTAGCCAGTCGCTCAGCCAGCGCCTTGATTTGATCCAGCCCAATGGCCTGAGTTTTCGACATAAAAGCATCCGCCAAAATGTCACTGATCAACTTGACGTGCAACTCTTGCGCCGTTTTCACCACGCCCAGCAAGTTCATGCCCATACGCAAGCATTGCAGCAGCTCCGGCAAATCGGCAATCACACGCGCTCTGTCAGCCCGATTGGGCTTGGCGCTGGCAGCCCATATCAAATCGCTGGCGGTCTTTTTGAGCAGCAGGGTTTCTGCGTGCTGTGGCCCCTGGCGCACGGCAGACAGCGCCATGACTTCGGCCCAGACTTTGTATAAAAATTCACGGATTTCATCGCGCACCGGCATGTCTTTAAGCTGGTTGCGCAACTCAATGGTGTATTGAATGGTCAGCGTTTCTTTTTGCTCAACTTGCTCAGCAACCCCCACCATTTTTAGGGTGCTGGGTTTTTGCGTCAGGTAGTTTTTTAAAAAGCTTTGGAATTCTTCATAAACTTTTTGATAAACACGCTCGCCAGTTTCGGGATATTGCTCGATCACCTGGACGACCCGCTTGATCTCGGTCTCGAGTGCCGAACTGCTGATGCCACTGGCATCAAAGCCCATGACGCACGAGCCCATATGGTCAATTAACTGGCGTGCCGGGTGATCCAGACGGCTAAAAAAATCAGCCTCAGACAAGGCGATGCGCAACACCGGCATTTGCAAACGGGCAAACCAGACCCGAATCCCCGAGGGCAGGCGATCTTCTTGCAAAATCGACTGGAACATCAGCGCCACCAACTCGATGATGGCTTTTTCACCGTCGGTTGTCGCCTGCTCTTTGAGCGCACTCGACTGCTTGCGCAATTCGCTCACAACACGCTCAATTTGTACCGCCCCTGTGAGTTGCGGGCCATAAGAAATCTCGCCACCATCGATGCCTTGAACCAGCTGCTGCTGCTCCAGCGCTTGCAAGAGCGAGCCAGAAATCGATTCGTTGATCACCGTGTCGGCAAAACCGGGGCGTTGCGCAGCCTGGAGGCCGAGCATCTGCCCAATGCGATCGAGCATGCCCTTCGCACGACCGGCTCTTTCGCGGGGTGAGCGCATGGCAGGACTGCTGCGTGCGGCACGGTTCGCCGAGCCATGCATCAGGCTAGCGCGAGATTGTCCATGCCCGCCGCCATAGGAACCATAGGCTTCCTGCGAACCCTGGCTTACGCCTTGGTAGGCAGCAGCAATGACATCGCCGACTGCACCGAAATGGCCGGCGACCGGCTTATTGCGCAGCTGGCGCGACGGCATTTCATCATGCACAGCAGGTTCAACCGACTCCTGCTGCACCGCCATGTTTGACGGGGCTGACTGCGCATGGCTGCGAGTTACGAATTCGATCACGGGCAACACACCACGCTCAATCAAAGCCTCGTTACAGCCAGCGTAAATGCGCTGCAGTTGTTGGTTCAAGTGCTGTTGCACAGTCTCGTGCACCAGCACCCATGAATCGCGCGACATGCCGCTCACCACCCATTGCTCAACCAAAGGCAAAATCAACGCCTCGGGGTGCACGATGTCCTGCTCGGTCAACTCACGATCACCTTGCAAAAACTTGAGTCGTTTGCGCAAATCGTTGACTTGGCTGGCGGCTTTTTCCATCACACCCAGCGCAAGCCGCGAGGCCAGAATGCGGTTTTCAACGACATCGGTGCCCACTAGCTCAAAGCCGGCGTCTAGCGACAAACGCGCTGCTTGCGCACTGACGGCGGGTTTCAGCGCAGCTTGCCAAGCTCGCACCGTGCCATCGTGCCAGAGTGTTTGGTTGCGTTGGAAATAATTCCAGGTGTCGCGCCGCACTTGCATTTCACGCGATGGCGCAGCCTGGTCGAGCAAATCAATCAGGCGCTGGCGCACCAGCAGCAGCAAGGGCTGCAACGTTTGCGCTGCCTGTGTGACCACCCACTGACGCACTTGCGCGGCCAGTTGTTGCTGTGCAGTGGCAGACATCGAAGGTTTCATGCGCCGCTTGACGGTTAAACCACTGCCCCAGAGTTGGGATCACTTGGATCGATATCTTTGGCGGCCACAGCCCCTTTGATCAGGTCTTCGCGTGTTATGCCCAGCCACATGGCAATGGCTGCAGCCACGAACACCGAAGAATAGATGCCAAACAAAATGCCGATGGTTAGCGCCAGCGCAAAATAATGCAAGGTGGCACCACCAAAAAGCAGCATCGAAAGCACCATCATTTGCGTGCAGCCGTGGGTGATGATGGTGCGGCTGATAGTGGACGTGATCGCGTTGTTGATGATTTCGGTGGTGTTCATCTTGCGATAACGCCGAAAATTCTCGCGAATTCGGTCAAAAATAACCACCGATTCGTTCACCGAGTAACCCAAAACCGCCAGCACTGCGGCCAACACTGGCAACGAAAATTCCCACTGAAAAAACGCAAAAAAACCAAGGATGATGATCACATCGTGCAAATTGGCCACGATGGCGGCAACGGCATATTTCCACTCGAAGCGCAATGCCAAGTAGATCATGATGCCCACCACCACAAAGGCCAACGCTTTGAGGCCGTCAACAGCCAGCTCATCACCCACCTGGGGGCCGACAAATTCGGTGCGCCGCATGGTTGCCGAAGCATCCAGTGCCTGCAGTGCCGTCATGACTTGGGTGCTTTGCTGGGCAGAACTCACACCCTTTTGCGCAGGCAGGCGAATCAGCACATCGCGTGCCGTGCCAAAGTTTTGCACTTGCACATCGGTAAAACCCAATTGGGCAACACGCTCGCGAACCGTACCCAAATCAGCCGGCTGCGCATAGGTGACTTCCATCAGGGTGCCCCCGGTGAACTCCACCGACAAATGCAAACCTCTCGTGAATAAAAAGAAAACGGCTGCCAAAAATGTCAGCAACGAAATCAGGTTGAACGCCAGTGCATGGCGCATGAATGGGATGTCGCGCTTGATTCTGAAAAATTCCATGGCTATCTCGTTTTTAGTTATTGGGTTTCAACTCAGCACCCGTCTCGGGCCGCCAGACGGTACCAATGGAAACTGTTTTGAGACGATTTTGCCGTCCGTACCAGAAATTGACCAGGCCGCGCGAGAAAAACACACCAGAGAACATGCTCGTCAAAATGCCCAGGCAATGCACCACCGCAAAACCGCGCACGGGCCCCGAGCCAAACGCCAGCAGCGCCAGCCCAGCGATCAGGGTGGTGATGTTGGAATCCAGAATGGTTGCCCAGGCGCGGTCGTAGCCCGTGTGAATGGCGGCCTGCGCCGAGGCGCCATTGCGCAGCTCTTCGCGCACACGCTCATTGATCAGCACGTTGGCGTCAATCGCCATACCCAGCACCAGTGCCATCGCTGCCATGCCGGGCAGGGTCAGGGTGGCTTGCAGCATCGACAACACCGCCACCAGCAGCAGCAGGTTAAAGGCCAGAGCAATGCTGGAAAACACACCAAAAAGCAGGTAATAAAGACACATAAAAAGCGCCACCGCCATAAAGCCCCAGGTCACGCTGTTAAAGCCCTTGGCGATATTTTCAGCACCCAGACTGGGACCGATGGTTGTTTCTTCAATGATTTCCATCGGTGCCGCCAGTGAGCCTGCACGCAGCAGCAAGGCGGTGTCGTTGGCTTCCATGGTGGTCATGCGGCCCGAAATTTGCACCCGACCACCGCCAATTTCGGTGCGAATGACCGGAGCCGTGACCACTTCGCCCTTGCCTTTTTCGAACAACAGGATGGCCATGCGTTTGCCCACGTTTTCACGCGTGATATCGCGAAAAATACGCGTGCCTTTGGCATCCAGGTTCAAGTTCACCGTGGGTTCTTGGGTTTGGCTGTCAAAGCCGGGTTGCGCATCGGTGAGATTCTCACCCGTCAAGATAACCTGCTTTTTAACGATAACGGCCTGGCCATTGCGCTCCAGGTAGCGCTCAGAGCCAAACGGCACCGTGCCATTGCCCAGCTCGGCGCTGCGTGCCTGTGTGCTTTCGTCAACCATGCGAACTTCTAGCGTAGCCGTGCGACCCAAAATATCTTTGGCCTTGGCGGTGTCTTGAACGCCGGGCAACTGCACCACGATTCGATCCAGCCCCTGCTGCTGTATCACCGGCTCAGCCACGCCCAGCTCATTGATCCGGTTGTGCAGCGTGGTGATATTTTGCTTAAGCGCCTGATCCTGAATCCGCCGTGCCGCGTCAGGTTTGATACTGGCAGTCAAAACCAGGTCAGCCGCATCAGTTGTCTCGAGCGTTTGCAAATCGGCAAACTGATCCTGAAACACCGCTTGTGCGGCACTGCGCGTAGCACTGTCACGAAAGCGCACCTCGATCGTCTGCCCAATGCGATTGATACCACTGTGGCGCACATTTTTTTCGCGCAAACTCGTTCGCACATCGCCAGCCAGCGACTCAGCCCGCTTGCTTAAAGCGGCTTGCATATCGACTTGCAGCATAAAGTGCACGCCACCGCGCAAGTCCAGCCCCAAATACATGGGTGCCGCATGCAAGCCAGACAACCAGGCTGGCGAACGCGACAAAAGATTCAATGCCACCACATAACCGGCATTGGCGCTGTCGCTGATCAGTTCTTTTTGAATCGCATCCTTTGCCTTGATCTGGCTCTCGGTGCTAGAGAAGCGGGCTTTTACCGAGACACCCTCTAGGCTGACTTGCTCGGCTGCGATGCCGGCAGCTTTCAACGCGGCTTCAACCCGCGCTTGCGTGGCAGCATCGATTTTGATCGATGGCTTGGCTGCCGACACCTGAACCGCAGGCGATTCACCAAAAAAATTGGGCAGTGCGTACAAGCCGCCCACCACCAGTGCCATCAAAATAATGGCATATTTCCAGACCGGATAACGATTCATGAGTCTCTTAATTAGGTCAAACTGCAACAAGCCGGCAAAAACCAGGCTCGTCAGGGGTTATTTGATGCTGCCTTTTGGCAAAACCTGCACCACGGCACTGCGCTGAATCTGCACTTCAACCCCGTCGGCGATTTCCAAACCCAAATAGCTGTCACCCAATTTGGCAACCTTGCCCAGCAAACCACCGGCCGTCACCACCTCATCGCCCTTGGCCAGAGATTCCACCATAGATTTGTGATCTTTGGCTTTTTTCATTTGCGGACGGATCATCACAAAATACAACACCACAAACATCAAAACCAAAGGCAACATGCTCATCAGTGAAGATTGCGCATCGGCCCCGGCAACCGCGGCAGTTTGAGCAAAAGCAGAAGAAATAAACACAGGCAACTCCAGATTCTTGGTAAACAAATAAAAAGCAAAGGGCTTTTTCAATGCCAACAAACAGGCATGAAACAAGCGGCTGACGATTGTATGCGGCTCACCTAGGCTTTGCGCACAACAAGGAATGCGATGGCATGTGCAGCCGCTACAAAAGGGCATCCCAAGCGGCCTGCAACGCTTGCCACTGCAGCCGAGCTTGCTTCAGATGACGCGCTTTGACATAGCCAAAGCCCCTGATTTGCTCTGGAATACAGGCAATTTGCACGGCCAGCGCATACAACTTGTCACCCTGCGACTGCTCTGGCCCTTGCGCCAGAACACGCAGCAAACCGTCAATAGCCTGACGATACTCGGTGATCAAATTGCGCTCTTGCTGGCGTTCTGGCGTTTTGCCAAACACATCGAAAAGCGTGCCGCGCAACCCCTTGCAGCGGGCCAGCAACTTAAAAGCGAACATGCTCATGGGTCCATAGACCTGCTTCTGCAACTCTCCCTTGGCATTCTTTTTAGCCCAAAGCGGGGGCGCCAGATGAAAACGCAACCGATAGTTGCCCGCAAACTGGTTGGCCACTTGGGCTGCAAAACGACCATCGGTGTAGAGCCGCGCCACCTCATACTCGTCTTTGTAGGCCATCAGCTTGTACAAATAGCGCACAACGGCTTCACTCAGGCTGGTTTTGCCCCACAACGCATCGACTTGCTGCACCTGCAGAACGAAAGCCCGGTAACTTGCTGCATAAGCGGCATTTTGATAAAGCGTCAAATCGTGCACACGCTGTGCCACACGATCGGACAGACTGGTGATCATGCTAATGGGCTGTGCAGGCTGCAGCAAGGCCTGCACAGCAGCCAGGTTATGGGCGCATTGGCGCCCCCAGGCAAAGGCCGCCTGATTGTTTTGCACTTGCACGCCATTCAGCAGCATGGCCTGCATCAGCGCTGCCAAACTCAGTGGCACACGCCCGAGTTGCCAGGCATAGCCCAAGAGCAGCGGGTTGGTGTAAATCGAATCTCCCAATGCCACTTGGGCAACCCATTGCGCATCAAACATTCCCAACCCGGACGCTCCCACCTGCGCCTGGATCGCCGCCGTGCAGGCATCATGCGGAAACTGCCAGTTCGCGCTGTGCACAAAAGCGGCCGTTGGTGTGGCGTGCGTATTCAACGCCACAAAGGTTCGCTCAGCCTGCATCAGAGCTCGGGTGTATTCGCCAGCCGTCACAAGAGCATCGCAACCCAGCACCAGATCAGCGCTCGCAGCATCCACTTTGCTGGTGCAAATCGAATCTGCGGAATCGGCAATCTGCACATAACTCCAGGTGGAACCGCCCTTTTGTGCCAGGCCACCGGCATCTTGCGTCACCACACCTTTGCCGTCCAGATGCGCCGCCATGCCAAGTAACTGACCGATCGTGATGACGCCAGTGCCCCCCACGCCGCTCACGACAATGCGCCAAACACGCGATGTGCTGGGCAAAATCGGCTCAGGCAAGATCGGCAAATGCTGCAAATGATCTTGCCGGCTTGGCTCGGCTTGGTGATGTTGCCCGCCCTGAAGCGAGACAAAGCTGGGGCAAAAGCCTTTGACACAACTGAAATCTTTGTTGCAGCTGCTCTGATTGATGACCCGTTTGCGACCAAATTCGGTTTCTAAGGGTTCCACGCTCAAACAATTCGACTGTTCACCACAATCACCGCAGCCTTCGCAGACCAGCGCATTGATCAGCATGCGCTGATCTGGTTCAGCCAGGCTGCCACGTTTGCGCCGACGGCGTTTTTCGGTCGCGCAGGTCTGGTCATAAATAATGATGCTGGTGCCTGGCATTGCGCGCATTTCAAGCTGGATGCGCTCGAGTTCGTCACGGTGCTGCACCACGACACCCTCGGCCAGCGCCACGCCATGGTATTTGTCAGGCTCATCGGTCACGATCACCAGTTTGCTCGCGCCTTCAGACAACAGGCTGCGCATGATCTGCAGCACGCTATGACCCTGCGCCCGCTCACCGACGCGCTGACCGCCGGTCATGGCCACGGCATCGTTGTAAAGCACTTTGTAAGTGATGTTCACACCCGCAGCAATGCTTTGGCGAATAGCCAAGAAACCACTGTGAAAATAGGTGCCGTCGCCCAAATTAGCAAACACATGGGAGTCCCTGCAAAAAGGCTGCTGCCCGACCCAAGCCACACCTTCGCCGCCCATTTGTGAAAAAGTGCTGGTGCTCCGGTCCATCCAAAGTGCCATGTAGTGACAGCCAATGCCCGCCAACGCACGCGACCCATCCGGCACACGCGTGCTGGTGTTGTGGGGGCAGCCACTACAAAACCAGGCCGAGCGTTCCAGCTTAACGGGTGGCACCAGCAAAGCCGCGCGCTCGCGGGCTTCGAGCTGCGCCAAGTGCTGATGCATGCGCGCGCCAACCGCCGCAGGTACACCCAACTTGTCAAGTCGACTGGCGATCGCCTTGGCGATCAGCGCCGGATTCAGGTCAGCGTTGGCCCGCAACAAACTGCTACCGCCCGGGTTAGGCTGACTCCATTCGCCCCCAGAACCGTCGCCAGCGCTGGCAAATTTGCCCACCACATGGGGTCGCTGAGGGCAGCTATAAAGCGCTTCTTTGAGCTGATACTCAATAAGCTGGCGTTTTTCTTCAACCACCAGAATCTCTTGCAACCCTTGGGCAAAATCGCGCGTGCTCGAAGGCTCGAGTGGCCAAACTACGGCAACTTTATGCAGGCGGATACCCAGCTGTTGACACACGGCATTGTCCAAGCCCAAATCAAGCAGCGCCTGGCGCGTGTCGTTAAAGGCTTTGCCGCTGGCCATGATGCCAAAACGGTCGTGCGCGCTGGCGATCACGGTGTGATTGAGTTTGTTGGCGCGCACATAGGCCAGTGCGGCATACCACTTGAAGTTCATCAAGCGCGCCTCTTGCTCGAGCGCCGCGTCAGGCCAGCGAATGTGCAAGCCACCAGCAGGCATGGCAAAGTCTTGAGGCAAGATAATGTTCACGCGAGCGGCATCAATCTGCACCGAGGCCGACGATTCGACCACCTCCTGTATCGTCTTCATGCCCGCCCACAAGCCTGAAAAGCGACTCATTGCGATGGCATGCAGCCCCAAATCCAGAATCTCTTGCACATTGGCCGGAAAAAACACCGGCAAGCCACAGGCCTTAAAAATGTGATCGCTTTGGTGTGCGGTGGTTGAGCTTTTGCTCAGATGGTCGTCCCCCGCCACCGCCAGCACACCACCCAGCCGGGCAGTGCCAGCCATATTGGCGTGCTTGAAAACATCGGCACTGCGGTCAACACCCGGCCCTTTGCCGTACCAAATGCCAAAAACACCATCGAATTTTTTGCTTTGTGGGTACAAATCGAGTTGCTGAGTTCCCCACACCGCCGTGGCCGCCAGCTCTTCATTCACCCCCGGCTGAAAAACAATCTGCCGCGCCTGCAAATGTGGCGCAGCAGCCACCAAAGCCTGATCGTAATTACCCAGAGGCGAACCACGGTAGCCACTGATAAAGCCTGCCGTTTTCAGGCCAGCCCAAGCATCGCGCTGCTGCTGCATCATGGGCAGGCGAACCAGCGCCTGCACACCACTCATCAACGCAAGCCCCTCGACCAGGGTGTATTTATCGTCCAGCGAAACCGGCTTTAAAGTCATATAAGAAATAGACCTCTAACGCACGCCAATCATGCGTGAGTAGCTATTTAATCAAGAGCGATTAAGGCCTAGCGCTGGAGCACTTTGCGAATTGTTTGCGCCAGCTCTTCGGCAACAAACTTGGCTACATAACCATCTGCACCCACTTTTTTAACATGGTCTTCGTTGGTTGCACCCGTGAGCGACGAATGGATAACCACCGGTATCGAGGCAAAACGCGAGTCTTGCTTGATATTGCGTGTCAGCGTAAAGCCGTCCATTTCGGGCATTTCGAGGTCTGTTAGCACCAAGGCCACTTTGTCTTTGATTGTTTGACCCTGCGCCTGCGCCTGCGCCGCCAGCGCATTGAGCTTGTTCCACGCTTCCAGGCCAGACTTGGTCATGACATAGGGCACATCCATGGCTTTGAGCCCCTGCTCAATCATCATGCGCGCCACCGCCGAGTCATCAGCAGCCAGAATCACTGTGCCCGGGGGCAAATGGAGCTTGGCACTGACTTCGGTATTGGCGTTATGCTGCTCAGGGAACACATCGCGCAAAATTTGCTCGACGTCGAGCACCTGAGCCAAGCGGGTGTTTTCAGCATTCCCATCGAGTCGCGCAATGCTGGTCACCAAGCCACCGCCACGACCTTCGGCTGAAAGCACGTTTTTCCACTCCAGGCGCACGATTTCGTTAACCTCTTCAACGGCAAAAGCCTGTGTGGTGCGAGCAAACTCAGTCACCAGCAAGATACCCAGTCCCTTGGTGGGATTGCAGCCCACAATGAGCGGCAAATTGATCACCGAGATCATCTGCCCGCGAATGTTCGCCACCCCCATCACCGACGGTGGTGAATTCACCATGGCGGTAATTTCTGGCATCACCAGAATTTCACGCACCTTAAAAACATTGATGCCAAAGAGTTCGCGTCGGTCGGTGCCAGGCGCTTCACCACAGCGAAACAGCAAAAGCTCGAACATGCTGTTGCTCGCCAAATTGGTCCGTTCGTCAATATCGCGCATGCTTGAATGGTTCATGATTACTTCTTCAACAGTTAAGGGGTCAACATTGGCATCTAATCGTTAGCTGATCGTCGATGGTACGTTATTGTGCACCTTTGGGCCACAGCACCCAAAGTTGCAAATTTTGCTTCAAGCGCCCTGCCAGTTCACCGGCATCGGCGCCCCATCCCACAAAAAAATCTGCGCGCAGCGCACCACGTATGGCCGTGCCAGTGTCCTGCGCCAACACCAAGCGCTGCAACGATACGCTGCTACCCTGCGAGGCCAGCCAAACCGGCGTGCCATACGGGATGCTTTGCGGATCCACTGCAATCGAACGACCGGGGGTCAGGGGCACGCCTTGCGCACCCTTGGGACCAAAAGCCGCATCCAGCACACCCAGGCGCTCTTCCCTGAAAAACACCACGCGAGGGTTACGCCAAAGCAACGCATTGACCCGCTCTGGGTTTTGTTTAATCCAGCCCAGAATGCCTGGCCAGGAGGCATCGCGTAACTCACCTTGCTCGAGCAACCAACGCCCGATGCTTTGGTAGGGGTGACCGTTATGCCCCGCATAGGCCAAGCGCACAAAGCTTTCAGACCCATCGTTTTCACGAATACGCACTCGCCCCGAACCCTGTATCTGCAGCAGCATGGCTTGCACCGGGTCGCTCAAATATGCAATTTCGCGACCTTTCAAGGCGCTTTGGGCGCTGGCGAGTGTGTCGATTTCTTGCCGGCTAAACCAGGGCTGGCGCGAATTTAAATAGGCGGGTGTCTGGTAAATCGGCACCTCAAAGCCCGGCCCTGGAAGTCGCTGCCCTTGCAATTCGGGCTCAAAATAGGCGGTGAGCAAACCCGCATCCGACGCGCTGCCAGAAGCCAGCACCCGGTAGGGTTGCAGCTGCGCCATCATCCATTGACGCTGCTCCACTGCGCTGGCAATGCTCAAACCACGCACCTGCGGACACAAGTACGCAAACACCGGCCCCGGTTTTTCGCAGCTTTTGAGCCAGGCGTTCCAGGCCTCAAAAAGAGTGTCGTCGTCGAATCCGGGCAAATCAGTCCAAGCCGCAGGAACCCAACGATTGTTAGGTGGTGGCCGCACGGACTCAGCAGCTGGCAGCTGCGCAGCGGCCCAGCTCGCCATCATCAACCAACAGCACAGGATTATTTTTTTCATAACATGCGATGTTGCAAGGCCGGCAAACGGCTGCGACACTGCTGCAACGCATCCCACGACAAATCCGCCAGCACCACACCAGCTCCCTCTGCACGTTCAGCCAGCACTTTGCCCCAGGCATCCACCAGCATCGCATGACCCCAGGTGTGGCGCTGGTTGTCATGCACACCACCTTGTGCAGCGGCACCAACATAAGCCAGATTTTCGAGTGCGCGAACACGCAGCAGCAGCTCCCAATGGGCCTGACCCGTGGTGTAGGTAAAAGCACTGGGCGCCAGCAAAAGATGCGCCCCGGCTTGCGCATAGTGACGATACAACTCGGCAAAACGCAAGTCGTAGCAGACACTCAAGCCAATCCGCCAAAGATGCCCATCTCGTGAGGGCAAATCAAAATGCACGGGCTCTGTGCCGCTCGCCAACACCAGCGACTCGTCATAGTGTTCTGTGCCATTGTTAAAGCGAAACAAGTGCATTTTGTCGTAGCGCGCCACACACAGCCCTTGCGGATTGAACACCAAACTGCTGTTAAAAACCCGGTTTTCCTGCGCTGGTGCACAAATTGGCAGCGTGCCGCCCACCACCCACAAACCCAACCCGTGGGCAACTTCACTTAAAAATTGCTGAATCGGTCCCGTGCCAAAAGGCTCCGAAATGAGCAACTTGTCGGCATCGCGCTGCCCCATCAAACAAAAATACTCGGGCAATATCGCCAGCTCGGCACCGGCCTGAGCTGCCGCCTCCAAACATTGGCGCGCCTGCGCCAAGTTGGCGGCAACAGCGCTGCCAGAGACCATTTGAATGGCTGCAACTTTCATTTTTTCTCCGTTGGAATCGTTTCGGAAATTGGGCGTATGACTTTTCGGACTTGCGGGTCTGACCAGGTGCCGTCCACATGAAATTCTTGAGTGGCCGACTCGATCAACGGACGGCGCAAAAAAACTTGTGCCAAAAATGTGCTCAAACCGACCAGCGGATTGACCACTGAAGCCAAAAGCGAAGCGGTGCCGGCGTTGATTTCAGGCACCACCACCACTTTGATGTCTTGCGTTTCCTGGGCGATGTCAGCCGATCCTTCCATAAACACCCCAGCATTCACGCCCTTCATTTGCAGGTTATTCGTGCTGGCAATGCCTTTTTCGATGGTGACATTGCCGCGCACTGAATCAAACGCAAAACCATCGCTGAAAACATCGCGAAAATCCAGCGTCAAACGTCTTGGCAAGGATTGCAAGCTGAGCACGCCCAAGAGCTTGGCGATGCCAGGATCGGCCTTGAGAAACTGACCCGATTCAATATCAACCGTCAATGCGCCGGTCATGGATGGGTAATCAAGACTCAACGGCGAACCAAACCAGCCGATCTGCCCTTCGAGTTTGCCAAGTCCACGCGCAATCACATCTTTCATGCCAAAGCGACCTAGCAAAGCACCACTGTCTGCAATGTCAAGCTTGAAGTTCAAGGCCGTGCGGCGGCGCTCGCGCAAGTTGCGCAGATCGCGCGTCTGAGCCCGCACAGCTGGCGCCGCCGCACTGGCTCCCACAGCAGCCCAATTGCCACTGGCTGTCAGCGTTGCTTCGGGCACACTGAGATTGAACTTGTTCAAGCGCCACTCGCGCACACCCGGCAGCCCGCCAGTTGGCGCACCGGTCCGATTCAGCGCCTGCACCTCCAGACGCCCCAAGCGCTTGCCACTGTATTCAAAATCTTCCACCACCACATCCAGCGCGGGAATGCGCGCGGGTTGCTCGTCCAATAATGCCTCTACTTCGCTGGCAGCATGCGGTGCCAGCGCTAACTTAGCTAAACGAGCAAAGACCCGGCCGCCTCTGGACGCACCTGCAACCTCGCTGGGTTGCAGGTATTCAATATAGCCATTGAGCTCACGTGCCAGCACGTTGGCACGCCACAGACCTCCTTCGCGCCCTCCGCCCACCAACACGTGATTAAATTGATGAGCCCCCATCTGCAGTGACTCTGCACGCAAAGCCAGCACACTGGGCAAATAAGCTATGGCATCGACACCGGAATCGGCAGCACTGACTTGGTTTAACACGTCGCGCCAGGCATCCAAATTAAAATCTTTCAGCTTGATATTGGCGCTCACGCTGTCATCAGCCAAGGGGGCTGATTCTTGCGCATCCAAGCCCACTTCAAGCGTGCCGCGCACCACCAAGGGCAGCGATTTCGACACATCACGCTCGTACATCAGCTGTAAAACCGAGCCCAGTGACAGCGTCATGCGATCGCGCAAGGGCTCGGTTGCTGCACTGATCAGCGCCGTGCGTAGGTTCAGCGGCAGAACCGTCTCGGCACTCTTATTCAGCGGCTGCGGCAAATTCAAGGCCAAACCTTGCAAACTGCTGTTGATTTGCAATTGCGGCACACCTCGACGTAAGCCAATTGAAGCGCTGTAAGCAGCACTACCACTGGCAAAGTGCGCCAGCCGCGCCACAAAACCCAATTCAGAGGCTTGACGCAAACCTTCGGCAGTGGCTTGACCATTGATACGAATGAGCTCAGGCTTGCCAGCATCCTGCGGCCCTTGCACACTTAAATTCAGCCCCCCATCCAGACGCGCATCACCACCCAGCAGACTGGCTTGCACATTGCTCAACGAAAACCCGTTTTCGGTAAAGTTAATCACGCCACGCGCACGCTTCATACGCGGCGTGTCGGGGCTAAGTTGCAGATCATTGCCCGCTAGGCTGATGCTGCCTTTAACGCGCGACTGATTCAGATCATCGAGCGGCAGCTGCAAATTGAGTTTGCCGTCAACCGAGCCGGACACCAGCGCTGCAGCGAGTGCTTGCGCCGTCATATCGCGCACGGGTGAAGCGTTGACCAATTGCAGCGTTTGGGCTGCGGGTCCTTTGAAATCAGCCATGACGCTAACGCGTGCCTGACTTAGGTCGGCAATGCCGGCTTCGATGGCGGACACCTGCACCCAAGGTCCGAGTTTGGCGCGTGCGTTTTTCACCTGTAGTTGCAAGCGGTCAAAAATCAGCTCGCCACCGAGCTCGCTTAGCATCGGCCAAGGCAACTCGCTTGGCTCTTGCAAAGAGCGTGGCACATAAGCTAATTTAGCCTCACGCACCTGGGCTGTGATTTTAAAAATGCCTTGATTAGGCAATTCGTCAATCTCTCCTTTGACCTGAAACTTAACATTGCTGGCTGAGCCGTCTAGAACTGCTTCACGCACATAGTCACGCGCTTGCGCATCCAGCGCTAAAGGCAAATAACGGTAAACCTGTTTTGCTTCGGCACGGCTCAAGCTTCCCTGCACCTCGAGCACACCTGGTAAGCGCGCACGCGCCGGGTTCTTCAAAGGGTCACTGGTTTGCCACTTTATATTGGCTTCGCCTTGCCCATCTGCATTGGCAAAAGTCAGCTTATCCAGTTGCAGCGCAAGCTGCTCACCTTGCACTTGCCAACGCGCCTGCGCTTGCAACTTGGCCATGTTCAGCACAGGATCATGTAACAAACCCGGCGCATAAATGCGCCCCTGGTTCAGGGCAATCTTCGCCTGACCGGCACGCTGGTCAAAGTCAAACTCGATATCAGCGCCTTGCAAACCCGGTGCAGGGCTAACGGCCGCCAACTCAAGTGCACTCAGACGACCTTTTGCCGAGTAGCTTTGCAGCGCCCCAAGCGAACCCTGCCAGCGTGCCTGCAAGTTATCGAGCAGGCCTCTTGGCGCATAAAGCGCCACCGATTCACGCAGTCCAGCATCCAAAGGAAGTCGGTTGACAATTTGCGCCACGGCAGCCAGATCGAGCCGATCGGCTTTGATCTCGCCACCGGTAAGTTGCTGATTTTGGTCGTGAGTGACCAGCACACTCACATTGCCACCGGGCCAATGCAAACCGTCCTGCGTGGCAAACGCCAAATCCTGTGTTGACAACTCCCAGCCGTTTTCCAGCACCCGCCCACCCAAGCGCCCGTGCATCTGGTGCAACACCAGTGCACCCAAGTCTTGGCCCAAAATCACATTCACTTCAGACAAAGCCAAATCAGCGACCACCTGCTTGACCTTGGCCTGATCGACCTCCGCCCAGGCACGCAAAGCGCCCATGCCCTGACGCAAATCAACTCCCAAATCAGCAACCAAGCGCAGCTCTGACAAATCCACCCGCTCAAAAGCCGCATAAAGCTGACCCTGCCAGTTTTGCCATTGCCCCGGATGCCGAGCCAGCAGCGGATGCATCAAATTGCCTTGCCAACTGAAACTCTGGCCCCAAACCTCAGGTGGCGTCGCGTCCAGACGCAGATCATGACGGCGTCCCTGGTTGCGCACCACTAAGCCTATTTTTTGCAGAACGATGGGCTCGACACCACGCATTTCGTCGCTCCAGCGCACAACACCATCATGAATCACCCATTCGCGCTGCGAAAAAAACCAGTCCAACGGCGCTGTCTGAACAGCGCCGTTGCTCGAAAAATCAAGTCCGCCAATCGTGATATTCCCGTCACTGGCGCGCCTTACATCCAGCTTGGGCTGGTCAATATAGAGCTGCTCGAACCCCATTCGCCAAAGCGAGCGTGGCGACAAGGCCACCAAAATGCGCGGCAAGCTCAGTGCCACGCGACCTTGCACATCCAGCAGATTGACATCCGTCACCTCAAACGAGGGAGCCCAACCGTTAGATTGCGCTGTCACAGAGCCCACCTGCACCGGCACCCCCAGAGCTTGCGAAGCATACTGCTCAAGTTCTGGGCGAAAATCGTTAATTCGCGGCACAATCAGCCAATGCAAAGCACCCCACGTCAGCAACAACACCAACCAAAGCAGAATCACCCCACCCAACATCCAGCGGGTGAGGACAGACCAGATTCTCAGCAATTGATAAGACAAGGGTGTCAAAGTTTTCATAGACAGTAGTACAGCAGAATTATGACCCCTCCATCACTGGCTCCTTACTCCCGTTTTGCACAGCGCATTCACCGACGCTACGCAGGCGAACTGTCACTCTTAAGCCCCGCAACCCCCACGCCGGAGCATATACAACGCTGCTACAGCGCACTCTTGCTGCAGGGGCACAGTTGCGCCAGTTCTCTACGTATCACGCGACAGCTGGTGCTCGAACGCTTGCTGCGGCTGGACTGCGAGCAAACCATCGGTCTGGCGCAGGTCACCCGCTGCATGACCGATCTGGCTGAGTTTTCGCTCAACACGGCTTTGACTCTGGCACTGGCCGAGCTAGAAGTGCGCCATGGCGCGCCGTTGAACCCTAAAGGCACACGCGCCCACTTGTGGATCGTCGGCATGGGCAAACTTGGTGCGCGCGAGCTTAATGTGTCAAGCGACATCGACCTAATTTACGTTTACGACGAAGACGGCGATACCGCTGGTGACGCGCAGGGGCGTGGGCGCATCACCAATCACGAATTTTTTGGCAAGATCGTGCGTGCCGTGTATGCGCTGGTGGGCGACAACACCGAGCACGGCTTTGTGTTTCGGGTTGACCTGGCGCTGCGCCCAAACGGCAACTCGGGCCCGGCTGCCGTGTCGCTGGACGCGCTAGAAGAATATTTGCATGTGCAAGGACGCGAGTGGGAGCGCTTTGCCTGGCTGAAAAGCCGGGTGGTTGCGCCAACAGCCGACATCCTGAGCGGTGCCACCCTGGCGCTGCGCCAAGTAGTCATGCCCTTTGTCTTCAGACGCTACCTTGACTACAGCGTATTTGACGCACTGCGCAATCTGCACCAGCAGATTCGCAACCATGCCAGCAAGCGCAGCGCAGGTCGGCCAGAGCGCGCCAATGACGTCAAGCTGTCACGTGGTGGCATCCGCGAAATTGAATTTATCGTGCAATTGCTGCAAGTGGTGCGCGCCGGGCAGTTTCCCGAACTGCGCACGCGCCCCACGCTTAGCGCACTGCCACTCCTGGTCAAAGCGGGTCTGATGCCCAGCGCAACCGCTGACAGCCTGGCTCAGGCTTATATGTTTTTACGTCAAATTGAGCACCGGATTCAATACCTGGACGACCAGCAAACGCACATTTTGCCAACTCAGGACACTGATCTGGCCTGGATTGCCAGCACCATGGGCTACACCGCCACAGAACAGATGCTCAACCAGCTCGATGCCCATCGCGAACGAGTGGCACAAGAATTTGACACCTTGCTGGGGGGCGCGCCCCACTGCAAAAACTGCACAGGCGCTACACCAGGGTCATCTGATGGCCTGGATGAGCTGATGCCCACACTGCAAGAGTCATTTCGCACCCGTGTGCAAAGCTGGTTCGAACAAGCCAAAGTGCAAGCCCTGCGTGACGAAGCACGCGCCCGGCTTAACAAACTCATCACGCGAACCCTGCAGTGGGTGCGCGATGGCAGCACTAGCGAAGAAGCCGCTTTGCGCTTGCTCGACTGGTTTGAGCCGCTACTGCGCCGCGAGAGCTATTTGGCGCTGTTGCTCGAGCGCCCCAACGTGCATGAGCGCCTGCTGCGCCTGCTCGCAGCTGCACGCTGGCCAGCACGCTACTTGCTCATGCACCCGGGCGTGATTGACGAACTCGCGGGTGCCTATCTATTACAAGAGCGCTTTGATCCAGCGGCGTTTGAAGCTGAGCTTGAACATCGGCGTGCCTCCCTCAAAGGCAGCGGCGAAGACGACGACGAAGCACTGCTCAACCTGCTGCGCCGCGCCCACCATGCCGAAGTGTTTCGCACACTCGCGCGTGACATCGAAGGCCTGCTCAGCATCGAACAAGTGGCCGACGACTTGAGTGCGTTGGCCGATGCGGTGTTGCGCACCACCACCCGCTGGTGCTGGAGCCGACTGAAAAAAACCCACCGCGAAAACCCCTGCTTTGGCATCATTGCCTATGGCAAACTCGGCGGCAAAGAGCTGGGCTATGGCAGCGACCTCGATCTGGTCTTTGTCTTTGACGATCAAGACGAGCAGGCTCCCGAGATTTACGCCATGTTGGTACGCAAACTCATCAACTGGCTAACCGTCAAAACCGGCGAAGGCGACCTCTACGAAATCGACACCGCGCTGCGCCCTAACGGCAATGCTGGCCTGCTCATCACCAGTTTTGATTCTTATGCCAACTACCAGCAACAACGCGGCTCCAACACCGCCTGGACCTGGGAGCACCAAGCCATCACCCGGGCACGCTGCGTGCTGGGCGATGCCGCTCTGCAGCTACGCTTTGAGAGCGTGCGCCACGCCGTCATTAGTGCCCCACGCGATGTGACCCAGCTGCGCGCTGAAATCATCAACATGCGCCAGCGCCTAGCCGACGCCCACCCCGACAAAGGCGACAAATTCGACATCAAATACAGCCACGCAGGCATGATCGATGCCGAGTTTGTGATGCAATTTTTGGTGCTGTCTAACGCATCAGCTCATCCTGAACTGAGCGCCAACACCGGCAACATCGCTCTGCTTGAGCGAGCCGAGCAACTTGGCTTGCTGCCCGCGCCCCTAGGTCACCAGGCAGCTGGTGCTTATCGAACCTTGCGCCAATTGCAGCACAAGGCACGTCTTAACGAAGAACCTATTTCGTTTCCATTGACCCAATTAGTCCACGAACGCGCTGCTATTCAAGCCCTCTGGGATGCCGTTTTTTCTTAACCCCTCTCTCTCTGATACTTCATGCGTCAAATTTGCCTCTCTACCCTGGTTCTCGCCAGTCTTATGCTCAGTGCCTGCGGCGATGCAGCTAAAGACACGCACCCCAAACAACTCGTCAGCCAACGCTTGGCCATTTTCAAAAAATTCACAAAAACACTGGAACCCATGGGCCTGGTGGCACGCGACCGCAAAGATTTCGTCAAAAGCGAATTTATGGCCAGTGCGCTGGCGCTGCAAGAGCTTTCAACGCAACCCTGGGCGCTATTTTCAGCTGATGGCAACTACCCACCCACGCGCGCCAAACCCGAGGTCTGGAGCAAAGCCGAAGCCTTCAAACAAGCCCAAGACAGCTATTTAAGCGCCGTCAATCAGCTCGTCAAGGTGTCTGATGGTGTTGACATGGATGCCCTGCGCAGTGCCGTCGATGCCGTGCAAAAAAACTGCAAAAGTTGCCATGAAACGTTTCGCAGCGAGCAGCGGTAGAGACCGTTACACCAGCCAATGCGCAGATGCTCACTGAACGACGGATTTTCCTTGTAGACAGCAGTCCATGCACTTCTCTTTGCGCAGAACAGCAGCTGATCATCCAAAACGCACTTGCGCGTCTTATGCAAAATTCACCTACAACGCCCGCACAGCTTGCATGATGTACTTTCTTTTTTGTAGCGATTGGCAACCCTCCTACAATTCCACGCATGCCCCACCACCTGCATGATTCCGGATACAAATTTCTGTTTTCACACGACGACTTGGTGCGCGAACTGCTCGAAGTCTTTGCACCGCCGGGCCAGTTAGAGCGGCCAGGAAAACACTTTCACAGCACTGCCATGGTAAAGGCTAAGTTAAAACCAACCATCCACTGAACCAGATTCAAGCGACCATCCAGCTTGTCGGTGTCGCGCCTGGTAGCAAGCTGAGAGTCGATAGCTTCAGAGCAGCTGAAAATTTTCTCAGTGTAATGGTGCCTCAAAAAGCATATCCAAACTGGGAGCATCGAGCACCCGATCAAGCCAGGCATCAATTTGCACCGCGCTAGCTGTGGTAATTTTGCCCAAGACCTCCGCCGGAATCGTGCCAAAGCGCTTGGTCAGCAGCTTTTGCAATGCAACGGCTTCACCTGCCTGCATACCTGCCTGCATACCTGCCTGCATACCTGCCTGCATACCCTTATCAATTCCGATTTGCTCAAAGCTTGTTACGTAGGCCATGTTTTTCTCCGTTGCCAGTTGCTTGACATTTTGCCATAGCTGCTGTTTGAAGTGATCTGGCAGATACATCATCCAGTCGATCACTTTGAGCAGTTCGATGATGCGCTCTTTTTGCCAGCCCCGGCTGAGCAAGCTTTTGATCAATCGCCATTTGGCATCAAAACGCGCTTGCGGGTCTTGCCGAGTGGCTTTGGTTTGCAGGTGCGCCAACGTAACCAAAGCGAACGGGTTGTGGTCACCTTCCAAAGCCGCTTCACAACCCACAAAATCCATCAACTTGGTTACCGGAAAATGGATGCCAACCCGGCAATCGAGCACTTCAAAACTGTACTGCTGTGGTTTCCAGTGCGGGTTGTCGTCCGCCAGCACGGCCATGCTGGCCACTGGTCGGTCATATTTGTCAAAAATACGGTAGTTGTAAACAAACATCCGCTTGGCAAACTCTGCTTGCTCGCAGCCTTGCACTTCCAGGTGAATGAATAACCAGTCTTCCATGCCCTCGAGCAGATGCACACGCACCAGCTTGTCTACCGAACGTTTGCCGATTTCGGCATCAGGCGTGATGGCCGCCAGCTCCTGCTCCAAAAATGTATAACCCCTGCTCCAGTCAATCTGTGCGCAGGCTCGCGAGAAGTAAAAAGCCATGAATTCAGGAAAGTAATGCTCAAGCGCTTCTTTCCAGGGCGTGTCATATTGGTCTTGTGGCGTAGTCATAAGGTGCATCGTAGCGCACGCCAGCAACCCCACCACCAACACCTTTCGCGCGGGTCAGGCTGGCAAAAAAAGCTGCAAATGCTGCCACGAGCAGTTTCGCAATATACGCTCGTAAAGATCGTTACAACAAGCGCTCATGCCCATATACTTTGCGCAGTAGTTACGGGGATTGCGAATGTTGAACTTTGAAAACTCGCCCAAAAAAGCGACCAATTTGTCTTTAAATACCAGCTTGCTAGATGCCGCTCGCCATTTAGGGCTGAATCTGTCACAAACGGTTAACTCACTGTTGGCAGAGGAAGTGAAGCGCCGCTATTGGGCCAAATGGAATGAAGATAACAAGGATGCAATTTCCGCCTACAACGACAGAATCAGCAAACACGGCTTGGCACTCGCCAAATACCGCAGCTGGGGTCAGTCACTGGGTGATGACCGCGAGGCGCTTTGAGATGGCTCGTTTTGATGTTTACCCCAACCCTGATGCCGCCGAGCGAGCATTTATTCCGTTCTTTCTCGACGTGCAAAATGATTTCATCCGGGGCTTACAAACCCGCGTGGTCGTTCCCTTGTGGGATGGCGATTCGTTGATGTACATGGTTGCCGATTTGAACCCCGAGTTTGAAGTGGGCGGACGCTGGGTGGTGATGGATACACCTGCTTTGGGTGCAATCCCAGCTGCGCTTCTCAGGCAGGCTGCCGGCAATTTAACAGAACAGCAGTTGATCATCCAAAACGCGCTGGATGCATTGTTTGGTGGGTTTTAATAACAGCGTGCCGAGACAGGCCAAGCAAATACTGAGAGCGGCTAGGAAAACACATTCCACAGTACGGCCATGGTAAAAGCCAAGTTAAAACCGACCATCCATTGCACCAGATTCAAACGACCATCGAGCTTGTCTGGTGTCGCGCCTGGTAGCGAGCTGAGCGTCCATAGCCCCAGAAAAAGCAACGACCAAAGCTTCGGCTTCAGCCTTGGCCTGAATCTCTGAAACGCCAGCGGCGCGAAGCTTTTCTGTAAAACGCAAAGTATCGAATGTGATGGTGCTCATGTCCAAATCCCTTTAATTTCAAAAAGGAAAGCGTCCCCTTTTTCGACAGTGATCGCTACAGCAGTTTGACCAGCGCAACAGTCGTCCCAACCGCTACTGTGATGAATGCCCCTAGTTTGATGGTAAGGCGTTGTTCCATACTCAATATTTCACGGCGCAAATCATCAATATCGCGCCGGGTCGCTACATCCACCTCGCCAGTGGCAGCAGCTACTGCACGCGCCAGCGCCTCTGCTTGCTTGTCAGGTATGCCAGAAGCTTAAAGCGTATCGGCAAATTTCAGAGTGTCAAAAGTGATAGAAGCCATGCCAAAAAGTGTTCAGCAAAGCCCCAAATCAGGAAATATTCTTTGTTTCCATATCCATCGGCACCATGATGGCAGCACCGAAATCAGCAAAGCGCTGCAAAAAATGCAAATACCCACCTTCCCACGGCTCAGTTTGTTGCAAAGTCACAACGGATGCACCCAATATGCACATATTCACGCCCGATTTTGGGGCAAATGACCCTCCCATCTGGTTCAATACGCACAACTTCCTGAATCAGGAGGTTGGCCCGGGGTTCTGAGACCCCTCAGTCCGGAGCCCTTCGTTTAACCTTGGAGAACTTTGAAATGAAAAAATCCCTAATCGCTTTGGCCGTGATGGCTGTTGCTGGTGCAGCTTCTGCACAATCTTCCGTCAACATCACAGGCTTGGTTGGCGTTGCTTACCAAAGCGTTGACCAAGGCACTGCTGCAGCTGCTGCTGCTAATCTTGCTGTTCCTGGTTCTGCTGTTGTTGGCGGTGCTAGCCGCGGCTTCACCCTGACTGACGTGACACTGAACGTTGGTGTGACCGAAGACCTCGGTGGCGGCATGAAAGTTGCCGTTAATGTTGGCCTGGATTCCATCGGCTCAACTTCAACTTCTAACTTCGCTCAACCTCTGCTGCGTCGCACTACCAGCATGGTCGCTTCTGGCGGCTTTGGTTCAGTGGCTTTCTTGAACACTCGCAGCGGCAATCTGTTGACCAAGGGTATGGTTGCACCTACCAACTTCAACGACGGCTTGTATGACACTTCAGGTGTGATCTCCCGTGTTGCTGTTGATGCAGTTCAATACATGACGCCTACTATGAGCGGCTTCAACGGCTACGTTCAGTGGGTTGAAGGCGGCACTGACGGCTCCACTACTCCTGCATTAGGCATTTCTGTGTTGGGTGCAAACTATGCTAGCGGCCCTCTGGCAGCTGGATTGGCATACAAATCGTATAACGGTTTGGCTGCAGGTGTGCTGCGCACGACTCGTTTGGAATTGTTCGCAACCTATGATTTTGGCGTTGCCAAAGTTGGTTTTGGTTATGACGGTGCCAACGTTGGCACCGCTGTCGCCAATGCTATTAATGATGCAGCTGCAACAGCCATTGGCGTATCAGTTCCACTGGGTGCCATCACTGTTGGCGCTAACTTCGCTAAACGTGATGCCAATACCGTTAACGAGTTTGTCGCCAAGTATGACCTGAGCAAGCGCACCAGCTTCAATGCGTCTTTTGGCCGTCAATCCCTTGATGCTCAACCCGCAATCGGTACCGATGGTAGCCAATACCGCATTGGTATGTACCACACGTTTTAATCAGCCACTGGCGTAAGCCAGTTAATGGTTAAATCATTAAAAACCCTGCCAAGGCAACTTGGCAGGGTTTTTGCTTTGTAGTGTTAGTCATGTTTTGTCGCGAATCCCCAACAATTCAGTTGTGATTGCGTGTTTAATGATTTTGAAATAAATTTAACGCAGAGATATCTGTTTTAATTGAACAACTTCTGACACGAGAAGGTTTCGCTCAGCATAACAAAGACCTCTGTGCTGGTTTTAGTTTTTTAATTCTGGAGTTTGAATCATGAAAAAATCCCTAGTCGCTTTGGCCGTTCTGGCCGCAACAGGTGCAGCTTCTGCACAATCTAACGTCAGCATTTCTGGCCTTGTCGGTTTTGCCTACCAGAGCTTTGATTCCATAGCGCCTGCAAAGGCCAATCGCGGTTTAACGACAACCGATGTCTTGCTGAATTTTGGGCTTTCAGAAGACCTCGGCGCCGGGCGCAAGCTCGAAGCTGGTTTTGTGGTTGAAGCTGGTGCAGGCAATTTTGCCAGCGCCATGACCCGCACTGACACCTTTCTCTCGGTTAGTGCCAATGGTTACGGAACTCTGCGCTTTGACCAAACCCGCACGGGCAATTTGCTCACAAAAGCCATGGTAGCCCCCAGTTCGTTGCCTGAAGGCATGTATGACACCAGCGGCATCTTTGAAACCACGAAGCCTGTACTGCCAGGTCGCTTCGCTGCCGAAGTGCTGAGCTACACCACACCTGATTTTGGTGGCTTTACCGGAACAGCGGCTTATGCTGAAGCCGTGAATGACGGCAGCACAGTTCCTGGCGTAACGGCTGGAATTTTCGTCTTGAATTACGCCAAAGGCCCTCTGGCTGCTGGTTTTGCCGTCAAGAGTTTCTATATTAATCCAGCTGTTGTGATTAACCCTCTGCGCACCACGCGCACTGAAGCATATGCAACCTATGATTTTGGCGTTGCACAAGTCGGCGTTGGCTTCGATGGTGCCCAAGTTGGTTCAAACGTGGCTAATGCGACCGACGATGCATCTGCCGTAGCCTTTGGCGTTGCCGTGCCCATGGGCGCAATCACCTTGGGAGCTAACTGGGCCAAGCGCGACGTCAACACCGTTTCTGAGTTTGTTGCCAAATACGATCTGAGCAAACGTACCAGCATGAATTTTTCGTTAGGCAAGCAATCAGTTGATGCAGATCCGACTGTTGGTGCTGCCAATGTTGGAACAACTGGCAATCAGTACCGCATTGCCATGTTCCACTCGTTCTAATCCAAAGCTGGCGCAAGCCAGTTAATGGTTAAAACTCAATACCCCCGCCCGGGCAATCTGGCGGGGGTTTTTATATCCTGCATGTGTTAATTGGGGTCAGATTCTAATTAATTCACATAAAAACGACTCGCAGCGCTTGCCAGCCAAGCGCAAGCAGCTCTGTAATCAATAGCAATTAATGGACGCTGCACATACTGTTTTTTTTTGCTATTTCTTGCGCATCAGCGTGCTCTTGCCAAAAAGCGATTCGATCAGGTCAACCGCCACTTCTGCTGTGCGGTTGCGCACATCAAAGGCCGGGTTATGTTCCATCACGTCGAGTGAGGCGAGTCGACCGGTATCTGCAATCATTTCCATGCACAACTGCGCCTCACGGTAAGTAGGGCCACCACGCACCGTTGTGCCAACGCCAGTGAAAGCCATCGCCGAATCTCAACGCTGGACGATCACCGCCATTTTCGCCGCAGTGGGTGTTTTTGCCGCTTTGAGCAAAGTACTCCATTAATTGGGGTCAGATTCCAATTAATTCACACAGGGATTGCCGCAGTGGCTGCTATCGTCAAGTTGCTGTGAATCGAAGCTATGCGGACTGCCAAAGATCCTTTGAATTACAAACTCGCCTAGGTTCTATTTGTGTAATTGGGGGCAGAGCACCTCAACCAGGTAACTTGGCTGGTTTTTTAATCCAGACACGTGATGAAAAAATTTTTCAAAATGGTAAACTGCAACCATGAGCACACTTACTTTTGGCACGCTGAAGTTTTCAGAACGGCTGATTGCTGCTGGCGTGCCTGATGCACATGTCAAGGCAGAGGCGGCTGCGCTGTCAGAGGTTTTGCAGATTCATCTTAAAGACGTAGTGACCAAAGACAATTTGGACTACAAACTCGCCGAAGTCAAGGCCGATTTAATCAAGTGGGTTGTTGGCTTGGCGTTGGCGCAATCTGGTTTACTCATCGGTATTTTGCTCAAACTGGCGTAGGTTTTAATTGGGGTCAGATTCTAATTATTTGACAAGATAACCAGCCGCAACGCAGACCAGCGAATCGCAAGCAGCTCTTGAATCAATAGCAAATTATGAACACCTCGTCAGGGAAACTTGGCGAGGTTTATTAGTTCATTGCTAAACTTATCTCTATATTTGGAGAACTCCATAAGCATTAACGTCATCGGCACTGAAATCACGTGCACCGTAAACCGTCATGAACTGTCGACTTCCTCTGGCATGACTGGCGCCACTCGATGATGTAGCTAGGCTCTGGTTGCTTGTTTGACAGCATGGCATGAATGATCTCTGTGTGTGTTGAGATATCCGAAGGGCGTTGGTTCCATAAAAAGTGCTTGTAACGCCCGAAAGTAAAGCATTAACAGCTATCAAATTTAAATAAATCTGCGGCCAACAACTGCACCCCAGTGTCGGCAACTGGGCAAGTACAAAAAACTTCAGCTCTTTTGCCACATCGCCGCAAAAAAGCCGTCGGTCTGATGCCGGTGCGGCCACAGGCGCAGGTAGCGCTGACCATTCTCGCCACCACTGCACAAGCTCGCAGCGGCTTCGACTTTCAGACCGGTCAAAACCTCAGCCACATCCAGTGCCAGAAACTCAGGGTTAGCCGCAGAAAATGCCTGCGCAATGGCCTCGTTTTCTTGCGGCAAGACACTGCAAGTGGCATATACCAAACGTCCGCCTGACTTCACCAAACGCGCAGCACTTTGCAAAATTGCCGCTTGTTTGACGACCATTGCATCAACTACTTTCATATCCTGGCGCCATTTCAGGTCTGGATTGCGCCGCAGCGTGCCCAAGCCGGTGCAGGGCGCATCGACCAGCACACGGTCAATTTTTCCGGTGAGGCGCTTCACACGGTCGTCACGCTCATGGGCGATGGCCGCCGGATGCACGTTAGACAAACCACTGCGCGCCAGCCGTGATTTGAACGAATCCAACCTGCCCGCAGAAGTGTCAAAGGCATACAAACGCCCCGTGCTGCGCATGCCAGCACCAATGGCCAAGGTTTTCCCGCCTGCCCCAGCACAAAAATCCACCACCATCTCGCCGCGTTTAGCGTCTAGCAACAAAGCCAGCAACTGCGAGCCTTCGTCTTGCACCTCGAAATCGCCACGCACAAAAGCCTCGTGTTTATTCAGCGCTGGTTTGCCTGCAATGCGCAAGCCCCACGGTGAAAAAGGCGTGGGCAACGCTTTGATGCCCGATGCAGCAAGCGCTTTTTGCACATCAACACGTTTGGCTTTAAAGGTGTTAACGCGCAAATCCAGCCCGGCACCTTTGTTAAAGCTCTCGACCAGCGGCCAAAACTCGTTGCCCAGCTGCACTTTGAGTGGTGCCACCAACCACTCAGGCAGGTTGTGCCGATGGCGCTCCATCAAGTCTTCGGGTTTGATTTTTTCACATTGGTCGAGCCAATTGATTTCTTGCTCAGTCAAGGCACTGCGCAAAAAATCACCTGGACCATAGAACCCTAAGATGGCAAAACGGCGCTCTCTGGGGCCACTACCCGAGGGTGCAAAATGGTCAAACAACTGTTTTTTGCGCAACACGGTAAAAACCGTCTCGGCCATAGTGGCGCGTTCACGCGGGCCAAAACCACGATGGTCACGAAAAAATCGCGCCACAATGGCATCAGCAGGGTGGTCAAATTTAAGATTTAGCCGAACTAATTCGGCACAGGCGTCAAGGAGAGCTTTTGGATGCATAGAGATGATTGTCCCATGAGTGGCGACCCACTAGCCCCGCTGCAGACAACAGCGCTGGGGTTTTACCGGCATTACAAAGGCCATTTGTACGAGGTGATAGGCAACGCCAGGCACAGCGAGACTCTGCAAAGTATGACCCTGTACCGGGCGTTGTACGGCGCACAGGAACTCTGGGTACGCCCGGCGAGCATGTTTGAAGAAACCATTCAAGTGAATGGTCTGGAGCAGCCCCGATTTACCAAAGTTACTGAGTCTTTATGAGGTTTAACGCCCGTCCAGTATGCATAGGTTGCTACTAAAATAGAAGCATATTTACGTTTTGAGCCACTGTTATTGCGCAGCGCAATTGCGCAAACCCTGCACAATTTACAAGACTTCATCTAAACGAAGCTCTTGATTCACAGCGTTGCAGCACAATCATTGGGTCAACCACGCACACACACTGATGTTTAACCACTCTGAGCACTTTTTCTTGCAAAGCCCTCGCTACACACACTTGGCAGCCATTTTTTTCGTCGCCACGCTGTTGCAAGGCTGTGCCAGCGCGCCCACTTTGCCCGCCAAGCCAGTCACAGAGACCACTGCTGCTGCCTTATCACCCTGGTGGCGCCATTTCAATGACCCGCTGCTGAGCCAACTGACAGAGCAGGCGCTGCAAGCCAACACCAGCATCCGCAGCGCCCAGGCTGCGCTGCAACAGTCGCGCGCCCTGCGTGATGTCAAAAGCGCCAGCCTGTTGCCCAGTCTGACAGCCTCCGGCTCGGCACAGCGCGCGGGCACCGATGCCACTGCTGCCAGCAACAGTTTCAGGGCCGGGCTGGACGCACGCTGGGAGCTTGATGTGTTTGGTGCCAACCAAAGCGCGCTCAACGCCAGTGAAGCCGACACCCTGGCTGCACAAGCCTCGCTGGCCGATGCCCAGGTTTCCGTCACGGCTGAAGTGGCACTGGCCTATATCCAGTTACGTGGCTTGCAAGCCCAACTGACGATTGCCCAGAACAACCTGGCGAGCCAACAGCAAACCCTGCAAATCACCGAATGGCGTGCCCAAGCTGGCTTGATCACGGCACTTGAAGTGGCTCAAGCCCGCACGGCGGCCGAGCAAACTCAGGCCCAGATTCCAACGCTGAACGCCAGCTTGGCCAAAACCCGGCACAGCCTGGCCGTGCTGTCCGGTCAGCGGCCTCTTGAACTTGACGCGTTGCTCAAAATCATACAGCCGGTACCGCAAACGTCGATCAAGTCGGCCCACCAAATTCCGGCTCAAACCCTGCGCCAGCGTCCCGACGTGCGTGCTGCTGAGCAACGCATCAGCGCTGCACTGGCTCGTGTCAGCGCAGCGGACGCAGCGCGTTACCCAAGCTTCAACCTGGGGGGCTCGCTCGGTTTGAGTGCGCTGACGCTGGCCGGTTTAACCAGTGGCGCAAGCCTGGCTAGTAGCATTCTGGGCAGTATTTCTGTGCCACTGCTGGATGCCGGTGTCGCTAAAAACCAGGTTCTTGCGCAAGAAGCCGCACTGGAGCAGGCGCGCGCTACCTATCAAAACACGGTGCTGAGCGCACTCAAAGATGTTGAAGATGCCTTGATCACGCTGGCAAGCGATCAACAACGTCAGCTCAATCTGCAAAGTGCGGCTGATGCTGCTGACAACGCTGCTCAAATGGCCATGCAGCGCTATACCAGCGGGTTGATCGATTTTCAGACCGTGCTGCAAACCCAGCGCACGCAACTCAGTGCCCAAGACAACCTGGCCAGCGTGCAAGTGGACATCAGCAGCGACCACGTTCGTCTGGTCAAAGCGCTCGGTGGTGGCTGGCCATGATGGCCGCAGCTACAACGTCAGCCTGAAACCCATCACTAAATACTGTAAAACCCGTTATGACTGAAGCCGCAAAATCCCTCTCTCAAGTTGAAACACCTGTCCCGAATGATTTGCAAGCGCTCCTGCAAGCGCCTGCCAAACCTGTTTGGTGGCGTCGTCGTCTGCTCTGGGGCACTCTGCTTTTAATAGCTGCTTGTGCAGGTGGCTACTACGCCTGGCTGCAAAACAGCCAAAAAAATGCGGCACCGGTTTATGTCACCGAGCCGGCTGCCAAAGGCAATCTGACACTCACCGTGACGGCCAATGGCACGCTACAGCCGACACGCTCGGTCAACATCGGCTCGGAGCTTTCGGGCACGGTGTTGCGCGTGCTGGTGGATGTGAATGACCGCGTCAAAAAAGGCCAGGTGCTGGTGGAGCTCGACACCGCCAAGCTCAACGACCAGGTGATCCGCTCACGCGCGGCACTGGCCAGCGCCCAAGCCCAGTTGGCCCAAGCTGCCGCCACCGTCAAAGAAAGCCACGCCAGTCTGGCCCGACTGGAAGAAGTGGCTCGGCTCTCCGGCGGCAAAGTGCCTTCAAAAGCCGAACTCGACAGCGCCCGTGCCGCCCACGAGCGTGCTGTTGCGGCCGAGTTGAGCGCCCGTGCCAACGTCGATTCAGCCCGTGCCTCGCTCGCCACCGACGAGACCAACCTGTCCAAAGCCTCTATTCGCTCACCCACCGACGGTGTGGTGCTGACGCGCACGGTGGACCCTGGCAATGCTGTGGCAGCGTCGCTGCAAGCGGTGACCCTGTTCACCGTGGCGGAAGATCTGCGCCAGATGCGCCTGCAGGTGAGTGTGGACGAAGCCGATGTGGGTCGTATCCAGATCGGACAAAAAGCCAGCTTTACTGTCAGTGCCTTTCCCAGTCGGCGCTTTCCGGCCAGTATCACACGGGTTGCCTACGGCTCAACCATCACCGACAACGTGGTCACCTACCAAACCCTGCTGGACGTGAAAAATGACGATCTGAGCCTGCGTCCGGGCATGACAGCCACCAGCACCATCATTGCGGTGGAGCGCAAAGACGTGCTGCTGGTGCCCAACACAGCGCTGCGTTTTAACCCGCAAAGCGCAGGAGCCGCCGCCAAATCGGGTGGCAACATCATGAACAGTGTGATGCCACGCATGCCGCGTACGGGCCCCAAGAAAAGCGCCACAGGCGGTGCTGCCAAACAGGTCTGGGTGCTCAAAGAGGGCGTGCCGGTGGCGGTGGCCGTCACACCCGGCATCAGCGATGGGCGCATGACCGAAATCACTGCGGGTGATTTAACCGAAGGAATGGCGGTCATCACCGACCAGCGCGCCGGAGCCGCTACAAAACCATGAGCACCGTGGCGCTGATTCAACTCAAGGCCGTGACCAAAATGTATGGTGCCGGCGCGACCGCCTTGCAAGCGCTCAAAGGTGTTGATCTGTCGATCGAAGCAGGCGATTTTGTTGCCATCATGGGCCCCAGTGGTTCGGGCAAATCGACTGCCATGAACACTCTAGGCTGCCTCGACACACCGACCACGGGCGAATACCTCTTTAACGGTGTGCATGTGGAAACACTGGGGCGCGACCAGCGTGCCCTGCTGCGCCGGCGCTATCTGGGTTTTGTATTTCAGGGGTTCAATTTGCTGGCGCGCACCAGCGCGCAAGAAAACGTCGAACTACCACTGCTCTACCGGGGCGAATCCGCCAAAATGCGCCACGCAGCCGCCAAAAAAGCCTTGGCATCGGTAGGGCTGTCCGGCTGGGAGCACCACACGCCTGCCGAACTCTCGGGCGGTCAACAGCAGCGTGTGGCGATTGCCCGAGCCATCGTGACCGAGCCTGCCGTGTTATTGGCCGACGAGCCTACTGGCAACCTCGACACCCAGCGCAGCCATGAAATCATGCACCTGCTCTGGCAGCTCAATGTGGAGCACGGCATTACCGTGTTGATGGTCACGCACGAAGCCGATATGGCGGCCTATGCCAAACGCATCGTGCATTTTGTGGATGGGGTGGTTGACAGCGACACGCTTAACCCCCACCCGAAGGGGATGCAAGCCGTTCAGATTGCCCCTTCGACCCAGCTCAGGACAGAACCTGGCAACACCCCAGCCGAGGTGACCCATGTGGCTTAGCACCCTGCTGCTCTCGTTACGCTCAATCCGGCGCAATCTGATGCGTTCGTTTTTGACGATTTTGGGCATCGTTATTGGTGTCAGCGCCGTCATCACCATGGTCACCGTCGGCAATGGCGCCACGCTGGCGATTCAAAACCAGATATCGGGCCTGGGCACCAATCTTCTGCAAGTGCGCCCTGGTCAACGCATGATGGGCGGCAGCGGCGGCGCACCCTCTTTCAAAGAAGCCGACGCCGAA
>CAIYYA010000284.1 GCA_903930255.1 uncultured beta proteobacterium
AACCTGGTAGCCTGAGTTCAATCGCTCCGTATCAGCGACAACAGCGCAGGTCCTAACCAGCGCCACTTAGCCGCTGCTGACTGGGGAGCGTTGACTTGCATTTACCGCTGCGAATGTTGCTGATCAATTGGTTGTGCAACTGCATCGCAGCAGTGTTATGGAAACTCACACTGCAACTCTTCGCTTCATCACCTTGATCGCCTTGATCTTGCGCGCGAGTTCCTGTGTTGAATAAATGGAGGTGGTGTCAATGCTGGCATGACCGGCCAACTCCGACACCACTTCAATGGGAACCCCATCGACCAGTGCCTGGCGCACAAAGGTGTGGCGCATCCAGTGGGTGCTTGCCTTCTCAAAGCGCTGCGGATCCAGACCAGCCTGCGCCGCAGTTTTGGCTGCCGTGGCAAAGAAACGTTTGAGCACCGCATAGATTCCAGCGCCCGACAAAGCACTGCCAGCCTTGTCAGAAAGGGGCGAACTGATCAATGTCCCATCTTGCGATATTGCCCACTGCGCCACCGAGGAGTGCAGGGTGCGAATCAATGGCAAATCAGCCGGGTCGGTGCAGTCCTTGTCCTCTTGCAGAAATTCCTTACCATGGGTGGTGAGCAGTTGTACTACCTCATCCGTAAGGGGGACTTCACGGGTTTTTGCACGCTTGCCGGTCACAGTCAAGACCCAGGTGGCAGGTAAGTCAGGCAAGGACTCCTGGCGCAAATGACTGTGACGCGCTTTGGCCAGTTCGTCGAGCCGAATGCCTGAGCTCACCAACAACTCCAGAATGCACTGCAATCGAACGCGCTCCGGGCCAACTGGGGTATCTTGCAGACAGCGCAGGATATGTACCCACTCAGCTTCGGTAAATGAGCGCCGGATATCAACTTTGCTGACGGGCAGGTCAAAGCCTTTCATCAAGGCGCGCATCGGGTTGGCCACCAGATATCCGGCATCGCACAGCGCCCCAAACATCGCCTGGATGATGATCAATGCCTGCTTTTGCGAGGCCGCAGCGGGTTGCCCCCTGAAGGCGCGCCACATCGGGTCAGTTCTTTGAACCGGCGCTGCATGAATCCAGCTTGCCGGCACTGCCCTTAAAAAATCCCGATACATCAAGCAGTCCGGCGAGGTGACTGAAGACAGCGGTTTTTTGAGTTCCAGCGCGCACCATAGCAAAAAACGCTCAAGCTCTTTCCTGTAAGAGCGCTGGGTAGACGGTTTGTCTGCATAGTAGGCCAGCCAGGCATTTACCGCTTCAAAATCATTGCCAGCCCCCAGGGTGTTGGACATATGGCTGCGAAACGCACCGCCACTGCCTGATAGGTGCGCTGAATCGAGGATTCTCTCCAGGCTGATTTGTGCCCGGCTACCCTGACCAAACTCTTGCAGCCCCGCTGCAACACCAGTGGCCACCAACTGTCCTTGCACACTTTCGCGCAACCGTCGTTTGGAGCTGGGTTCACGGATGTTTTCAGCAACCGCCAGTTCCAGGCGATCGGCCTGTAATTGCAGCCAGGCCACCACTTGGTTGGCGCGCTGTACGCCAAAGCCTTTGATGCGGGCATGCCAGCGGTAGCCGTAGACATTGATAAAACGTACCAGGTCGCCCAAGGTCAGCAGTCCCACATTGCGCAGGCATTTGATGACTGGCCTGGCAAACCAGGATTCCAGGCGGTCGGTCGCAGCGGGGGATACGGACAAAACCGTTGCCAGGTAGTTCAAGGCTTTTACCCGCTCACCTACCAAGTCTTTCGTGCCACTGGCTGACTCAAGGGCATCGGCTTGGTCCAGACCAAAGTGCGCTTTGTATTCAGCCAGCAAATCGGCCTCACTCCAGCCATCCGGGTCCATCCCTTCAGACGCTATCCACTCTTGCAGGCTGGGCAAGACGACGCCTGGCTTGACCTTGGCCTCACTGCGCAGCAGGTCCAGCAATGGGGTAATTTTGGCTGACTCGGGCAAGCTGGCATCCAGGTGGCGACCGGCCTCAATGATGTGTTTGAGCAAAGCATCACGACGGTTCTGGATGTAGCGCAAATCGGTGCTGGCCTCGCCCCAGGCCAGGTAGCGCGCAAAAGCGTCACGCAAATCCAGACCCAACAGGCTGGAGCGCACAAAAGCGAAGTGGTGAATGCCCAATGCGCGGGCATCTTGCACCACCCGTGCTCGCGAGCCCAGCGGACGTCCGAGTTTGGGTGCTACAGGGGCACTGTAGAACAGCGGCGAAATGGATGTGCTCATGCCATTAACGTCCACGTGTGGTGGTCAAAATTGTCTGAATTGGAGACGTTCATTCTCATGTTGGAGATGTATCCTAATTGCATCACGCCCTGATCGTCCCGCTTGATGATGGGTTTGTAGCTCGTGGAGCCACTTTGATGGCACTTGTTCAAGACCAGCCGCCCGTTAGAATATTTTTGTTTTGAAGGTGTTGCACCTGGCCGCGCAAGCCAGTGCCAGCTTCAAGCGTCCTATTCAAACAGATCGTCGTGTGTTCCAGTGCGAACAAAAACCACCAGGCCAT
>CAIYYA010000285.1 GCA_903930255.1 uncultured beta proteobacterium
CCACTCGTGCACGACCTCAGCGGGTTTTGCGCTGAAAGTTGACATGAGATTTCTCTTTAATAAGGAGGGTTTGTAGGGCTCTTTTCCACGGTCGGCGTTCCTCTGATGGGAATCTCTTAGGTGGGGTTTATATCTTTGCCGCGGAGCCACTAGGCGCTGCAAAGGGGCGGATTATAGGAGATTTATGCATAGCGGTTAACATCGCGCCCATGTTCAGTTATCGCCACGCCTTTCATGCCGGCAACCATGCCGATGTTCTCAAGCACACCACGCTGCTGGCGATATTGCGCCACATGGTGCAAAAAGACACCGCCTTTACCGTTTTCGACACCCACGCAGGTGCCGGTTTGTACCGCCTGGATGGCGATTACGCACAAACCAGCGGCGAAGCCAACGTGGGCTACTTGCGTCTGATCGAAAAAATAGCGGCCGGCGCGCCCACACCCTCACTGGCATTGCAGGACTATCTGGACATGGTGGCCAGTTTCAATACAGCTGGCCAACACAAGGTCTACCCCGGCTCGCCCTTCATCATCCAGCGCCTGCTGCGCGAGCGTGACAAGCTCAAACTGTTTGAGATTCACCCCACCGATGCCAAAACGCTCAGCGCCAACATTGCCCAGCTTGAGGTCGGCCGGCAGGTTGCTGTGCTGCGCGAAGACGGCTTTGAAGGCATCAAAAAATTCTTGCCTCCACCCTCACGCCGGGCTCTTGTGCTGTGCGATCCTAGCTACGAAATAAAGAGCGACTACGAGCGTGTGGCAGAGATGGTGGCCGATGCGCTGGTGCGCTTTGCCACCGGCACTTATGCCATTTGGTACCCCATCATTCCGCGCCCCGAAGCACACCAATTGCCGAGCAAGCTGAAAACCCTGGCCACCAAAGCCGGTAAACCCTGGTTGCACGCCACGCTCACCGTCAAATCGAGCAAGCTCACCACCAACGATGCGGGTGACGTGGTACGCCCCGGTCTGCCCGCCAGTGGCATGTTTGTCATCAACCCGCCACATACACTGAAAAGCAGCCTGAAAGAGGCGCTTAAGCAAGCCAGCCAAGCACTGGCGCAAGGCCAGCATAATGCGTTTGAAGTTGAGTCGGGTGGCTAAAACGCTGCTGGCACTACTCAGGCTGCCGCGGCCGCTGCAGCACAAACCGAACAAATACAAGCCTTGCCACGCGCCTCTGGCGGCACTTTGTCCAACAGTTCAGCCGCAAAACTGGTTTGACTGCACCAGCACGGAGCCTGCTTGATGCCCGTGGCCAATTCGACTTCCATGGCGCATTGATTGGCTTGTCCACACAACGGGCACAAGATGGGGTTGATCGCTGGGGTGTTCGGGGTATTGGGCATGTGCAGATTCTAAATAAGCGACTTGTCAGCGTTTTTCCATGTACGCGGCATAGAGCACAGAATTCAAGTTTCGCAAGGTTTGGCGGCGCTCGACCAGATCACGCTGACGCCCCTGACGCTCCAGCCCTAGCAATTCGATCAACACGCGCATCGCTTGTTCAGGTTCAGAATATCCAGAAGCTTGCGCCAGCGTCAGGGCACTTGCCAAATGCGGCCGTTCAATCAGCACCCATGCCGGGAACCAGGCCAGGTCACGGTCATCGCCCACCCCTTCAAAATTTTGTTCAAAACGGTTCACCATCGACTGCAGTATTAGGTCGGGCGAGAGCTTGATCACTTCAGCCAACAAAGCCGGCTTCAACCAAGCCAGCTCGGCCAACAAACCCCAGTTGGTCTGCAAGCCTTGCAAGGCCAGACGCGCTTGCAGCATCCACGCCAACGGCGCTGGAATACGCCGCCACGATTCAATTTTGGCCACGGCGTCGGCGGCGGTCTGCCACTGCTGCGCCAATAGCCACAGCGGTGCCGCGTGGTCTTGCACCTGATCGGGACGAAACGCCAGCAGAGCCGCGCGCTCGGCCAGTTCCCCCCAACGTATACGCAGCCACGATGCAGCAGAGCGCTCGCCCAGCGCCCGTTGGGCTGCCGGAGTCATTTGCGTTTGCAAAGCCAAGCGCGCACTACGCAGCGCTTCATGGCAACCAAACAAAGCCGACGTGCGAGCCTGCACCGAGTCAATCAGCAGTTGCAATTCACCCAAGCAGTCGTCTTGTGGATAGTTTTTGCACAAAATCTGCAAGGCCGAGCGAGCCAGTGGCACATCAGCCTGCTCAATCGCCAAAATCACATCATTGCGCAAGCTGACGCCATGGTTTTCTGTAAAAAAATCAAATTGATCCATCATTTAGAACCAGAGAAATACCCTCTAGCATTGAATTAGCAAGCGTTTAATGCTCATATTTTAGATAACTGGACAGTGACAAGTTCTCCCTGTCATGCACTTGGTTTTTTGGCCAGTCGCAGTATTGATAATTCCATTGCCAGATCGATCCATTTCTCCATCACCAGCTTCATGCGTTCGTAGTTCTTGAGCTGTTTGCGCACTGTTGCCAAATCCTCCTTTTTAACGAACTTGGTGCTGCTCTTGCCCTTGCGGGTGTAGCTGACCTGGTAGTAGGGACTATGCTTGACAGGAGGCGTGGCCTTGCAGCGGCCATGGCAAATCCTTGTCCGTTATGGGTTGCAATTCGGTTCACTCGTCGCATCAATCAGCCAGCTCCGACGAGCCCTGCTGGCCAGAGGGCGCACACCAGTGGCAATGCCACGTTGGTGTTGTCTTGGGCGGTGCCGCTGGCCTCACGTTGATCCGTGGCGCTAGTAAATCACCGGTACAGGCTTCTTGGAAAGGCACTGATGAGTCACTATTTTTTGGGTTCAGTTGTTGTTCTCGCTTGGATTCTCGCTGTCGCACGCGCAATCGCTGTTGGCGACGGGCGTGGTTGCAGCGCCCAACTCGGCTGTTCTGATAGACCCTGGATGCTCGGCGCTGGCTCGCCAGTCGCGCCTGTTTGCAGCACTCTGCGCTACAGTAACGCTGGCCTCGTTCGCAATCCGCACACACCAGCACTTCGGTGTGACAGCACGCACATCGCAGCGTGCGACCACTCAATGCTGTGGCATGCATTCGGCGCTCCTGTTGGAGCCTCGAATGAGCGCTGCGTAGTCGACGCGGTGTCGATGACCAGTGCACTGGACATGTTCCCCCACTGTGAACAATAATTGAGGCGCACTCGTGGCTTATACGGCTGGGGCGCACCAACTGAAATCGCTTGTTTGGGTCAATTGCGGTTGGTGCGTCCGTTCTTCTTCACACCACCTTTGTACAGCTTATTTGTCTCAGTGCCAAGCACCGTATCGGCCAAGTCTGGCGTTGGCAGTTGATCTCCTAAGTGTTGGACTTCGGATCAATTCAAACAATGTCTGTTTGCCCTGCGTAAGCGTTTTACGCCGCCATCGCTAAGCGTCTACCCCAGGGCTGCCCACCGATTGTCTATGCAAAGGTAGTTTGTCCACAGCGCATGCCTGCCTCACCACATCCCACCCTCTCTTAGCCAAAGTCAGTGGGTCAATCCCAGTGAGCACAGGTGGGTCAGTTTCCGTGAGCGCCAAAGCCAATTTCATGGAGCCTTCAAAATTTGAACTCGATATAGCCGAGGCGGCGTTAATCCCTGACTGCTGCCATCAGGGCCGCAAATCCAATGAAAGCACCTCCCGTGACCCGGTTGAACACCCGCACCACACTGGCTCTCTCCAAATAGGCGGCCAAACTCTTGCCACTGACCGCGTAGACGAAATACCAGCTCATCTCAATCACTGCAAAGGTTGACAGCAGTATTGCAAATTGGGGCAACTGCGGATTCTGTGGGTTGATGAACTGCGGCAAAAACGCCACTGCGAACAAAATCGCCTTGGGGTTGCTAGCCGCCACCATCATGCCTTGCCTAAAAAGTGCTCCCGGCTGCACCGCTGGCTCGACAACTTTGGGTGCGTCCACAGGCTGGTCGTACACCGGTGAGCGCCAACTTTTGATACCAAGGTAGGCCAGATAGCCGGCTCCTGCCAAGCGCAGCGCATCGAAGACCGCCGGAAACATCTGCAGCAAAGCACCAAGGCCGGCGGCGGAAATGCTCATCATTGAAAGCAAAGATGTCATGCATCCGGCCATGGTGGCCATGGCACCGCGTAGTCCAAATCGGGCGCTGTTGCTCAAGACCAGCAACATATTAGGCCCAGGCGTGGCCGAGACGACAAAGGTCATCAGGATAAAAAGCCACCAAGTGTGCAAACTCATGCGCTCACCCTTTCATGTTTTTACTGAAGCGCCAGGGCGCCAAACGGCTAGAACAATGCCCCCCGCCAATACCTGCACCAGCCCTATCGTTGCGACTGAGCCAATCCAACCCCAATGCACAAAGGCCAATCCGGCAAGCCATGTGCCTGCTGCAGCACCGGCGTAATAACACATGTAATAGATGCCGGTTGCCAGTGAACGCCCCTCGCTCACGTTTTTGGATATCGCACTGATGGTGGCAGACTGGCACAGAAATGCGCCACTTGAGCATACGGTCAAACCGATGACCACCAATGGCAATGAGGCTGTCAATGTCAACAGAAGTCCGGATGCGGAAATGGCAAGTCCCAAAAGAAGTGACTTCATGAAGCCCAGGCGGTCAATATGGCGTCCAGCAATCGGAGTGACCAAGGCACCCACTAGATAAACGGCAAACACATTGGCCAACCCCGCAGAAGAAAGGTTGAAAGGACTCTGTGCAAGGTACAGGTTAACGTAAGTAAAGGTTCCAACCAGGGAAAACAGGACACAGAAACCAACTGCACAGGATGCCATCAACCGCCTATTTTGCAGGTGGCACCAAAGTGTATTGATTGCACCGCCAACCTTGCGGTTGGCAACAAAGTGACGCGAAGTTGGAAGAAACCACAACACCAGCAACGCACCTGCAAAGTTCATGATGGCCAGTGTCACAAAACCACCGCGCCAGCCCAATAAATCGGCCATGTGCCCGGTAATAAAGCGCCCACTAAAGCCGCCCATGACCGTTCCACCCACATAGGTAGCCGTCATGCGCGCCACGCCGCCACTATCGCGGAACTCTTCTGCAATGTAGGCAATGAGCACCACCACTATGCCAGGCACAGCCAATCCTTGCATAAACCGCAGGGCTATCAATGCATTGAGACTGTGCGCAATGGGTAGCAAGGCGGTTGGGACCGTCAATGCAAACATGGATGTACACAAAATTCCTCTTCGTCCGAAGGCATCAGAGAGCATTCCCATGAATGGTGAGACTAGTCCAATGGCCAAGACCGTCGCACCAACCGTCATGCCCGCTTGCAGCGCTGATGCATGAAAGTCGTCCATCACCATGGGCAGAACCGCCTGGATGGAATAGACATTTAGAAATGCAAAAAACCCGATGACCCATATGATGGGTTGTGAGGGCTGGATGCCGTTGCCAAAAAGATAGAGGCGTATTTTGGTCGCGGACATGCCCAAATTCTAGGCTTTAAGAGTTTCTGACTGGTTGTCCAAGGAGAAAAACATTTGAAGAAAATTCTGACTCAATCCAAGCGCTGAAATCTTTGGCCTAGGAGCACTTCGATATCGAGCGCACAGGCCTCTGGCAAATCAAGGAACCATGCAGCATGCCTACCCCGGACTGGAGGCTGCATTTGACATCAAAATAAGTTTAAGCTCGTCTTGGTCAACTGAGCGCGCCGCACCAAAGCCAGAAACATGCCGTGCGGCATTGATGTCGATGGCAACAAACGCGAAATCACCGAGTTCGGTCATAAATGCGACATTTGGAAATCGTTCCAGATAGGCAGCTTTACACGCCAACCAGTCCAAACTTTCACGCCCCAAAACACGGGCACGTCCCTCAAGTGTCACTCGATGCAGGTCATGAACCGGCTCATCTGGCGTCTCTGACACGCATACCAGCAGCGAGACACGTGGGCGAGCCTGAAGATGACGGGTGTGGGCCGCCAAAGTGCTGACGTGGATGACCAAACATCCAAGAGTACGTTCAATTGCAAACGGTACCATCGACACAAAGGGTGCCCCCTCGTCGGTGAGCGTGCCCAACGCGGCCAAGCGCTGCGTCTTGAGCAACTTGCGCAATTCTCGGGTCAACCGTGGTTCGTGAGACATAAAACTCCAAATTACAACTTCTTATCCAGCCATGGCACGTCGATTCAATGTCGCGCTACAGGCTAGTTCGACAAGCATAAAGCGTCTAAAAACCGTTTCACACAGCTGACTGCAAAACGTAGTCAGCGTTTCACATTTAAAGGAAAGCTGATGTTCACATCCACCAATCTCATTTCTGAGACCGACTCCAAAGTATCCACTGACACCCCTGCGATTCGTCGCAAGCTAGGCAAAAAGCCATCGGAATTCGATTTACTCAAATTAGCCAGCGACACAGCTGCACTCCCCTTCAAAGCGGCAGCCCAGGAAGCCCTTCGTAGCATCAGCGCTGTCGCGTCAACTGGCGCGTTTGAAATCAATTGACCTGATCAAGAAAGTGGCGCACACCTATCGGTATTACCTCACCCGTCTGGACCGCTCTGCCATCGCTGCGGCTTGCTCCATCACCAGTTTCAATCTCATTCCAGCAATAGCCAAAACAGGTTGAATTCTTCGCAGAAAATGCAAAGCATTCACTTATTAGAGACTAATCACTTCAGGGTAAATAATCAAGCATCGCCTGCAATTCTTTTAAATCATTTCTTACGCATCAGTGTGCTCTTGCCAAAGAGTGACTCCATCAGGTCCACCGCTACTTCTGCTGTGCGGTTGCGCACATCAAAGGCTGGGTTAAGCTCCATCACATCAAGTGAGGCGAGCCGGCCGGTATCGGCAATCATCTCCATGCACAACTGCGCCTCCCGGTAAGTGGGGCCACCACGCACCGTTGTGCCGACGCCGGGCGCTATGTCGGGGTCAAGAAAATCCACATCAAAACTCACATGCAAATGCGTATTGGCATCCACCAGCGCCAAGGCAAGCTCCATGGCCGCTCGCATGCCCATTTCGTCAATAAAACGCATGTCAAACACTTCAAGCCCGGCCTCGTGCACCAGGCGCTTTTCGCCCGCATCCACACTGCGAATGCCGATTTGGCGCACCCATTTTGGGTTGATGGCTGGCACTTGCCCACCGATGCTGATCAGCTCGGCCGGGCCAAAACCACACAAACAAGCCACTGGCATGCCATGGATGTTGCCGCTCGGGGTGAGTGTGTTGGTGTTGAAGTCGGCATGGGCATCGAGCCAGAGCACACGCAGTTTTTTGCCGACTTCACGGCAATGGCGTGCCACCGCACTGATGGAGCCCAAGCCCAGGCAGTGATCGCCACCGAGCAAGATGGGCAAGCGGTGTTGTGCTAGCTCGGCATACACCGCATCGTGCACCGCCTGGTTCCACGCCACCACTTCGGCCAAATGCCGGTAGCCATCAACCGGGGGCTGCCAGGGATTACTTGGGCCACTCAGGTTGCCCCGGTCGAGCACATTCAAGCCTTGGTTGTACAACACCTGCGCAAGATTGGCCACGCGCAGGGCTTCCGGGCCCATGCTGGCACCCCGGCTGCCTGCACCAATATCCGTAGGTGCGCCGATCAGGCTGACATGTTGGTTCATGCTGCGTCCTTGTTGCGAATTTATTGCGTCTGCTGCTGCAATTGGGAATTGTCACCGTTTATGCTTGCGCCTTTCTAAGTTGAAAGATTTTGGGCATGTCCACCACGTTTGACTACATCATTATTGGCGCTGGCACGGCAGGTTGCCTGTTGGCCAACCGACTTTCGGCCGACGCCAGCAAGCGTGTGCTGCTGATCGAGGCCGGGCGCAAAGACGACTACCACTGGATTCATATCCCCGTGGGCTATTTGTATTGCATTGGCAACCCACGCACCGACTGGCTCTACCACACCGAGCCCGATGCCGGCCTGAATGGCCGCGCCCTGCGCTACCCACGTGGCAAAACACTGGGTGGCTGCAGCAGCATCAACGGCATGATTTATATGCGAGGCCAAGCACGCGACTATGACCAATGGGCGCAATTGACGGGTGATGATGCATGGACTTGGCGCAACAGCCTACCCTATTTCATGCTGCATGAAGACCATTACAAGGGCGCCAGCGCAACGCATGGTGCTCGCGGCGTGGCCCCCGAACTGATGCGCGACGATGCCGACCCTTACCGCAAGGTGCTGCGCCACCGCAATGCCGGAGGCGAGTGGCGCATAGAAAAACAGCGCCTGCGCTGGGATGTGCTGGATGCCTTTGCCCAAGCCGCTCAGCAGGCTGGCATACCCGCCACCGACGACTTCAATGGCGGCAATAACGAGGGCGTGGGTTACTTTGAGGTGAATCAAAAAAACGGCTGGCGCTGGAACACCGCCCAAGCCTTTGTGCGCCCGACCTGCTACGCCCGACCCAACTTTGAGCTGTGGACATCGGCGCAGGTTGCCAAGCTACACTTCGAAAAACTTGCCGACGGCAGTTTGCGCTGCAGTGGAGTGCAGGTTTGGGCTAGCCACGAGATGGTGACGGCCAGCGCTGCATGCGAGGTGATTTTGTGCGCAGGCAGCCTTGGATCGGTGCAGATTTTGCAACTATCAGGCATTGGCCCAGCTGCGCTGCTGCAACAGCATGGCATCGACGTGCAACACGATGCACCGGGCGTGGGCGCCAACCTGCAAGACCACCTGCAGATTCGTTCGGTGTACCAAGTGCATGGCGTTAAAACGCTCAACACACAAGCCAACTCTCTCTGGGGCAAGGCCATGATCGGACTGGAGTACGCCTTTAAACGCAGCGGCCCCATGAGCATGGCACCCAGCCAGCTTGGCGCTTTTACGCGCAGCGATGCCAGCCAACCCTACCCCAACATCGAATACCACGTGCAACCACTCAGCCTGGAGGCTTTTGGCGAACCCCTGCACCGTTTTAATGCATTTACTGCCAGTGTCTGCAACCTCAACCCAACGAGCCGAGGCAGCGTGCACATCAAATCGGCTGATTTCACGGTAGCGCCTGCCATTGCACCGAATTACCTCAGCACCGATGCCGATCGCAAGGTCGCTGCCGACTCGCTGCGCCTGACGCGCAGCATCGTTGGCCAAGCCGCACTGAGTCAGTTTCAACCCAAAGAAATCAAACCCGGCGTGCAATTTCAGAGCGATGCCGACCTGGCCCGCTTGGCAGGCGACATCGCCACGACGATTTTTCACCCGGTTGGCACCACCAAAATGGGGCGTATGGACGACCCGATGGCCGTGGTGGACTCGCGCTTGCGGGTACGTGGCCCCGACGGCGGCTTGATTGCCGGCCTGCGTGTGGTGGATGCCGGTGTGATGCCCCTGATCACCAGCGGCAACACCAATTCCCCGGCTCTAATGATTGCCGAAAAGGCTGCGCAGTGGATAGTGCAAGACGCTTTGCAGACAAGTGCAGGGTAAACACGCAAAGGGTTAGTCCGGATGGAGATGCACCAGCTTGGGGCATATAGTTCAGACCATCATCTGCAGATCAAAAGTCTGCGCAAGGTGAAAGGCCCCAGGAGATAAAACAACGTTATGCAAGACAAGGCACCGGCAACCCCGGTGCCTTTTTTTATAACAAAATAGCCCTTGCCGCCCGTCCAACAAGCGCAGCCAGCTACATAATTCATAGTATTTATCTGCATGTGAGAATGCGACAATGGCGGCATGGAATTACTTGTTGTCTCGCTGGCTTCGCTGTTTGCCGGCTTTGTCGATTCAATCGTTGGGGGCGGCGGGCTGATTTTGGTGCCGGCACTCTTTGCCACTTTTCCGGCGGCACACCCGGCCACACTGTTTGGCACCAACAAGGGTGCCTCGGTCTGGGGCACTGGCTTTGCCACCTGGCAATACAGCCAAAAGGTGCAGATGCGCTGGGCGGCTCTGCTACCCGCAGCGCTGGCTGGCTTGCTCGCCTCGTTTGCCGGAGCCTGGCTGGTGACGGTGGTGTCACCCGATTTCTTGCGCAAAGCTTTGCCGCTGGTGTTGTTGGCCGTGCTGCTCTATACCTTGGCCAAAAAAGAACTGGGGCGCACCCATGTGCCGCGTTTTCAGGGCGTGCAAGAGCAACTCATCGCTGCCGGTATTGGCTTGGTGATCGGTTTTTACGATGGTTTTTTTGGCCCGGGAACGGGTAGTTTTCTGGTATTTTTGTTTGTGCGTGTGCTGGGTTACGATTTTTTAAGTGCCTCAGCCGCTGCCAAATTGGTCAACACTGCCACCAACATCTCGGCTCTGGCGCTATTTATTGCCAAAGGCCACATCTGGTGGCATTTTGTGCTGGCGATGGCCATCGCCAATGTGCTGGGTAGTCTGGCAGGCACACGGCTGGCGCTCAAGCACGGCACTGGGTTTGTGCGGGTGGTGTTTTTGCTGGTGGTGAGCGCCCTGATCCTGAAAACCAGCTGGGATGCGTTTTTGCGCTAAATCAGTTCGCCGCACGTTTCTCGGGCATCTTGCCTGCCACCATGTCAAAACGAAACAAGCGGCATTCGATCGGACCGTTCCACATCGGAACCCGGCGCGTCTCTTTCAGTCGCATTTTGCCGGGTAACTTCAAATCGGGCGTAAGTATCCAGGCGCTCCAACCTGGATAATTTTTCTTCCAGTGGGTGGCTAACTGACTGAAAAATTCGCCCCCGTTGTCGGTTTGGGCCAGCTCTCGCGCACCAAAACGCGGCACAGCGGCTTCGTCCTCAAAGTTGGCATCCGCATGGCGTGCGCCCTTGGCCACACCGGCCACATCGATGCGCTCCCCGTAAGGCGGATTGAGCAGCATGACACCGCCGCCCTCAACCGGTGGCATGCGTTGCAGCGCATCACCACCGCGAAACTCAATCACGTGCGCTACCCCTGCGCGTTGTGCGTTGCGCTGGGCAAAATCCACCATGCGGTGCGCCACATCGCTTCCAAAAATAATAGGTTTTTGCCCTGCATCGACCACCAGCTCTGCGTCAGCAGCTTCTTTTTTGAGAGCATCCCACGCTGCCCGCTGAAACGGCCGATATTTTTCAAAAGCAAAGCGACGACGGCTCCCGGCAGCAATATTGCAGGCCATTTGGGCGGCTTCGATGAGCAGCGTGCCGCTGCCGCAGCAGGGGTCGTAAAGCGGTTTAAGGTCAGCGTCGCCTTCGAGCCAACCACAAGCGGCCAGCATGGCAGCGGCCAGCGTTTCTTTCAACGGTGCGTCACCCTTGTCTTCGCGCCAGCCACGCTTAAACAGCGGTTCGCCCGAGGTGTCGATGTAGAGCGAGCAAGCGTCGGTGGTCAGGTGCGTGTAGATGCGCACATCGGGCCACTGGGTGTTGACATCCGGGCGCACGCCGTTGGCAGTGACGCGAAAACGGTCGCACACGGCGTCCTTGATTTTTAGCGCGGCAAAGTTCAGCGAGGTCAGTGGACTGTGCTGCGCCGTGATTTCAACCTTGATCGATTCACTCGGGGTAAACCAGCGCTCCCACGCCACCTCACTGGCGGCACGGTACAGGTCTTGCTCGTTGCGGTACTCGGTATAACTCAACAACACCAGCACTCGCTGGGCCAGACGGCTGTACAAATTGAGCAGCATGGCCTGTTCAAACGAGGTACGCACCGCCACACCGCCGCGCTGCTTGGTGATGCAGCCAGGTGGCAGGCCAGTGATGCGCAACACTTCGGGGGCTAAAAAGTCCTCAACACCGGCAGCGCAGGGGAGAAAAAGTTGGAGTTGGTTCATGGTCTCATTCAGTTGATAACAGAGCAATTATTGTTCTGTCTCGCTAGCTTGCAATTTAAAGTGCCTTGCGCAGCGTGGCCGGGGCAATGCGCAGGCCTTCGCGGTATTTGGCGACGGTGCGCCGGGCGCATTCGATGCCTTGCTCTTTGAGCATCTCCGAGAGCTGGTTATCGCTGAAGGGTTTTTTGGGGTTTTCGGCAGCGACAAATTGTTTGAGCAGCGCCCGCACCGCCGTGCTGGAGGCATTGCCACCCGACTCCGTGCCCAAACCCGAACCAAAAAAATATTTCAGCTCAAACGTGCCAAAAGGCGTGGCCATGTATTTGGCGGTAGTAACTCGGCTGATGGTGGACTCGTGCAGACCCAACTCGTCGGCTATTTCACGCAGAACCAGCGGACGCATGGCCAGCTCACCGTGCACAAAAAAGCTTTTTTGGCGCTCCACAATGGCGCTGCTGACCCGCAGGATGGTGTCAAATCTCTGCTGAATGTTTTTGATAAACCAGCGCGCCTCTTGCAGGCGTTGCTGCAACGCTGCAGCGTTGGCTGCGTCTGAGCCGACCGCCTTGTGGCCTTTGAGTGCATTGGCATAAATGTCGTGCACACGCAGGCGCGGCATCACCTCGGCATTCAGACGCACCTGAAATTTGGCTTGAGCACCCTTGCCAACTTGCACCACCAGCACATCGGGCACAACGATATTGCGCTCCACATCGACAAAACGGCGCCCTGGTTTGGGTTCGAGTCGCGCGATCAGGGCAATGGCAGCGCGCACCTGCGCATCAGTCGCAGCACACAAAGTCGTCAGCTGTCGCACATCTCGACGCGCCAGCAATTCCATGGGCTGCTCGCAGATCCTCAATGCGGCCAACAGCACGCCAGCATCGGTCTGCGCTTCTTGCTGCAAAGCCAGCAACTGCAAGCGCAGACACTGCGCCAAGTTGTGCGCACCAACACCCGTTGGTTGCAGGCTTTGCAACAGCCCGAGAGCGACGGTAAAGTGATGCAACAAGTCTTCCAACTGCGCATCATCGTCACCCGCCAGGCCGCGAGCCAGCTCAATCAGCTCGTCTTCCAGATAGCCATCATCATTTAGCGACTGGATCAGATACCAAAGGGCCGCACGGTCTTCGTCACTCAAACGAAATTTAAGCGCCTGAGTTTGCAAAAAATCTTGTAGCGACAGCCCACTGCGTGCCAATTCGGTTGCATCGGTGTTGTCAGCGTCGCTCAGATTATTGCCACGTGCGGGTGCATCGGTGCCCCATTCGCTGTCGTCGGCGCTCAGCGGCTGACTGCCATCACCACCCCAATCCGGCACCTCCTCAGCGCGAGAAAATTCAGTATCATTTTCGGCTGTAGCGCTTTTCTGCTCTACGTGAGTAGCTCCTGAATAAGTAGCATTTTCAGACTCCTGATCAGAGCGGCTTACGGGTGCGTCTGACTGCGTCAAGCCATAGGATTCGCGCTCAGCCTCTTCGTTGGCACGCTCCAAAAATGGGTTTTCGTCGAGCATTTGCCCAACCTCTTGCGCCAGCTCCAGGGTGGAGAGTTGCAGCAATCGAATCGATTGTTGCAACTGCGGCGTGAGCGCCAAATGCTGCGAAACCCGTAACGACAGTCCTTGACGCATGCAATTCCCAGGTTACATCCGAAAATGTTCGCCCAGATAGACCCGACGCACTTCCACATCGTTAACGATTTCGGCTGGCGTGCCTTGGGCCAGCACAGTACCGTCGCTGATGATGTAGGCGTGGTCGCAGATACCCAGGGTTTCGCGCACGTTGTGATCGGTAATCAACACACCAATGCCTCGGTTTTTCAGAAAACTGATGATGCGCTGAATTTCAATCACGGCAATCGGATCAATCCCGGCAAAGGGCTCATCCAGCAAAATAAAGCGCGGTTGAGTGGCGAGTGCACGCGCGATTTCAACGCGCCGACGCTCGCCCCCTGAAAGTGCCACGGCAGGCGAATCACGCAAATGTTCAACCCGTAAATCTTGCAGCAAAGCGTTCAGGCGTTTGTCGATTTCGGCTTCGCTCAAAGGCTTGCCGCGCTCGTCATACTGAAGTTCGAGCACAGCCCGCACGTTGTCAGACACATTAAGTTTGCGAAAAATCGAGGCTTCTTGGGGTAAATAGCTCAAACCCAGTCGAGCACGCCGGTGAATCGGCATGTGCTCGATGGACTGGCCGTCAATGCGAATGTCCCCAGCGCTGGCTCGCACCAAACCAACGATCATGTAAAACGAGGTTGTTTTACCCGCACCATTAGGGCCAAGCAAACCTACGACTTCACCTTTACGCACAACCAGTGAGACATCTTTGACCGCTTTTCGACTGCCATAAAATTTTTGCAGATGATTGGCTTCGAGACGGCTTTCGCCAGACTCAAGGCGCGATTGTGTTGCAGCACTCGTCACGGGCGCTTTTCCCCCAAAAGGGGGGTGCTGCGCAAGGCGGGCATGACAGGCACAGTCGGAGCTGCAGGTGCAGCAGTGTCGACCTTGGGTGTGAGCATGGCACGCACGCGCCCGGCTGGCGCTCCAGCCTGCCCAATACTGCCCGCAGCACCCGCAGTGGGCGCACCGTCGAGTGTAAAAACGTCGGTTGTGTTGTTATAGACGATCACACCGGCGTTAAATTCGTCATTCAACTGCGCACCCCGATAACGACGCAATTGCGCAGTTTTGATGAACTTCACCGTGTCGGCCTTGCCGTCATAGTCGATGGTCTGTCCTTCACCTTCGATATATTCGTCGACACCTTCTCGTTTTTGCCTAAAAAATGCCCGCTTGCCAGGCTCGGCTGTGACCACGCCAAACTGAAAACCTTGTGGATCCTGATGCACCTCAAGCCGATCACCACGAATCAGGATGCTACCCTTTGTTAACACGACCGTGCCGGTAAAAATGCTGAGCTGTTTCAAATCGTCGTAGCGCAAAGCATCAGCTTCGACATTCATGGGTTTGTTGCGATCGGCTTTTTCTGCCCATGCCAAAGCACTAGCCAGGAGCACGGCAATCCCGCAAACCAAGGTTCGAATACATTTCATAAAGGCATGTTTCAATCCACGCCCCTTTCGGAGCGAATTCTGTCCCCCTGAAGAGGGAGGTTTCAAACCGGAGCTAGATTTTGATGTATCTTGCTGTAAAAGCCAGCATTGTAGAGAAGCTGACGCGCAAAATCAGGCTATCGGCTCTGTCGCACTTCAGATAGCAAGAATTCAACCACTTGCAAAGCTCGATCCATGGTGCGAGCGCGCTCACCGTCGGTGTAAAAACGTCCGGCAACACCAAAAGCTGGCACACCTTCAACCGCATAAGCTTCTTGAAACTGATGTGCCCGGGTGGCTTTGGTTGAAACCGAAAACGAATTGAAATGCTCAACAAACTTGGCTTTATCAACGCCTTGTTTGACCACCCAATCGATGATGGCATCGCCTTTGGAGAGGTTTTGCTTTTGCTCATGAATGGCCGCGAACACACGGACATGCAATTTATCGATCAACCCCATGGCCTCGAGCGCATAAAACAAGCGCTGCTGCGGCACAAAGTCATCTCGAAACGCCACCGGAATGCGTTTAAAAAACACATCTTTGGGGGCTTTCTTGAGCCACTGAGTCAAAGCGGGGTCAAACGCATTGCAATGTGGACAGTCATACCAAAAAAATTCGATCAGCTCGATTTTGCCCGTGGGTGCCTCCACCGGCACCATTCGCTCGAGTTTTACAAAATCGATGCCCGCGCGCGCAACCACTTGCGCACCCGCCGGCAAGACCAGCGTGCTAGCACCAAAACCCGCCAAGCTGCCCACAAAATCGCGTCGTTTCATGCGTTCATTCTCCAAAGTTTAAGACCCCTTCTGACCCATGCAAAGTTAGAAAGTTCAGCGCTGCACTCGAACCAGTGCGGTTTCAGCACCTGTGGCGTCGAGTTTTTGCTTTAGTTTTTCTGCTTCATCGCGCTGCTCAAATGGTCCAGCGCGCACCCGATAAACCATCCGGCCAGACTGTTCGCGCTCTGAAATTTGTGTTTGCACCCCGGTCAGTGACCATTTTGCACGTTGCGCTTCAGCATCTTGTGGGGTGCGAAAGGCACCCAATTGCACATAGTAACTAAAAGGGTCTGCGCCTGCAGCGGCCGACGCAGCCGCCTTGCCGACACTGGCTTTTGCCAGCTCGCCCAGTGGATCGGCAGCTTTTGCATCGGTCTTGGCGGCCACAGCGGGCGCTAGCGACTTGGCGGCTTCGGCCTGATGTGCCGCGTCTTTTCCAGGCACAGGCGCCGCATCGGTTGCAGCTGGTGCTGACGCAATGGGCGCAGAAGCAGCGGTTTTAACCGGGTTTTTGCCATACAACGGTGCATTCGGATCCCACTCTTTGTTTTTCTGGGTTTCAGCTGCGTCTTGCTCTACCGTTCGGGTCGAGGCTTTGTTGACAAATGGAATCGGCACTTTGGTCACATACACCGCAACGGCCAAAGCCGCACCCAAGCCCACCACCAGGCCCATGATAAATCCCAATAAAGTGCCACCGCGTTGCTGTTTCATGTGCTTTTTCCTTACATTTTCTGTGGCGCGCTGACTCCCAGCACCGCCAAACCATTGCGCAAAACCTGCGCAGTAGCCGCCACCAGCGCCAACCGCGCCAGTTTCACAGCGTCATCATCCACCAGAATGCGTTCCGCATCGTAATAGCTGTGGTAGCAAGCCGCAAGCTCGCGCAGGTAAAAGGTCACGTCGTGTGGCGAAAACCCCGCTGCCGCAGCGCTCAACATTTCAGGGTATTTAGCGAGCAAGAGTAACAATGCCAAGGCTTGCGGACTTTGCAAAGCGCTCAAGTCAACCAGATTCAAGCTGTGCAGATCACCACCCCAGGCGCTCAGCACCGAACAGATGCGCGCATGCGCGTACTGCACGTAATACACCGGGTTGTCGTTGTTTTTGGCAACCGCCAAATCCACATCGAAGGTGTATTCGGTATCGGGCTTGCGGCTCAGCAGGAAAAAGCGCACAGCATCTTTGCTGGTCCATTCAATCAGATCGCGCAGCGTGACGTAGCTGCCCGCGCGTTTGCTGATTTTGACCTCTTGACCTGCGCGCACCACACGCACCATGGTGTGCAGCACATAGTCTGGGAAACCCTGCGGTATGCCGACATTGGCCGCCTGCAAACCGGCACGCACACGGGCAATGGTGCCGTGGTGGTCGGTACCCTGGATGTTGATAACTTTCTCAAAGCCACGCTGCCATTTTGTGATGTGATAGGCCACATCGGGCACAAAATAGGTGTAAGTGCCATCGCCTTTCTTCATCACGCGGTCTTTGTCGTCACCGTAGTCGGTAGACCGAAGCCACAGTGCGCCGTCTTGCTCGTAAGTTTTACCAGCTTGTTGCAAGGACGCTACAGCTGCATCGACCTTGCCACTGGTGTACAGGCTGCTCTCTAAATAGTAGTTATCAAACTTAACCGCAAAAGCCTGCAAATCCAGATCCTGCTCGTGGCGCAAATAGGCTACGGCAAACTGGCGTATGCCGTCCAGGTCAGTCACATCCCCTGAAGCGGTAAATTCACGGTCATCCGAGCGAACCATTTTTTTCGCCAAAAAATCAGCGGCTATGTCGGCAATGTATTCGCCGTTGTAGAAATTCTTGCTCAACGCGTTGTCAGGGTCAGTCGGCCAACAGGCATCCCCGGGTTTAAAGCCTTGAGCGCGCAATTGCGTGCTGCTGGCCAGGGTGCCAATCTGCACGCCAGCATCGTTGTAATAAAACTCTCGGTACACCTGCCAACCCTGGCTTGCAAACAAATTGCAAAGGGCATCACCCAGTGCTGCCTGGCGACCATGCCCCACATGCAGCGGCCCGGTCGGGTTGGCCGAGACAAACTCCACCAGCATGCGTTTGCCCTGATCAGGCTGCATACCAAAAGCGACTCCTTGTGTCAGAACTTCGCGCAGCACTTGCTGCTTGGCTGCTGCTTTGAGCTTGATGTTGATAAAACCAGGGCCAGCGATGTCAAGCGCATCCACCCAGGTCAGAAAAGCCGGCGAAGCGCGCAATGCGACACACAACTGCTCAGCCAGTTGGCGTGGGTTGAGTTTGAGCCCCTTGGCCAATTGCATCGCAACGGTGGTGGCCAAATCGCCATGCGCGGCAACTTTGGGCGATTCAAACAAGGCTTTTTCGCCCGTGCCAGGCCAGAGGGTGTCGAGCGTCTGGCGCAAGACCTTGAGTAGTTCGGTTTTTACAGTCAGCATGGTCGGATTTTACGGGGCATGGGCTCCACTCGGCAGCAACGGCTGTGAACCTGTCAACTTCATGCAATCTTGTGCTTTTATCATCAGCAGCTTAAGTTTTATCTACGAAAGTACCTCATGACCGCACGCCTTACCAATAAAGTTTCCATCATCACCGGCTCTGCCCAGGGCATTGGCCTGGCCACCGCGCTGAAATTCGCCCAAGAAGGCGCCATCGTGATCGTTTGTGACATCAAACAAGCTGGTGTGGATGAAGCTGTGGCTCAATGCCGTGCCTTGGGTGCACAAGCCGAAGGTTTTGTCATGGACGTGACCCAGCGTGCCATGGTCGATGGCGTGGTGGCTCAAGTGAAAGAAAAATTTGGCCGCATCGACGTGTTGGTGAACAACGCCGGCATTACGCAAGATGCGCGTCTACAAAAAATGACCGCTGAGCAGTTTGACCGTGTCATCGACGTGAATTTGCGCGGTGTTTTCAACTGCACACAAGCTGTGGCCGATGGCATGGTGGCGCAAGGCAGCGGCGTGATTCTGAACGCCAGCTCGGTTGTTGGCTTGTATGGAAATTTTGGTCAGACCAACTACGCAGCCACCAAATTTGGCGTGATCGGTTTCACCAAAACCTGGTGCCGCGAACTAGGTCCCAAGGGCGTGCGCGTGAACGCCGTTGCCCCTGGCTTCATTGCCACACCGATGGTCGCCGCCATGCCCGAAAAAGTGCTGCAAGACCTGGCTGGCAAGGTGCACCTGCGCCGCGTTGGCAAGCCCGAAGAGATCGCCAATGTGTATGCATTCCTGGCCAGCGACGAAGCCAGCTACATCAACGGTGAAGTGCTCGAAGTTTCCGGCGGCATTTCTCTTTAAACTTGCCGCGCCTCGACAGCACGCTCGGCGTATTTATTAAATCGCCAGGCGCTGCCGTCCTGGGTGATGCGCCGCCAGGTGGCGCGCTTCTGTAGCGCGTTCATTTCGGTCCAATATTGCACTTCGGCAAAGGTGCGGCCGCAGCCCTTGCACACATCATCGCCCTGACTGGTTGAGCAAATCGCGATGCAGGGGGTGTCGGGCGTGCTGGCGTACCAATCTGCCCAAGCCTGCATAGCGACATCAGGCAAGCCAACAGGGTCAACTTCTTCAAGTCGAGCCCACACCATCCGGGCATAAACCTCAGCCAGCGCACGGGTCGGTTTAGCCAGCGAGAAACCATCGGGGCTGGGCTGCTTTTGTCGCCAATAGTTGATGGCTGCTTCGAGGTCAGTGATGTGGATCGCGCTCATAGGTGGCGCATGATAGTGCCACACAGGCTATAGCTCCAGACTGATGCTGTTTTAAGTTTTGTTCAAACTAAATCGGGTCGGAGCATTAAACCATGTGGGTTGATCGCCCCGTCAAAAGTAAAACTCCGCTTAGATTCGACTGAACCAGCTGGGGCGTGCTATAAACCACACCGTTTGGAGACACATCACAAAACCACCGCTTGCCTTGCGAGCGTAACCAGCACTTCATGAAACGCGGCTTCTTTACCATCATGGCGGCGCAATTTTTTAGTTCGCTTGCCGACAATGCCTTGTTTGTAGCTGCCGTGCAATTGCTGCGCTCAAGCCGTGCTCCCGAATGGCAACAAGCAGCGCTGGTGCCGATGTTTGCACTGTTTTATGTGGTTCTGGCTCCTTTTGTGGGGGCATTTGCTGACTCTATGCCCAAAGGTCGGGTCATGCTGATCAGCAACTTTATTAAGATTGCTGGCTGTCTTTTGATGTTGTTTGGCATGCATCCACTGTTAGCCTATGCCGTAGTCGGCTTGGGCGCAGCGGCCTATTCACCCGCCAAATATGGCATTCTGACCGAGTTACTACCGGCATCGCAACTGGTCAAGGCGAATGGCTGGATTGAGGGGTTGACGATCGCGTCGATCATTTTGGGCGTGCTGCTGGGTGGTCAACTTGTCGGACCACATTTGTCACGCCATTTGCTCGATTTTGACTTTCCCATGATCACCTCGGGCATCGACACCCCCGCCGAAGCTGCAATTGCCATGCTGATATTCGTCTATATGCTGGCAGCTTGGTTCAACACCCATATTCCGCTGACCGGCGTGCTGATGCGGAGCATGCCACATCAACTGCTGTCGCTTTTGCCTGACTTCTGGTCTTGCAACACCCGTTTGTGGCGCGACAAACTCGGGCAAATATCGCTGGCGGCCACCACTTTGATCTGGGGTGTGGCAGGTAACCTGCGTTTTATCGTGTTGGCATGGGCCGCTGCTGCGCTGGGCTATTCGGTTACACAAGCCTCTGCTTTGCAAGGAGTTGTCGCCATTGGCATGGCTGTGGGCGCGGTGTTGGCATCGATGCGCATGCGCCTTGAAGACGGGCCGCGTGTCATCACCCTGGGAATTGTGATGGGCGCTTTGATCATGCTGCTGATTCTGATCGACAACGTCTGGATAGCGGCACCATTTTTGATCGGTCTTGGTGCTTTGGGTGGTTTCTTGGTGGTTCCGATGAATGCGTTGCTTCAGCATCGCGGTCATAACTTGATGGGTGCAGGGCGCTCGATTGCCGTGCAAAACTTCAACGAGCAAAGCTGCATTTTGCTGCTTGGCGCGCTGTATAGCCTATCCACAGGCATGGGCTTGCCGACTTTTGCGGCAATTGCGGCTTTTGGTGCCTTGATTGCCGGATTTATGGTGCTTATCAGGCGCTGGCATCGCGCCAACTGCACCCACCACGCAGCCGAAGTTGAACGACTGATGGCGATCGCACGCAATGACAAGGCGCATGGTTAAATTTATTTTTGAAGATGGGAGCATCCATGACCTCGATTTATGACTTTGAAGCCCTGGATATCCGTGGCAAAACCGTTCCTCTGAAAAAATTTCGGGGTAAAACACTGCTGATTGTGAACACAGCCAGTGCTTGCGGATTCACACCCCAATTAGCTGGGCTTGAACAATTGCATCAAACCTATGGTAAACAGGGTTTGGTCGTGCTGGGCTTTCCATGCAACCAGTTTGGCGCGCAAGACACCGGTAGCAATGGCGAAATTGCCGAATTTTGCCAACTCAACTACGGTGTGACCTTTCCCATGATGGCCAAGATTGAGGTGAATGGCGCAGCAGCCCATCCGCTTTACCAATGGCTCGCCAGTGAAGCACCTGGACTGCTGGGAAGTAAGTCGATCAAGTGGAATTTCACCAAGTTTCTGGTCAGCAAAGAAGGTGTTGTGCTCAAGCGTTATGCGCCCAACGATACCCCTGAGAGTTTGTCGAAAGACATTGCAACAGCATTGGCTGGCTGACTACCCTGTCACAGTGCGCAACCTCTGCGCCGCTTCACGCAAGCCAGCAGCAGTTGCATCCCACCCCAGACACGCATCGGTGATCGAAACACCATAGCGCAGATCTTGCACTTTGGCGAGTTTCTGATTGCCCTCGAACAGGTTTGATTCAAGCATAACCCCCTTGATCGAGCGGTTTCCGTCCACAATTTGACCCACCACATCTTTCAGCACCAAGCTTTGCAGTGCATGGTTTTTGCGTGAATTGGCATGACTGCAGTCGACCACGATATTCACCGGCAAGCGGGCGTTTGCCAACTCAGACTCGGCTTGCGCGATCGACACCGAGTCATAGTTGGGCACGCTGCCACCGCGCAAAATCAAGTGGCCATAGGCATTGCCACGGGTTTGGGTGAGCGCCACCTGCCCTTCGCCGTTGATGCCCAAAAAAGTGTGCGGCTGTGCGGCGGCCAGCATGGCATTGAGCGCCACTTCAAGGTTGCCGTCGGTGCCATTTTTAAAACCAACCGGACTCGATAGGCCGCTGGCCAACTCGCGATGAGTCTGGCTTTCGGTGGTGCGCGCGCCAATGGCGCTCCAACTGATCAAGTCACCCAGATATTGCGGCGTGATGGGGTCCAGCGCTTCTGTCCCGCAAGGCAAGCCCATGCCATTTAAATCAACCAACAGCTGGCGCGCCAGGCGCAAACCTTCTTCGATGCAAAACGTGTCGTCCATGCGCGGATCATTGATGAGCCCCTTCCAACCCACCGTGGTGCGCGGTTTTTCAAAATAGACCCGCATCACCATGAACAGTTGCTCGCTCAACTCGTTAGCCAGCGCTTTGAGTTTTTCTGCATAGTCTTTGGCAGCCACAATATCGTGAATGCTGCACGGCCCCACCACCACCAGCAAACGGGCATCGCGCCCTTGAAGAATATTGGCCAGCGTGGTGCGTGCACGACCAACCGTTTGCATGGCATGGCTACTGGCAGGCACGGCGTCGTGTAATTGCGCCGGTGGCAGCAGGGTTTGCTGCGATAGCACGTTTAAATTTTCAAAGGCGTTCGGGAAGGTCATGGTTTTGTATAAGAAATAAGGCTCTGGCGCTTATTCTACAAGCGCAAGCAGCTATTTAATTTATAGCTTTTCTTTTATGCGTTATGCGACAACGCTTGGTCAAGTAGCTCGATCCAATGGCGCACGGGTGTTGTCGTGCCGCTTTGTAAATGTGTGATGCAGCCAATATTGGCGGAAACAATGTGCTCGGGTTTATCTGAGCCAAAAGTTGCATCCAGATTAGCCAGCTTTCGATCACGCAATTGGTAAGACAAAACTGGGTTGAGAACGCTGTAAGTGCCCGCTGAGCCGCAGCACAGATGCGATTCGCAGCCAGTTAGTTTCACGTTAAAGCCCAACTCTGCCATGTATTTTTCTACACCGCCGCGCAACTGCAACCCGTGCTGCAGTGAGCATGGCGGATGAAAGGCGATGCGACCGGACTGCGCTTTAACCCGATCGCGCAACGTGGCGGTGAGTTCGGGCAGCCATTCACTGATGTCTTGCGTGAGGGCGCTGATACGTTTAGCTTTTTCTGCATACGCTGGCTCACCCTGCAAAATATGACCGTAGTCTTTCACCGTGACACCACAGCCTGAAGCATTCATGACAATGCCTTCGACTCCAGCGTGACCATCCACACCTTGCACATAAGGCCACCAGGCATCAATATTGGCACGCATCTGAGTCATGCCGCCATCCTGGTCATTCAGATGAAATTTGACGGCACCACAGCACCCAGCGTTGGGCGACATCAAGGTCTGAATCCCAGCCGCATCAAGCACACGGGCGGTGGCGCTATTGATGTTGGGGCTCATACTGGGCTGCACGCAACCAGCCAGCATGAGAACTTTGCGAACGTGCTCACGCGCAGGCCAAGCACCTGCGGGCTGCTTCTCTGGCACTTTGTTTTTCAGGGCATGCGGCAACAGTGGACGCACCATTTGCCCAAGCGCCATGGCCGGCGCAAACAACGGTGAGGACAAGCCCTCTTTCAAAGCCCAGCGCAAGGCTCTTTCGCTGGCCGGGCGCGGCACTTGTGCATCGACCAACTTGCGACCAATGTCAAGCAAATGGCCATATTGCACCCCACTGGGGCACGTGCTTTCACAGTTACGGCAGGTCAGGCAACGGTCGAGGTGTTGCTGGGTCTTGCGCGTTGGAACAACACCTTCGAGCACCTGTTTCATCAGATATATGCGCCCACGCGGGCCGTCGAGCTCATCACCGAGCAGCTGGTAAGTGGGGCAAGTGGCGGTGCAAAAACCACAATGCACACATTTGCGCAAAATGGCTTCTGCGGCCAGACCGTCGGGCGTGCCCTGGTATTGGGGGCTGAGTTGGGTTTGCATAGCTTAGTCCTTAGGCAACTCAGAGAAACGCAAGCATGCGACCCCGATTAAAAATGCCGGCCGGGTCAAACTCTGCTTTTAAGCGCTGGTGTATCTGCTGCTGAACTGAATTTAATGGATTAAATTGACCTCTAGCGCTTGTCCCTGCTGCATGAGAAGCTCTGAATAATGTAGCATAACCACCTGCCTGCAAAGCCAACTGAGACATCTCAAGCCGTGCTGACTCTGGCGCCCAGAGCCAGCGCTGTGCGCCATGCCACTCGACCAATTGCGCCCATGGCAGGTCAAACGCAGGGGTGGTTTGTGCCACACTTAAACGCCACAATCCCAGAGATTCACCCGTTTTGCCAGACTCACTGAAAAAAGGTAGGCGTAAATCGCGACACGCTTCCCAGTCAGCAGCAGCTTGCGCGTTGTCTATGCGCGAGCCAGATACGTCTTGCAACATTTTCAGGCAGGCTGACTCAACCGCTGCCACGGCTCCTCGCAAACGCACAAAAAGCAGTTCGGGCGCAGCTGGCGCGTTGTCGTCGCGCACCCAGCAACTTGCATTCAAAGGCAAGGGCTGCGCACCCCACCGGTGCAATTGATTCAAAGCGCTGGCTTGGTCAAGTTGAAATACCAGCGTCGCCTCGGCTGGTGCCACAGGCAACACTTTGAGCGATATTTCGGTGATAACGCCCAGTGTGCCCATGGCACCCGGCATCAGGCGCGAAACATCGTAACCAGCCACGTTTTTCATAACCTGCCCACCAAACGTAAGGTGCTCAGCGCGGCCATTGATCAGCCGCACACCCAGCACATAGTCACGCACGCTGCCCACACTGGCTCGTGCCGGGCCACTCAAACCGGCCGCAACCATGCCTCCGCAGGTGCCTGCGCTGGCACCAAAACGCGGTGGCTCAAATGCCAGGCACTGCCCCTTTTCGGCCAGTGCAGCTTCGAGTTCACGCAGTGGCGTGCCTGCACGCAGCGTGACCACCAGTTCGCTAGGCTCATAGCTGACGATGCCGCTGTAAGTCGAACAATCAAGCAATTCACCTTGCAGGGAGTCGCCATAAAAGTCTTTGCTGCCATGACCCACAAGGCGCAATGGCGTCGCATGTGCGCTTGCGGCTTGGACACGGTCGATGATGGATTGCAGTGCAGCAGTCATGGATGAAACTTTCAATAATTCGAGGGTAATGGTAAGAGCAGATCAAAAGCAGTGGATTGATTTTTTTGAAACACCCCTGTTCATAAATCTGTGTCGTCGAAGAAATTTACCGGCAGACCAGGCACCTCAACCCGAAGCGACAAGACCCCCCCCGACATTGGAAATTGCGCCAACTCTGGCGCATGACGATGCTGGCTTGCACTGGTGAGATAGAGGGTTTTCAGGTCTTCACCCCCAAAGCACGGCATGGTTGGACACTGCAGGGGCACTGCTATTTGACGCAGCAATTGCCCGTCTGGTGCAAACTGACACACACATCGCCCCTCATACATGGCAATCCAATAGTTACCTTGCGCATCGACCGCCGCTCCATCTGGGCGGCCTTGGTAGCCACCATTGCCTGCGTCTGACGGGTCTGCCAGCCACGCGGGTGGTTTGGTGCCGAATTGGGCAAACGTGTGCTTGGCACCCAAACTATTGGCCGCTAGGTCATAGTCCCAGGCCCACACGGTGTGACTGGGAGTGTCAGCCCAATAAAGGGTTTTGTTGTCGGGGCTCCAGGCCAGTCCGTTGGCGGTCGTGGCGCCCAAAGTTGAACTAATTTGGCAAGAAACCCTGGGGGCACCGGCTGGCTCCAAGTTGCGCGCATCCACACAAAACAAGGCAGCGTTGTGCTGTGTGCGGGTTTCATCGATGCTGCCAACCCAAAAACGGCCTAAGGCATCGCACTTGCCATCGTTGGCACGCATGTGAGCGGGGTTGTAGTCCAGCGTAGCCAGTTGCCGCAACTCGCTGCCCCACTCGCGCGCCCAATAAACACCATGCCGCAACGCCAGCACCAGGCCACCGCGCAAGCTGGGTGCCATGCAGCCGGGTTCGCTGGGCATTGCCCAGGATTCCACCGTGCCCATGTAGATATTGGCGCGCAAAATTTGCTTGCCCACGATATCAACCCAATACAGCATTTGCTCATGCGGATGCCAAAAAGGGGATTCACCTAATGCGTAGGTTTGGGGCACGAGGGCTTGCCATGGAGCAACGGTCGAAGAGTTCATGCGGTTTACCTTATTGGGTCTGGATTCAGGTTGAAACCGAAGCTGCTTGAATGCTTGACCTCGATTTGATTGGCGTTTCACCGCTAAATATAAAAGTTAGCGCAGGATTAGGCTGATATGATAATTTTTAATTCCTATGTTCATCCTATCTAAACATGCCGCTTTTTGTCGCAGTGCTCAAATGCTCACCGCCAAATGCAGCGTTTATTCTGCTGCAAAGGGCGCTCGCTGTGTGCCTGGTGGTCTTTTTAGTGGCATGCGGTGATGATGATCCAGTCAACCCTCCGAACACCAAGCCTGCCACATTGCCCTGTGTATCAACCAGCACTGCTCAGTGCATGGGTGCCAGTGGTGAGTCATTTACTTTCGTTTCGAATGGTGCAACGATCAGCATTCCGGCTGACGCGCTCGATGCCGATACCGCCATCTCGATTCAGTCTATTGCGCCAACCGATAGTCCGACTCTGCCACCAGGAACCCAAGCGGCAGGCTTGATCTGGGAACTGCTGCCACATGGCACTGCCTTTAAGAAATCGGCTACGCTGACGCTGCCATTCGACTCCTCTGCTCTAGCTGCGGGCGAAGTCCCGAGGCTGTTTAAGGCAGACTTGGGCGGCACTTATGCAGAAATCACACCAATTTCGGTGAACGGGAATTTCATTTCGGTCAATGTCAACAGCTTTTCGTTCGTGGTGGCCACGGCCAACCAAACGCCTGCAGCCTGCCAAGCAAACACAACTGCCCTCAGTTGGTCGCAAGGGACAGCCAACTGCTCAGCTGCACCAACGTCTTCAGCTAACAGTGGCAGTCCGATCACGCTGAGCAACACGTTAGCCCCGAATAGCGGCAGTGCAACATTCACTTGCAATGACGGTAATTGGGGCGCTGCATCGAATGCCACTTGTACCGCTCCAGTCGACTGTGCAGCTAACGCCAACCAATCTTGGACGGTCAATGGCAATACCTGCAATGCTTCCCTGGGTTTATCGACAAGTGGCGCAACCCTCACCTTGACCGATGCAAGCGCACCCACCACAGGCTCGGCCAGTTTTTCTTGCGGCAATGGCGTTTGGGGGGCTGCTGCCAATGCCACTTGCAATCGTCCAGCACCAGCATCCTGCGCTGCCAACGCAACTTTAAGCTGGAGTGTCAGTGGCAGCACTTGCTCAGCAGCATCGACAGCATCAGCTAGCGGATCAACCATCCCAGTGAACGATTTGACGGGCACCACTGGATCGGCCAAATTCATTTGTACCGATGGTGTATGGGCTGAGGACACGAACGCCGCACCTGCTTCATCCTGTGCGCCACCACCGCCACAGTTGTGCCCATCGAGCTCAACTGCCCTCAGTTGGTCGCAAGGGACAGCCAACTGCTCAGCTGCACCAACGTCTTCAGCTAACAGTGGCAGTCCGATCACGCTGAGCAACACGTTAGCCCCAAATAGCGGCAGTGCAACGTTCACTTGCAATGACGGTAATTGGGGCGCTGCATCGAATGTCACTTGTACCGCCCCGGCAGGCTGTGCGGCTGGCACCAATCTGAATTGGTCTGCCAACGGCAACAGCTGCTCGGCGCCTTCGAGCGCGACGACCAGTGGGTCTGCCATCAACTTGAGCGATTCAACCGGAACCACCGGTTCGGCCAAGTTCAGCTGCAGCAATGGCGTGTGGGCGCAAGATACGACAGTGACCGCTACTTGTGTGGCTCCGCCACCTCAACCATGTGCAGCCAGCACAACCCCGCTTCCCTGGTCTTCTGGCACTGCAAGCTGTTCAGCTGCGCCGACATCAGCCAACAGTGGCTCTCCC
>CAIYYA010000286.1 GCA_903930255.1 uncultured beta proteobacterium
ACCCTTGAGGAGCAAATGGCGGGGGCCGGTGTCTGCCTGATCGGCGAAACCGTGCGCCGTGAACTCTTTGGCAGCCGCTCTGCCGTGGGCGCCTTGATCCGTGTCAAACAAATCAGTTGCGAGGTGATTGGCGTGCTCGGTGAAAAAGGCCAGGGGGCTTTTGGCAACGACCAGGACGACGTGGTGATGATGCCGTTGCATACCTTGCAGCGGCGCATCACTGGCAACACCCGCGTCAACACCCTGCTGGTGTCGATGCAAGACGGTGCCGACCCCGAACGGGTCAAGTCCGGCATCACCCAACTGCTGCGCGAACGGCGCAAATTGGCTGAAGCGGACGAAGACAACTTCAATGTGCTCGATACCAAACAATTGGGCGAAACCCTCTCCGGCACCACCAAGGTCATGACCACCCTGCTGGGGGCTGTGGCGGCGGTGAGTCTGCTGGTGGGCGGCATTGGCATCATGAACATCATGCTGGTGAGCGTGACCGAGCGCACCCGCGAGATCGGCTTGCGCCTGGCCATTGGCGCGCTGGAGCGCGAGGTGTTGTTGCAGTTTTTGATCGAAGCCGTGGTACTGGCTGCTATTGGCGGACTCATCGGCATCGTGCTGGCCACTGGCGCCTCGATTGGGCTGGCCAAATTCATGGACGTGCCGTTTGTCTTTAACCTGGGTGTGAACCTGATTTCGTTTGTTTTTTCAGCCGGCATTGGCGTGCTGTTTGGCTACTTTCCGGCGCGCCGGGCTGCCCGACTGGACCCGATTGAGGCACTGCGGCACGAATGAGTTTGATCGATGCCAAGCGCCATCAATGCGCCAGCAGATAGGGCATGAACGTGCGATCCATTTCCAGCATGTGACGCACAACCACGTTGTGCCCCAAAAAACGAAAGAACTCTGCCAGGTCCAACTCCTTTGCGCCCAATCGACCGACCAAACGATTGGCTTGCTCTATCAGTTCCCGATGGGCGGCAGCATGTTTGGCTGCCTCTGGAAACCCGGCCGCGCAGATGATCTGCTCCTCCTCCTGAAAATGCCGCTCAAGTTGAGCAATCAGGGTTTCGGCCATTTTTGTGACCATTGGCACCGAGTCTGAAGCGCCGCCAAGCGCACTTGTCAGCAGAAGATTGGCTTGCTCAAACAACTCGCGGTGTGCCTCGTCAATTTCAGGGTGACCACATTCGTAGTCCATCTTCCAAACCAAGCGAACGGCATCAACCGCTGCCAAATTGCCTAACCCAATTTGCACCGGACTGGCCGGTGCCATCTGTTGCTGATTGCGACCGCTGTGCTTGGCTCGGTACAAAGCCTGGTCTGCGGCACGCAGCAAGCTGTCCACATCGCGGTAGGCCTCTTGGGTCGATGTGGCGCTGCCGATGCTCACCGAGACCCGGCCAATGCGTGACATTTCATGCGGCATATTGAGTGACGCAATGCCTAGCAGAACTTCCTCGGCCAGGCGCATCGCGGTTGGTGCATCGGTGTCAGCCAGCACCAGAACAAATTCTTCACCACCATAGCGTGCTGCCAGATCACTGGCGCGTTTGGCACTGGCGTTCAATATCTGCGCCACGCGCTTGAGGCATTCATCACCCGCCTGATGGCCGTAATGGTCGTTGTATTTTTTGAAATGATCAACATCGAGCATCAGCAAAGACAGGGGTCTGCCTTCCCGGGCACAGCGAGCCAGCTCCCGATTCAAAGACGTATCGAGAAACCGGCGATTAAATAGATGGGTCAGCGCGTCGCGGTTGGCCTGCTCGCGCAACTGGCTTTGCAGCTGGTCAATTTCGGCCAGGTTTTTGCGCATGGTTTCATTGGCACCCAGCAGCTCGGTCTCTCGATTCTCGAGTTGTTTGCGAACCGTGCGCAGTTGGTTGTTTCTGGAAAAGCCGATGTTGTTCATGGCCAGCAGATAAGCCCCCAGACCCACCATACAAACCAGCATCGCAGGCCAATCGGTATGCGCAGAAAACGTGAATCCAGCGACAGCAATGCCAACGACGATTCCGGCCAACAAGCCCAGCAAGGCTTCACCAATGCCGCGCCAACCCTTGTTGGCTGCGTTGTTGCTCAAGGTGCCCATCACGACCGAGAAAGTCAGCCAGTCTGAAAAATGAATGGTTGCCACAAAAATGCCCAGCAGCACCGAATCCAGCTGCAAGTTGTACATCTCAGCCCGAATCGAATCAGCTGCCCTGAGAGATCGCCCATACTGAAGGTGTGGATAAATCAGTAAAAGAAACACCAGAAAAACCCAAGTACCGGTGGCAAAATTTTTGCCCGCAAGATGCAGGCAGGTGGCACTAAAAACCATGGCAAACGACACCGTGCGCATGCGGTGGTGCATGCGAACCAGCCAGGGCTTTTTGGGTTGCGTCAGTGACATCTGCGTTCAGGATTGATAGAGATTTCGAATGCTTGTTTTTAATCAGTTTAACTTGGGTTTAACACCCAACAATTCAAACACCCAGTGCTCTAAAATCGCCGACTTCACCACAGCCTCTGGATGAACACCATGATCCGCTGCCCAGCCCTTTTGAAATCCTTGCTGCCCACGCTCTGTTTGACAGCCACGGCTTGCCTGATCCCTGCCTCTATCTGGGCACAAGGCTTGATCCGCCAGTTTCCACCAACAGCGCTGCGCGGCATGTTAGAGGTCACTACCCCACCACAAATTTTGATCAACGGACAAGTTGCCCGCCTGTCGCCCGGTGCCCGCATCAAAAGCGCTGGCAACCTGCTGGTGATGTCGGGCACTCTGGTGGGGCAAGCTGTTCTGGTGAACTACGTGCGCGACAACCAGGGCTTGGTGCACGAGGTCTGGATTCTGAGTGCCGAAGAAGCGCAGGAGAAACGTGCCGGCATGGAACTCCTGCGAAATTTCACTTTTGCATCCGAAGCAAACAAGCCTCCCACAGACGACGGAAAAACACCGTTTAACCAGCTCCCCAGCTTTAATCCACGCTGATTTTTATACACAAAATCTGCCTCCCGTGCTTGTTCAGCTTGCGTAAGCAGCTCTTTAAATAATAGCGAATATTTCCAACATGAGCAAAAAAGTCTTTATCAAAACCTACGGCTGCCAGATGAACGAGTACGACTCGGACAAGATGAGCGACGTGCTCGGTGCTGCCCAGGGTTACGAACCCACCGACAACGTGGAAGAAGCCGACCTGATTTTGTTCAACACCTGCTCGGTGCGCGAAAAGGCGCAAGAAAAAGTGTTTTCTGATCTGGGACGCGTCAAGCATCTGAAGAAAAAAGGGGCCCTGATTGGCGTGGGAGGCTGTGTGGCCAGCCAGGAGGGCGATGCCATCATTGCCCGCGCACCGTATGTGGATGTGGTGTTTGGCCCACAAACGCTGCACCGCTTGCCGCAGTTATTGGACGAACGTGCCCGCTTGAACCGTTCGCAAGTGGACATCAGCTTTCCGGAAATCGAAAAATTCGACCACATGCCTGCTGCCCGCAAGGACGGCGCCAGCGCGTTTGTCTCGATCATGGAGGGCTGCTCCAAATATTGCAGCTACTGCGTGGTGCCCTATACCCGCGGCGAAGAAGTGCACCGGCCCTTTGAAGACGTGCTGGTTGAAGTGGCGGGCTTGGCCGACCAAGGCGTGAAAGAAATCACCCTGCTGGGGCAAAACGTCAATGCCTGGCGTGCGCCGATGGGCAACAGCACAGAGATGGCCGACTTTGCCACGCTGCTCGATTACGTGTCTGACATACCGGGGGTCGAGCGCCTGCGCTACGTGACGAGCCACCCCAACGAATTCACCCCTGCGCTGATTGCCGCTTACGACAGATTGCCCAAACTGGTGAGCCACCTACATTTGCCGGTGCAACACGGCAGCGACCGCATTTTGATGGCCATGAAGCGCGGCTATACCGCCATGGAATACAAAAGCACCGTGCGCAAGCTGCGCGCCATTCGCCCCAACATGGCCTTGAGCAGCGACTTCATCGTGGGTTTTCCGGGTGAAACCGAAGACGACCACACCAAACTGATGAAGCTGATGGAAGATGTCGGCTTTGACAACAGCTTCAGTTTTATCTTCAGCCCACGCCCGGGCACGCCGGCAGCCAACTTGCCTGACGACACTGGCCACCCCGTCAAACTGCGCCGCCTGCAAGAAGTGCAAGCTGCCATCAACAGCAACATGGCACGCATCAGCCAAAGTTTGGTGGGCACACGGCAGCGCCTGCTGGTCGAAGGCGCTTCCAAGCGCGACGCCGGGGAGCTGATGGGCCGCACCGAATGCAACCGGGTGGTGAATTTTGTCGGTCAGCCGCGCCTGATCGGGCAAATGGTCGATGTGCTTATCACCGAAACCCGCACCTTTACCCTGCGCGGCGAAGTAGTCACACAAGAACTGGTTTCGGCTTGAGGTATCTGCAAGGCTACCCGGCGGCAACGCTGGCCCAGGTCGAACAACTTGTGCAAGAAAACCGTCTGGCAGCGTGGCTACAACAAAAATACCCGCAGGCACACAGCGTTCGCACCGACAAGGCGCTGTTTGACTACTTGCAAAATTTGAAAAACGAACACTTGCGCGGTGCCGAGCCGCTGAGCAAAGCCATGTTCGACAGCAAACTGCATGTGGTGAACAACGCCCTGGGCACCCACACCACCGTGGCGCGGGTGCAGGGCAACAAACTCAAGGCCAAGCGCGAAATCCGCATTGCCAGCCTGTTCAAAACCGTGCCGGCCGAATTTCTCAAAATGATTGCGGTGCACGAGTTGGCGCACCTGAAAGAGCGCGCCCACGACAAAGCTTTTTACCAACTTTGCAGCTACATGGAGCCCAGCTACCACCAGCTCGAGTTTGAAGTGCGCGTGTATCTGACCCATCTGGAAACCGCCAGTGCGCCAGTTTGGTGATGAATATTGCTATTGATATAAAAGCTTTTCACGCATGTATGACATAAGAAATATGGCTTTAGCGCTTATGGGGCTTGCGTGAGTAGCTATTGAATATGTAGTATTTTGGCTTCGCACAGTCACATCAAGAGGGTTCTATCATGATCATGGAAATCTGAAATCTGCCAGCAAGCAGATGTGTCCCTCTAACCGGGTTTTGTTGTAGTAGCGCTCATCGGATGTGATCAGCACTGCGCCCGGTGTGTGCAGCGCAACAGCGTGGTAGAGCGTGTCAAACAAGTGATGCTGGTAGCGCAGGGCCAAGTCCATCGCCGTTACATAGGTTTCTTGACTGTTCAGCGTGCCGTATCGGATGTCCAGCAAATCAATCAAGTCGTCCTGCGCTTGCGCAGGTTTGAGTCTTGCCAATACGGCAGCCACCTCCGCTACAAAGTGGCCCGGCTGCACCATCGGCAGAAAGCCGAGCACTGATTGCTCCAAAACGCGCAGTGCCAGGTCTGTATGCGGTTCATCCGGGTTGCCGTGCAAAAACCATTTGACAGCAACGCTGGCATCCACCAC